>JABJGI010000022.1 GCA_018662305.1 Porticoccaceae bacterium | reverse complement strand
TGTGAGTCAATTCTGTGGAAAAGAGTTCGGCATTGGTGCGTTGGGTAAAACCTATACCGGGGCTATAATTTTCTTCGACAACAAAATACTGCGCGCCACCTTGCCAACCTTGGCTGCCAGAGAAGGAAAGGGTTGCGGTGTGGCTCGCTTGATCGCCGTCGAAGTCCGGATCGTCAGATTCCTGATAGGCAAGCAAGGCATCAAAGGTCTTATTGGCGTAAAAATCGGAGTCTCGGTAGTGGAAATCCACGCCGTATAAAGAGTTGTCCTGATTTTCCGTAGGGTTACCCTCGGTAAAAATTAGACCGATTCTCGACTCGTCAAAAATGGAGTGCGAAACCCGGGCAACCATCGCAGTTGTGGGATCGATTACTTCGGTAAGATTCCCATTGTCGTCCCGAATTTCAAATTCATTTTGCCGCATCGCAAAAACACCGAATTCCGTGTCACCAATCTGGCCGCTGAGTTTGACCCCGCCGTCGATATCTACCGGCCGACCATTACTGCTCAGGCCGATACGCCGAGAATAAAAGGCTAGGGCGTTTCGGCCCGACTCCGTACCGTTCAAGTTGAGGTTAGCCAGACCAAAATTGAAGACATCGAAATCATTGAGGAAGAAAGCGCGTTTTTCCTGAAAGAAACGCGCAAAGCGAGTTGCATTCAGGGTATTGCTATCCGCTTCTGTCGCCGAAAAATCTGTGTTGATTGTCACTGCGAGGTTGATTTGCGGTGTCATTTTGTAAAAAACGTCTACGGAGGGTTGCAGCTCAGAATTGCTGATACCGTTCACTTCGTCGTCGAAGGAGGTTCCGCTGAGTGAGGGAATAACATCAAGCCCCATTCCCTGAGACAGGCCAGTGATCCCTGTGACCTTACCAGCGCTGGCTACGCTAGCCTCACCGTTGAGCGAATACCAGCCAAAATCGGTTACCGTTCTCTGCAAATCACGGGTGAAATTGATACCCCAGGTGTCGTTATTCGGGTCGAAAGATAAAGATTTAAATGGGATAGCCATTTCAGCGGTCCAGCCGTCCTCGACTATGCGGGCATTTCCATCCCAGATCGCTTCCCAATCGCGAGCCAGTTGTGTTCCTGTTATATAGAGAGCCTCGCTCTGGACTCCATTGGGATTAATCTGAAACAGATAACCGCCGCGTTGGGTGTTGTTCGGGTCCAGCATCAGAATGACCTTATCGTCATACTGCATGCTGCCACCGCCAGAGCTCATGACGTTGGCAGCGATCTGGTCAGGTTGGCTGTCGTAGGCATAGAAACCAACGTAGAGAGCATCTTCGTCATGCATTACATAGACTTCGGTGCGTTCGGATGCAGCCCTGTATTCGACAGGAACTATTTCCAGAAAATCATCCCTGCGAGCAGCATTGGTCCAGGCAGAATCCGACAAATCCCCGTCAATTTGAGGTGCTGTATCTGTGTAGCCCACTTCAAATATTTTTTCAGCAGGATCGGGAACTGTCTGCGCAAATGTATTAGCAGAAATAAAACCGACGAGAAGTACAAGGGAAAACCAGAATAGATTTTTATTTTTCATCATTAGTCAGCAATGCAATAAGTCCAAGCACTTATTCTAGTTGGCTAGACGCTTAGAAATATCAGACAGGGGTAAAAAGATGTTAACTCTAGTTAAGCTTTAATAGCGCAGGGTGTACCTGATCTTGAAGGCTGCAGCCGTATTCTCTACCGCGAAGTTGTAGTCTTCGTCCTCGTCTACCATTCCCTGATTGAAGACTACCCAGACATCCTGACCAGGTTCAATCTGCCAGCGCAGCCTATTATTAAAAACCAATTCATGGCGGACATTGTCGTATTCAATCTGAGAAGTCAGGGATACTTTGGAGTTGAATGCGTAGATCAATTCCATATCAAACTCCCGAGTGTAAACCGTGCCCTCTGTGGGAAGATCGTATTGGGTAAGCCGGTATCCGGTTTCAATAACCAAGTGTCTATTGGCTTGCCAGGTAAGGCTGGGGTTAATACGGTGAAAACTGCCGTCGTAAAAATCGCCGCCCCGATAGCTTATTTCAGGTGTTAAGTCCCAGTAGCTGGGTGAGGAATAACCGAGTCGAAAGATGTTTTGACTATAGGTGCCAGGATCAATATCAAAGCCCAGGCTGCCCGTGGGGTTGCGACTTCCGGGCATAACATTTTCTCTTTCTTGAGAAAAATCGATTTCAAAAGAGTCACCACGCTGCTTGATCAGTTCAACTTCTATACCTGTATCGGAAGAATCCAGCTCGCCGCTTTCAAGAAAATTCCATTGATGAGAGTCAAAATTAACAATGACTTCCTGGAGCCAACTGGAATCATCGTAGAGCCATGTGTAGGAGAGGTTTCCAGTGATCAGTTCGGCGTCAGTGCGCTGAGTGAAGCCCAATCCTGGGCTGTAATTTTCTTCGATCACAAAATACTCGGCACCACCTTGCCATCCACTTTGATCAGAGAGCGAGATAACGGCGGCGTAGCTGCCTTGTTTGTCGTTAAAATCAGGGTCGCTCGTTTGTTGAACCAGAATCACGCCATCAAGACTTTTACCGCCATAAAACTCAGTGTCGCGGTATTGAAAGTCAAAACCGTACAGCGAGTTGCTCTGGTTTTCTGCAGGATTACCATCGGTAAAAATAAAACCCACTTTGGATTCGGCAAACACCGGCTGACTGACGCGAGCAACAAAGGCGTTGGTGGGATCGATTACATCGGTAACGTTGCCGTCTTCGTCGCGGACCTCAAATTCGTCCTGACGCATCACCAAAGTTCCAAATTCAGTTTCGCCGATGCGGCCACTTAACTTAACTCCGCCCACAATATCTACTGGTATTCCGTCCTCGCTTATACCGATTCTGCGTGAGTAAAAGGCCAAGGCATTGTTGCCTGACTCTTCGGCTTGAAGCTGAAGGTCTTGAAGGCCGTATTTAAAGTTGTCGAAGTCATTCAGAAAGAAGCCACGTTGCTCTTCAAAATATTGACGGAATCTGGTGTTATTGAGTGCGTTGCTGTCGGCCTCGGTTGCAGAGAAATCTGTGTTCAGGGTCACCGCTAAATTAATTTGTGGATTGATTTTGTAGAAGATATCCAGCGAGGGTTTTAATTCGGATTCTTCATTACCAGCGACTCTGTCGTCAAAGGATGTACCGGAAAAAGAAGGAATAACATCCAAACCAAGACCCTGAGTGAGCCCTGATATGCCGGTCATCTTTCCGGCAGCTGCCGGGTGAGGCGTACCGTTGGTTGAATACCAGGCGGTGCTAGCTTGTTCTCGCTGTATGTTGCGGAATACGTTAAAGCCCCAAGTGCCGTTTTCCGGATCAAAGGAGAGCGACTTGTATGGAATTTCCATTTCTGCGGTCCAGCCATCCTCGACAAAGCGTGAGGCACCGTTCCAAATACCCTCCCAGTCATACGAGGGGCGAGTACCTGTTACATAAATCGCCTCGCTGCGCGCACCATTGGCATTTAGTTGAAACTGGTAACCACTGCGCTGATTGTTAAAGGGATCGATAATGAGATTGACCTTGTCTTCATCACGAAGCGGGCCGTCTGGGCGCATGACGTTTGCGGTAATTTCATCAGGTCGGCTGTCGTGAACATAGAAGCCGACATAGAGCGCTTCATCGTCGAAAAGTATAAACACTTCGGTGTGCTCAGAAGCGGGACGATGCTCTATCGGGCTAAGTTCTAAGAAATCGTCAATGCGGGCGGCGTTGGCCCATACGGCGTCGGAAAGGTCGCCGTCTATTTGTGGCGCCACCGCTGTTCTTACGGCAGTAAAAGTCTTGTCAGCCTGGTTCGGGGTCTCTTGCGCCGAGGCCGGGTTGAGCCAGAGGGTTGAAAGAGTGGAAGCTAGGTACAGGCAGGTTAAAACTAATCGATTCATCTCGAAAAATACACACCAGGAGGGAATTTGAGGTGCGCATTTTAGCGGAAGACCAGTGCCACTCTAAGTTTTATAGAGTTAAGCTTTGTTTATCCGGGTGAAAGGATTTGTTTAAGTATTAATACCTGAAGGTATAGCGAAACTTGAAGGATGCCTGAGTGTTTTGCACCGCAAATTTATAGTCGTCATCTTCGTCCACCATTCCTTGGTTAAAGACTATCCAGAGGTCCTGACCTGGTTCGATATTCCAGCGAAGTCTATTGGTAAAGGCTGCCTGCCGGCGCACGTTGTCATATTCAATTTTTGTGGCAAGTGTCCAAGAAGGTGTGAAGGTGATGTTCATGCTGAGCTCTACCTCACGGGTGAACACAGTCTCAGTATCGAACTCGTACTTTGTCAGGTCATAGGCCACCCCCAAGAGGATGTTCCGATTAACTTGCCAATCGAGATCGGGCTTTATGGTTGTGAATTTTCCGCTATAAAAATCACCACCTTTAAACTCTATGTTTCCGCGTAAATCCATGTAGTTGGGCGCTTGATAGCGAAAGTCGTATAAGCTGTCTGTATAGGTGCCAGCGGGGATATCGAACCCCAAATCTCCAGAGGGATTGTTGCCAGCGAACACGACTTCTTCACTGCGTTCCAAACGGAGTCTGAAAGTGTCTCCACGAACGAGTTGCAGCCAGAAGGGCACATAGGTAAATTTTTCCGAATCCAGATCGCCGGTATCCAAAAACTGCCAACGCTCGACCTCAACTAGCGTAGCCGCCTCCTGCAAAATACCAAAATCTTCAAAAATCCATTTGTGCATGAGTCTGGAAGAAAACAGCTCGGCGTTGTGACGTTGGGTAAAACCTAAGCCGGGATGATAGTTTTCTTCGACGGCAAAGTACTGAGCTCCACCCGTAAAGCCTTGATTGTCTTCTATGGAAAACACCGCGCTATAAGCGCTTTGATTGTCCGTGTAATCAGGGTCTTCCGTCTGCTGATACATAAGGACTGCGTCCAGACTCTTGCCACCAAAGTCGGTTTTTCGATAGTGAAAATCGGCGCCGTACAGCGAATTGTCTTCGTTCTCGGCCGGGTTGCCATCTGTATAGATAAAACCAATCTTGGATTCGTCGAAAATCGTTTGTGAAACTCGAGCGACGATGGCGTTGGTAGGGTTGATAATATCTGTGATATTGCCGTTGCTGTCCCGCACTTCGAATTCGTCCTGACGCATCACCAATGCACCAAATTCGGTGTTGCCTGCTCGGCCGCTAATTTTGGAGCCGCCGATAATATTCACAGGTGTACCATCTTCACTGATACCAATGCGGCGAGAATAGAATGCCAATGCATTGTTGCCGGATTCAGCACCGTCCAGATCCAGATCGGCGAGGCCGAATTTGAATGCATCAAAATCATTCAAAAAGAAGGCTCGCTTTTCCTCGAAAAAGCGACGGAATCTGGAGTTGTTCAGCGTGTTGGTATCTGCCTCAGTAGCTGAAAAGTCAGTATTAATAGTCACAGCCAAATTAATTTGCGGGGTGATTTTGTAAAAAATGTCTACCGAAGGCTCCAAATCAGATTCTTCGCTGCCGACTATTTTGTTTTCGTAAGAATTTCCGGCAATCGCGGGAACCACGTCCAATCCAATTCCCTGATTGCCACCAGTGAGGCCACGCATGGTTCCTGAGCTGTCCGGGTAGTAGCTGCCGTTATTTGAGTACCAGGCCATTTCCTCTTGATTTCTTTGCAGCTCGCGCGCGAAATTCACACCCCAGTCGCCGTTGTTGGGATCAAAGGATATTGATTTGAATGGAATCTCGAATTCTGCGGTCCAGCCACCTTCGACTCGTTGTGCAGTGCCGTTCCAAATTCCTGCCCAAGCATAGTTTGGCTGAGTACCTGTTACAAAAATCGCTTCTTTGCGGACACCATTTGGGTTTATCTGGAAAAGATATCCACTGCGTTGATTGTTAAATGGGTCAAGAATAACTATGACCTTGTCATCATTAGCTAGATTGCCTTCTTGCTCGAGAACATTTGCTGTTATCTCGTCGGGCCGAGAGTCGTGGGCAAAAAAACCGATGTACACCGCGTCTTCGTCGTAAGTGATGTAGGCTTCAGTATGTTCAGACGCTGACCGATATTCGAGGGGCACAACCTGTAATAGTTGGTCAACATGTGCGGCATTTTCCCAGGCTGTATCAGACAAAAGCCCATCTATTACCGGAGCTTGATCTGCACGAGGGATGGTGAAGTTTTTACCCGCTTGATCGGGAGTATTTTGAGCCAGGGTTAAACCTGTACAGATAGCGAATGAGGCAAGAAAACCCGATCGGAAAAAACGTTTTGCAATCAATTTTGCTGAAATACTAGTCATCAAGGGGAGGGCGGTGGTTTTTGGTGGCGGCATTCTAGCAAAAAGGCCTCAATATCTGAGGCCTTAATGAGTAAAGTTTCATTGAGAATGATTCTCTTTTAAAAACGGAAGGTATATCTCAATTTGAATGCAGCGGAAGTGTCCTCAACAGCGAAATTGTAGTCTTCGTCTTGATCCACCAATCCCTGATTAAATACCACCCAGAGGTCTTGCCCAGGCTCGATATTCCATCTCAGTCTGTTGTTGAAAGAAGCCTGTCTGCGAACGTTGTCATATTCAATATTTGTGGTCAGCGATATTTTTGAGGTGAAAGCGACGGTGAGATCGAATTCAACTTCCCGTGTGTATACCGATTCGCCTCCCAGTTCATACTTTGTGAGATCGTATCCCAGACTCATGCTGATATGACGATTTGCTTGCCAGTCTACCGATGGGTTGATGTTCTTAAAGGTTCCACTGAAAAAGTCACCCACACTGGTTTCGATTTCTCCGCTGACATCCAGATAGGTTGGCGACGAATACCTAAGCTGATAGCTATTATCAGTATAAGTTCCGGCTGCAATATCAAATCCGAGATCTCCCGTTGGATTTCTGCCGACCGTGACGACCTCTTTCTCCTGATTGATATCGAAGTGAATGGTGTCGCCGCGACGGAAATGCAAATCGACGGGTCTGAGCGTAAATTGCTCTGAATCCAAATCCCCGGTATCTAGATCTTGCCAGCGACGCCCCGTCATTTGTAGTTGCACAAACTCAAAGATTGAATCCTCAAACAACCATCTGTACGCGATTGATCCTGAATACAGTTCAGCATTGGTGCGCTGGGTGAAGCCCAGGCCGGGGCTATAATTTTCTTCAACGGCAAAATATTGCCCGCCCCCAATC
>JABJGI010000121.1 GCA_018662305.1 Porticoccaceae bacterium | reverse complement strand
TCTGCAACGAAGGGCAGGTTTCGGACATTGGAATCAATATTGATGGCCTTAAACATTGCTGATTCATCGTCGTCTTCTGCTAGGCAAATTAGTTCCTGCATCGTTAAGCAATACTTGTCGATGGCTGTATAGCAAATTGTCACTGCATGAATAAGATACAAAATCTCTAAGGGAGGACTATCAACATCGGGCTGAAAACGTTTATCCAATTCCTCATACATCCGATCACCACTTTCCTGATCGTGAGGCATAAATCCAATCTCCTGACCGAGCGATGCAAAACTATCCGAGCCAAACAACCGCGCAAGGTCTTTCGTGAGATCAGTAAAGCTTCGTTTATAGAGGTAGTAGAATTCAGGAGGTATTGTAAAAAGCTCAGCGGCCTTTTCGGGGTTCTCCTTCATTAGCTGCTGTAGCTCGGTTTGTTCATCTAAATGACGATCTACACCAAGGGCCATGGCTTGTAATACTGCTGCCAATATTTGAAGCCGAGCGTCTTCTTTCATATCTGAGTCCATTCGCTGCTGTGCCCGACCATTATGGCTCGGAAATGCTTTTTATTGGGCAGGAAGTTCTTTTGGAGATGGGATTGATAATCCCCATGGCTGGTATTGTTCCTATTTAGTCACAAATTAATACCTACAGTTGAGAGTTAGTTAAGTAATGTATTCGATATAGAATCGTTCAAAATTTGGCATACAATCCGCGCGATCAATACTACGAAGTTTCGTAGAACAGGATGAGGGATTTCCCATGCAACGCTTAGCGCTTTTTATTTTGATTATTCTTTCCCTTCCTGCCTTTGGGCAAATAACAGCGACAGTCTCTGGCCGAGTTGTGACTCAGCCCAATCAGCTACCCCTAGCTTTTTCTGAAATAGAGATAATTGATTCCGACTCCGGGGAATCCATAACTGGGCTTTTATCCGATGACTCTGGACGGTTTGTGTTCGAGGACATCGCCAGAGGTAATTATTTGGTTCGCGCCTCGAATGTTGGTTATAACAGTAACGAAGTCTCATTAACCGTAGGACTAGCCAACAATATTCTTAATTTGGGTGATATCGCCCTGACCGAAAGCCGTGACATTGAAGAGGTCGTGGTAACCGGGTCAGTTGTCGAATTTGAAGAAGGGGTACGTTCGTTTAATCTAGCTGACAATGCCGCATTCGCTGGTGGCTCAGTTCTCGATGCGATGAGAGGGCTGCCCGGAATTACCGTTGATCAGGAAGGTCAGGTACTTCTCCGTGGAAGTGACCGCGTATCAGTTCTGGTGGATGGAAGATCATCAGCCCTCACTGGCTACGGCAATCAGTCCGGGCTGGACAGCATTCCCACGTCAAATATTGCTCGCGTTGAGATCATTAATAACCCTAGCTCCCGATATGACTCCACCGGCCTCGCGGGTGTGATCAATATTGTTTATCAAGACGAACGCAGTTATGGCTGGACTGGCGACATCAGTCTGACCACTGCGCTGGGTCAAATGGATAAACGCAAAGCTGATTTACCCACAGAACTGGGTAGTTATTCCAACAACTTCAAATATACACCTGCGATCAACCTGAACTATGGCGCAGACACCTTTGACTACTTTGTTCAAGCCGAAGTACTCACTCAGGACAGTCTGCCAAATAATGAGTTTACTACCCGCTTTTATGACAATGGCGACGTTACTCTCTCGCAGGTGCCGGAAAACCGGAACCAAACACACTACATATTTAAAACCGGTGTGGACTGGCGTGTAAGCAATTCAGATACGCTGAACGCTTCTTTGCTCTGGGACTTTGAAGAACACATTGATGAGGCTCAGGTGCCCTTCATTGATCAGGCTACAGGTGATTTACTGAGGTACTGGTACTGGACAGAGGACGAGGTAACTGGATTTTTTAACGTCGATGTCAATTGGGATCGACAATTCGATGAGCCGGGGCATGAACTTAGCGCCAGTCTTCAATATACGCGAGGTTGGGAGGACGAGTCCTACTACCTGAACGAAGAGTCCGCGATTCGAATCGGTACTGATGAAACCCATCTGAATGCTAAGGAATACACAGTTCCACTGCAGATTGACTATGTCAGGCCAATGCAGAATGGTCGTCTTGAATTGGGGAGCAAGCTGCAAAAACGCTGGTTACCAGTGACCTACGACATCGTCCCCGGAAACCAGTCTGTTATCTATCCTGGCTTGGGGAATGAGTCTGAGTGGGGTGAAAACACATATGCAGGTTATCTAAACTATGTTTTCGATCGACCCGGTTATGGGGTTGAAGCAGGGTTTCGTCTTGAGCAGACCGAGGTCTACTATGATGTACCACCAACTAATATTTATTATTCCGAAAACGACAAGTACGATTATTTTGAGGTCTATCCAAACCTAAGATTCACCTACAACCTCGATCTGGACAATATCATTTCCCTGCACTACAACAGCAGGGTAGATCGACCGGGTGAACCTGAACTAAGGGTGTTCCCAAAATATGACGACCCAGAGCTATCGAAAACGGGTAATCCCTATTTGCGTCCCCAATTCACCAAAACAATTGAACTGGCCTACCAGCGATTTTGGGAATCTGGCTCTGCTTATGTTGCCCTCTATCATCGGGATATTGAGGACACTTTCCAGCGACTCTACGCACCTGACACGACAAATGTTATCTACCCCGTAACTCACAAGATTTATCAAAACACGGGGAACTCATCCAACGATGGCATCGAGCTGACTCTTTCCCAAGACCTAACCGAAAACTGGTCGGTGAACGCCAGCTTGAACTGGTATCAGAACCAGATTGAAGCCCACAGCGTCGAAGTGCTTTTTCCCTTTGTGCGAGATATCGATATCGAAGCAACTGACGACGACACATGGGATTTTAAAATCAATAACGTCGTGTCAATGCCTTACGAGACAAACCTGCAGATAAGTTACATCTACTACGCGGATCGAAATATTCCACAAGGAAAAGCATTTTCTCGATCATCTATTGATGTGGGTGTGAATAGAAATATTTGGGACGGTAGAGGTGAAATTAATTTTGCCGTTTCAGACTTGTTTAACGGATTTGGCATCAAGGAAGAATACGACGCGAGTGGCTATATGGCGCTCTATGAAAACTTCTACGAGACACAAATTGCTCGTTTGACACTCAAATACAACTACTAGTGGTTAACTAGCATACGCCTTTGTCCAACGCTGCGAATGCATGAGAGCACATGAGAACGTATGAGAACTGATATCAGAATGGCGGCGATCACGTAAGCGACTGATTTTGTTAATGTTGCTAAAAACCCGTCTAAATTGAAAATCCTCGTGTCGGTGGCTCGATTACATTCAGGATTAACAGTCACCACCAAGCTTTAACGCCAATCACAAATTTTGTTTCCTCAATAGGTTCCCCCCGGACAATTGAAAAGTCGGCTGTTTTTCCAAAGCTTCTGTCCCAATTGATGCCTACATAGGGGGCAAACTCGCGCCGAATTTCATAGCGTAAACGCAGACCAAGTTCAGCGTCGGAAAGCCCTGAGCCGATTTCCAGATCCAGATCGGATTGACCATAGAAATTTAATTCGACTTCTGGGGACAGGATCAGCTTTTGGGTGAGAAGCAGCTCGTATTCCGCTGAGAATCGTGCCGCGTAATCGCCAGACTCATTAACAAAGAACGCTGCCTCTGTTTCCAGAAAATAGGGGGCAATTCCCTGCACCCCAATGACAGCCCAATTGCGACTTGGTGAAGGTTTAACATCGCTGCGCAGTCCGACCTGGAAATCCCAGAATGGGGTTACTGCCTTGCCGTAAAGAAGCTGTAGTTCTGCTTCTTCGAATTCTCCTCCCGATCGCTCTGCATCTACTTTGAGCCAGAGTTTTTCGAGGTCGTAACCTATCCAGCCATACCCTTCCAAAACATTTGTGCTTTCGTCATCACTCTCAGCGAGTTCAAACTGATCCAGTTTGACCATAGTTATGAGCGGATCATCAGCACTGGCCGCATATAGGCTCGATGCGAAAGGCAGGCTCACGAGAGCAAGGTAAATCGAAAGTGGAATCATGCGCGGAAGTGATTTCATGACATCTCTCCTTCACTTACACGTACTTCGCGAAACATGCCCGGCATATGGAAAGCGAGATGGCAGTGGTAGGCCCACCTTCCCAAGGCATCTGCTGTCAATAAGTAGCTAATGCTCGCGCCCGGTTGTACAAGAATGGTGTGTTTGCGCGGGATATAACCGGGTTCACCGGTTTCCAGTTCGCTCCACATGCCGTGCAAATGCATGGGGTGGGTCATCATGGTGTCGTTTACCAACGTCACGCGCAGACGTTCGCCATAGGTCATGTGTAAAGGCGGCGCGTCGGCAAATTTGATTCCATCCATCGACCACATATAACGACCCATATTCCCGGTCAGGTGAAGCTGAATTTCTCGATGCGGTTCGCGTAGGTCCTGGGTTGGTGTCAGATTGCGGATATCGGCGTAGGTGAGCACCTTTCGAGAATAGAGTTCTGCGTGATTGCGCAATCCGATTCCCGGATCGGCAAGTCCGCTTTGAATAACCTCGGTGCGCATATCAACATGAGGGCCGTATTCAGTTGGGGCGTGCTTGATCTCAGCATTGCTGCCGTAGCCAGCGAGCCCCAACCCCATTGCCGCTGGCATCTGCATTCCTACCTGCATACCTGACGTGCTGCCCATGTTGTGATCACTGTAATCCATTGCCGAAGCTGGCTCGGTAGCTGGCATGGAATGGGCGCTGTGATCCATCCCAGACATGTTCATACCCATATCCTGATGACCTAATATAGGGGCGGAATCCATGTCTGGTATTTCGGCCCGCCAGTTCGCATCTGGCGTCAAAGTGCCCCAGGTGTAGCCGCTGCGATCAATATTCTGCGCAAAGAGTGTGTACGCGCTATCAGCGTCTGGCTCGACGACAACATCGTATGTTTCTGCGACTCCAATGCGGAACTCGTCCACCGTAACTGGCTCAATATTCTGGCCGTCGGTGGCTACTACAGTCATTTTCAAGCCGGGAATGCGTATATCAAAAATGGTCATGGCGGCCGCATTGACAAATCGCAACCGGACTTTTTCTCCGGGATTGAACATCCCCAGCCAACCTTTATCTGGAGTTATTCCATTCATCAGGTAGGTATAGGTGTAGCTGGTTACGTCAGCAATGTCTGTCTGGCTCATGCGCATCTGGTTCCACATGGCGCGCTCGTTCCAGGTCTGGCTTACCCCACTTTCCTGAATATCGCTCCACAGGTCAGCTAGGGTTCGCTCCTGAAAATTGTAGTAGTGGCTCTGTTTCTTCAGCTTGGCATAGACGTCATTAGGATCTTCGTCCGTCCAGTCTGAAAGCAAGATCACATGTTCGCTATCGTGGGCGACAGGGTCAGGTTCTGCAGGATCGATAATGATGGCACCGTACATGCCGGTCTGTTCTTGAAAGCCGGAATGGCTGTGGCACCAGTAGGTGCCATTCTGACGAACATCAAATTCGTATTTGAATGATTGACCAGGCTTAATCCCGTCAAAGCTTAGGCCGGGAACACCATCCATATCGGTCGGTAAGATCATACCGTGCCAGTGAATCGAACTATCCTCGGCCAGGTTGTTTTTCACGGTAAGGCTAACCTTATCCCCTTCGCGCCACCTGAGGATGGGTGCCGGCACCGAATCGTTTATTGAGGTCGCCATACGATCTTGGCCGGTAAAATTTACTTTCTGATAACCAATATCCAAATTGAAGTTATTCCCGCGCAATTCGGGTACAGAAAAAGGAACATTCGCCGCGCTTTTGCCTGGTGCGCCGATTCCTACAGCTGCTAGACCGGCGACACCAGTGACGAATCGCCGCCTGTTAAGGGTTGGAGTTAAAGATACGTCTCCGAAAAAGTTTTGCTTAAACATGATAATTCTCGCTTCACATTCATAGGCCTAGTGGCCTTTGAGAAACAGGTATATCCAAAATATATTTTTAGAAATACCGGTCAGGGCACCAGCCGCATAAACGACAGGCGCAACTATCCTGTGTTAAGCAAAAATCGGGGGTTTAAAAAGGCGGGAACGAGAAGATGCAGTCGGTTCGGTAATGTCTTTCCGATTCAACTGTGGAGTGTAGAAAGGAATCTGCTTCAAAATAGTTGACGCAACCATTGAATAACAGGAAATGACACAGTAAGTGCACTCCGCCTGGCAACAATCAATCGAATGAGAATGGGTTTCGTCATTCGGTACGCCCATTTCTTGGTGGTTCATTGTCATCTCAGACATGGAATGAGAGTGAGACTCAATCGAATCCATCGTGGGCAGCATTGCGTTCCCTGCGGCCACTTGTTGTGAGGCCAAGGTGGAAACAAGCATGAAAGTAATAAATCTGAGTCTCATGGCGCGACTATATCACTCCCGAACGGATGTGTTTAAAACTGCCTTTTTGTCCTTACATGAAACTTCATGAGAATGCATGAGAATCCATGCTGCTAATTGTTAGCTCTCGCTATAAACCGCACCCCCGCTAAACAATTTCAGGAGAATGCTTAACTCTGTCTTATTCAGCTCTCGCTGGATCTGACCATCACAAATCATTTCCGAGAAGTCTTGTTTCGCTTCAAATGCTTCACCATTCACGAAGAGATGAGTTTCAGTAAAAGCGAAACGCGAGCTTGGGTCGTGAGTTAACTCACAATGTAGATTCTCCTTAAGCAACTGCACCAGGCCTTCTTGATCCCATTCTTCAACCTCATCCTCGGCAATATATCGCTGCTCTGTAACTAGCTGGCCAAAGGCATGTTCGGTTAATGCGCTATTTATTTGATTTTGAATTGTGGGTAGAGAATTTATTGCCTCTTGATTGATTTTAAAGGGGTGGGAATCAATCGAACCAGGGCTGTCTCTGTAGCGATCCGAGTGGTCTTGTTCTGAGAGTTTTTCGATCAGTAACTCCAAAGATTGGATCAGGATTTCATTTTTTGAAGGTGCGCGAAAGCCAACGGATAAGGTAATGCAGTCGTTGGTGGTTGCTGTTCCCCAGTGGGCCATACCAGCCGGAATATAGATCATGTCGCCCGCATGAATTAGATGCGTTTCCTGACAATCGAACTCTGCAAGCAGTTTGACCTGAGCGTTTTTCTGCAAGGCAGTGTTGTGGTCGCATTTCTGCCCCAGTTGCCATTCCCGCGTTCCAGAG
>JABJGI010000137.1 GCA_018662305.1 Porticoccaceae bacterium | reverse complement strand
GTCACGAATGATGACCTTGCCACTTTTCTCGATACTTCAGATGAGTGGATAACTAGTCGCACTGGTATGAAAGAGCGCCGTATTTCTCATGTCGGCGTATCCGAGCTTGCCTATGTAGCAGCTTCGCGGGCTTTGGCCTGTGCCGGAATGAACCCAAAAGAAGTCGATATGGTGGTTCTGGCCTCTTGTACTTTCGACTCGATGCTGCCGAATTCCGCTTCCAATGTTCAGTTCAAACTCGGTGCAAAAAACGCAGCTTGCTACGACATTAATACTGCTTGCACCGGGTTTATGTACGCATTGTCGACGGCCAACGCGATGATTCGTACCGGTGTGATTAAAAATGCGGTGGTCATCGGTGCTGACACTATGTCGCAGCCAGTGCCATGGATGGATCGATCGATCTCCGTCCTATTTGGTGATGGAGCGGCTGCCTGGGTGCTGGAGGCTTCTGAAGATGGATCGGGAATTTTGTCTGAGCGACTGGGCTGTATCGCTGAAGCGCGAGAAATTCTATCTATCGACTATGGTTTTACTGCACCAGGATTGCCACGAAACGACCTCAGTAGTTGGCGTTTTCAAGGACAAGACATTTTCAAGAAAGCGGTAAATGCCATGTCCAAGGCCTCCAGTGAAGTGCTAAAAGAAGCTGGTATCAAGGCGTCTGACGTTGATCTTTGTGTTCCCCATCAGGCCAATAAACGCATTATTGACGCGGTAGCCAAGAAAGTAGGCATATCCTCTGATAAAGCCTTTGTGAATGTGCACCGTTACGGCAATGTTTCCGCTGCCACTGTGCCGGTGGCTGTCACCGAAGCTCTGGAAGAGAATCGAATGACGCCTGGAGCCTATGTTCTGATGCCGGCCTTTGGGGCCGGGCTAACTTGGTCCGCTACTCTTATGAAGTGGGGCGAGCGCACGCTGCCATATAAGCAATCTAACGTCGAGCTGCCTCCTTGCAATGATTCTGGACTTGAGTTGATTCATAAGATCATGAAAGACCGAGGCGAGCCGTTGCCGACTCGTCCTTAATATAGTCGTCGTAAAAGATTTCGCAGTTCCTTAGGTGGACCTCCCCTTCCGAATAGTTCCCGTTACTGCTTATCAGCAGAACTGTACTCTGGTTATGTGTCCCAATACTCGGGACATTGCTGTTATTGATCCCGGCGGTGAGCTTGAAAAAATTCAGGCCGCTATTGATGAGCTGTCAGGAATACCAAAAAAAATATTGCTGACTCACGGACACCTGGATCATGTCGGCGGTACCCTGCCACTATCTCAAGCTCTGAATCTTCCTGTCATTGGCCCTCACCGGGAAGATGAATTTTGGATTCAACAAATTTCCACTCAGGCAAAGATGCTGGGCTTGCCGGCAGTAGAAAGCTTTACTCCCGATCAATGGTTAGAGGAGGGTGATGAAATCGAAGTCGGAGATCTGACATTTGAGGTGATTCACTGTCCTGGCCACACCCCTGGCCACGTCGTGCTTTTTTGCCGCCAATATCAATGGGCTCAAGTGGGAGACGTTATTTTTCAGGGCTCCATTGGTCGCACTGACTTTCCTCGAGGAAATCACGAACAACTGCTCAGGTCGATACGGGAAAAGCTGTTTCCCCTTGGAGACGATGTTCGCTTTGTACCCGGTCATGGGCCGATGTCGACCTTTGGTCAGGAGCGGAAGTCCAACCCATTTGTCGGCGATCAGGCTCTGGGATTGTCTCAGTAGGTTCTAAGCGGGTGAGATTAGCTGAGCAGTTTGGCCCAGTTAAAGTCCCGATCACCAATGACATAGAAGTGAGGGTTCAATATATCCGCCTTGGTGTTGTATCGAAGCTCTTTCAGATCGTCATCCAGCACGATACCCCCCGCAGCTTCCACTACCGCTTGAGCGGCAGCTGTGTCCCATTCGCTTGTGGGAGCAAGACGAGGATAAATATCCGCTTCGCCTTCAGCGACCAGACAGAGTTTTAAGGAGCTGCCCATGGATTTTCGCTCAGCTGATCCAAAGTGCTTTTCCAGCTTGTTGACACATTTTTCTACTGCTTCAGAACCATGACTTCTGCTGGCAACGACTTTTACCGGGTCCTGACCATTCACAGGAGCAGTGCGCGGTTCAATAGGCTTCTCGCCCGACGCGTCTATCTTAAGCGCACCGAGATCCGATGAGCCCGCATAGGTAATTGCTAACACTGGCACGTGAACCACACCCAGAATAGGAACGCCGTTCTCGATCAAAGCCACGTTTACCGTGAATTCACCATTGCGTTTAATGAATTCTTTAGTGCCGTCCAATGGATCAATAATCCAGTAGCGTTTCCAGCTAGATCGGGTGTCAAAATCGGGCATATTGCCCTCTTCAGAGAGGATGGGGGTATTCTGGTCAATCTCAGAAAGTGCATCGTAGAGAACAATGTGAGCGGCCTTGTCGGCATCGGTTACTGGGCTGTCATCTGCCTTGGTTTCCGTATTAAAGTCTCTGTCACTGTTGTAGATTTCCAGAATGGCTTCGCCAGCCCGAACAGATAGTTCGATAACCTGATCCAGCAGTGCTCTGTTGATTTCCATATACTTCTCAAAGTGAAATTGGGGCGGTAATTATAGGCGAAGCTTCTGGCTTTGAAGCCAGACTCTAAGCAATAAATTGTTAGATAGGGTCAAGTGAGGGCTGATGCTTGACCCTAAAAAACTCCCGGATCAAGAGGACAGAAAATAGATGAATGGTGTTTCCCTAGATTGGAATCGTATAGACACAGCTTTGCTGGATCTGGATGGGACACTACTGGACCTTCATTACGACAACTATTTTTGGCTGGAATATATTCCCAAGCGTTGGGCGGAAGAAAATGGTGGCACTGAGGAAGAGTGTCGACGTCATTTGCACCTGAGTTACGATGATATGCGCGGCACTCTGGATTGGTACTGTCTCGACTATTGGTCCGATCGTCTAAATCTAGATGTCGTTGCCCTAAAAAGGGAAGTCCAGGAAAAAATCGCTCTGCGGCCCGACGCGGAACGCTTTCTTGATTTCCTCAGAGCGGAGGGTAAGCAGGTAATCTTGGTAACTAATGGCCATAGAGATGGAATGGACATCAAACTAGGTGCTACCGGTATTGCCGAAAAATTTGATGAAATTGTTTCTTCACACGACTTTGGTGTGCCCAAAGAAAACCAGCCTTTCTGGCAGCAGCTCCAAGTGCTACATCCTTTCGATCTGGGCCGTACCCTCTTTGTCGACGATAACTTAGCTGTCCTGCAGAGCGCTCGAACCTATGGCATCCAAGATCTTTTGCAAATACTGCAGCCTGATATGAAAGGCCCAGCCCAACCGCTGAGCCAATTCCCTGCGATTCATCATTTCCACGAGATTCTCAGTTGAAGAGTGCGAATC
>JABJGI010000009.1 GCA_018662305.1 Porticoccaceae bacterium | reverse complement strand
GTAGAAAAACAGAGAGCTCCTAATACAGCTGCTCTCCCCCAAGTAAAACGAGAACACAGATACTGGGACATCATTTTCCTCCACCCATCCAGCTTAAGCTGGTTTGTTTACTTCTATCTTGTTGTTATGCAGTTATATGCCGATCATAATTGCGCCGTCAGAGTTGAACAACTTGGTTAAGGGTTGTTAACCGCTCTCTTTGCACTAATTGCGAGTATATATGGATAAAAAACAATTGCGCGCCATCGGCCATGGCCTAAAACCCGTGGTAATGGTCGGACAAAAGGGGATTTCGGAGACTTTGTTAGCCGAAACCGATCGCAGTCTCAGTGATCACGAGCTTATTAAAGTTAAGCTAGCAAGTACTGATCGGGATATGCGCAGGCAACAAACTGAGGAAATCTGTGACAAATGCAAAGCAGAACTTATTCAGAGTGTTGGGAAAATGGCTCTGATATATAGGAAAAACACGCGGCCAAACCCAAAGACATCTAATCTAATTCGAAATCTAGCGGATTAATAAACCGAGCTAAATATATTCGACCTGATCAATCTCAAATTCGTTGTCACCTGCCGGAGTTTTAATAAGTACTTCGTCACCGACAGATTTCCCAATCAAGCCTCTGGCTATTGGGGAGTTTACTGAAATTTTTCCTGATTTTACGTCGGCTTCATCGTCGCCAACAATTTGATACTTGGACTCTTCATCGTTCTCGAGATTTATCAAAGAAACCGTCGCACCAAAAATCACCTTTTCAGAAGCGGGCACTGCGGTAATATCAATCACTTGAGCGTTGGCAAGCTTGCCTTCAATTTCCTGGATTCGGCCTTCGGCAAAGCTCTGCTGCTCTCGGGCAGCGTGGTATTCAGCATTTTCTTTTAGGTCACCGTGTTCTCTCGCCTCAGCAATAGCTTTCACGATACGAGGACGCTCAACCTTCTTGAGATTGTCTAACTCTGCGCGCAGTGATTCTTCACCCTGCTTTGTCATGGGAACTCGGTTCATAATCTATTCATAGCTTTAACAAATTTTCGTGTAGATCCTGCAGGCGATAAACCATGTTCTCTGCCTTATTACTTAAAGACATGACCATGGCCTCTCCGCCCGCCAAGGTCGTAGTGTAATACACTGCCGAGGCTTCAGCGCTCGAACGAATGGTCGAAGAATCTGCAATAGCCTGGCGCCCCTCCGTGGTATTAATAATAGACTGAATATCACCGTTTTTAATCATATCGACAATATGAGGTCGACCTTCAGTTACCTTATTTACCCGAGTCACCTCAATTCCAGCTTCGCTGAGTACGGTAGCAGTCCCCGAGGTAGCGACAATCTTGAACCCCAACTCCGCCAGTTGTCTTGCGACTGGTATCAATGGTTGCTTGTCCACTTCTCGCACACTCAGAAAGACACTTCCTGATTCCGGAATGGGAGAGTTCCCACCCAACTGAGCTTTTCTGTACGCTTCAGCAAAATTGGAGCCCACGCCCATGACCTCTCCAGTGGATTTCATTTCAGGTCCCAATATAGGATCAACGCCAGGGAACTTATTAAAGGGGAATACCGCCTCTTTTACGTGGAAGCACTCCGGAACAATCTCTCGCTCAAAGCCTTGGTCTGCCAGACTTGTTCCAGCCATACAACGGGCTGCAATCTTGGCTAGTGACACACCCACGC
Source organism: Porticoccaceae bacterium (assembly GCA_018662305.1). Taxonomy (GTDB): domain Bacteria; phylum Pseudomonadota; class Gammaproteobacteria; order Pseudomonadales; family GM7GCV1; genus JABJGI01. The sequence continues at coordinate 1,987 of JABJGI010000009.1, read as the reverse complement.
ACTTGGAAACGAAGGGAACCGTTCGAGATGCGCGAGGGTTAACCTCGATAATGTAGATCTCACCATCTTGGTAAGCGAGCTGAACATTCATCAGACCGACTACTCCGAGCTCAATCGCCATTTTTCGAACCCAATCCTTCATGGTTTCCTGAACATCCATGGGAAGACTGTAGGGTGGCAGTGAACATGCAGAATCACCGGAGTGAACACCCGCCTGCTCGATGTGCTGCATGATCCCTCCGATTACGACCTGCTCACCGTCCGAGACTGCATCCACGTCAACCTCAACCGCTGCGCCGAGAAACATGTCCAGCAGTACGGGAGAATCTTCGCTAACGCGCACCGCTTCACGCATATAATTGCGCAACTCAGCTTCCGAGTAGACGATTTCCATCGCCCTCCCGCCGAGCACGTATGACGGACGAACTACCAAGGGATAGCCAATTTCTTCGGCTTTGCCAACTGCCTCTTCAACGGAACGAACCGTTGCATTTGCCGGCTGTCGCAGATCCAGATGTTTCAGCATCTGTTGGAACCGCTCACGATCTTCGGCACGGTCTATTGCGTCCGGCGTCGTACCGATAATGGGCACACCCTCTGCTTCCAAGGCTCGAGCCAATTTCAGCGGAGTTTGTCCGCCAAACTGCACAATTACGCCCTTAGGTTTTTCAAGCTCAACAATTTCCAACACATCCTCAAGAGTCACCGGCTCAAAATAGAGTCGATCTGAGGTGTCGTAGTCTGTCGAAACCGTCTCGGGGTTACAGTTGACCATAATGGTTTCGTAACCATCCTCACGCATCGCAAAAGCTGCGTGCACACAACAGTAATCAAACTCGATACCCTGACCAATTCGGTTGGGGCCTCCGCCTAGCACCAGAATCTTATCCTTGTCACTTGGGTTGGCTTCACACTCATCTTCATAGGTCGAATACATATATGCGGTGGAGGTGGAAAATTCAGCGGCGCAAGTATCAACTCTCTTGTATACAGGGCGAATATTCAGACCCTTTCTATGTTGACGTACTTCCGATTCAGCGACACCGAGAACCGCGGCTAATCGAATGTCGGAAAACCCTTTGCGTTTCAGCCGTCGCATTCCGGTTTCTGAAATATCTGATAGTTTTTGACCCGCGAGCCATTGCTCGATAGCGATTAACTCTTCTACCTGAACCAGAAACCAGGGGTCGATGGCGCTCAATCGATGTATTTCACTGAGAGGCATGCCGGACCTAAAGGCGTCACCGAGGTACCAGATTCGTTCAGCACCAGGTTCAGATAGAGCTTCGCTCAGCTTCGCGACGAGATCTGGATCATCTGAATCAAGAATAGGGTCAAAACCAGAGGCTCCCACTTCCAGTCCGCGAAGTGCTTTTTGCATCGATTCTTGGAAGGTGCGACCAATAGCCATGACCTCACCGACAGACTTCATCTGCGTCGTCAGCTTAGCGTCTGCCGTATTGAATTTCTCAAAGGCAAAGCGCGGAATTTTGGTAACCACATAATCAATGGAGGGCTCAAAAGATGCCGGCGTCGCTCCACCTGTAATCTCATTTTGAAGTTCATCCAGGGTATAACCTACCGCCAACTTTGCCGCGACCTTGGCAATGGGAAACCCCGTTGCTTTTGAGGCCAGAGCGGATGATCTAGACACCCGAGGATTCATTTCAATAACTATCAACCGACCAGTATCAGGGTGCACAGAGAACTGCACGTTTGAACCACCGGTATCAACACCAATCTCTCGTAACACCGCAATAGAGGCGTCACGCATAATCTGATATTCCTTGTCCGTAAGAGTCTGGGCAGGCGCCACAGTAATAGAGTCGCCTGTGTGCACTCCCATTGGGTCAAAGTTTTCGATTGCACAGATAATGATGCAGTTGTCTGCTCTATCTCGAACAACTTCCATCTCATACTCTTTCCAACCCAACAGAGATTCGTCAATCAAGAGTTCAGAAGTAGGAGACAAATCCAATCCGCGCAG
>JABJGI010000092.1 GCA_018662305.1 Porticoccaceae bacterium | reverse complement strand
GATATTGCACCGAGTTTTCACATTTCCTTCTCGATAGCCTCGCTTGGCCTATAATTTCTGCACCATTAACTATGCAAAATCGAAATGAGTGATTCTGAGAACTACACCAACAAAAAAGCGCATTTCGACCAGATGCTCACTATTTACGGCAGAAATCCGGTGCTCGAAGCCATTAGCGACCCTGACCTAAAGCCGCAAAAGCTGCACCTATCGAGAAAAAATCGGTCCGCAGACGTTCTTGATGAAATTAAGGGCTGGGCTACCAAGCGCGATATTGAAATTCGCGAACACGATCCTGCTTCCCTTTCGAGAATTTCAAAAAATTCCAAGCAAGATCAGGGCGTTGCTCTTGATGTCACCTGCCCTAGCCATAAACAGTTTGCTGATTTTCTGAAAGACTTACCTGATCAATTCAGGCTAATCGCCCTGGACGGAATAACAAATCCGCAAAATCTAGGCATGATTATTCGCTCGGTGGCGGCAAGCCCCAGCGACGGGCTGTTAATTGGTAGAAATAATTCACCAAAAATATCGCCCCTCGTGATTAAAGCTAGTGCCGGCACAGTATTTCGCGCTCCCCTGATTCAGGCAGAAAACCTCACCGAGGCTCTAGAGCAACTTTCCCAGCGAGGCACTAACCTCTGTGTTCTGGATAGCCAGGGAGATTTGGATTTCGAGTCGGCCTCGAGTCTAAAGCAAGTTGTCTATGTACTGGGCAACGAGACCGAGGGGGTCTCTGCGGACACAACAAACCTGGCCTCCCACCGTCTTCGTATTCCGATGAATCGTGGAGTTGAATCCCTCAATGTTGCTGTCACTGCTGCACTGGTTGCCTTCGGTTAAGCGAGGACCTTTTCAGGGTGAAAGAAAAAAGGCGCCAATCGGCGCCTTTGATTTTATTAAGCTGCACTCATCCAGCTATTGAATCAGGTTATTGAAAAGTATAACGAAAACCAATTCCATAGGTCGTTCCGTACTCGTCGTACTGACTTAAACGACTTGAATTGCCAAAGTAATAATATTCTGGCTCGTCATTTAGGTTGATCGCCTCTGCCGTCAGGGTGAGTGAATCAGTTATTTCGTAGCGGGCCGTCAAATCAACCTGGAAGTGCGCATCGGTATATCTGTCAGACAGATCATCACCGCCCAGCTCATCTAGGTATTCACCTCGATAATTACCCGCCAGACGCACATCCCATCCATTCTTGTCGTAACCAATTGAGATATTCGCAGCGCTCTCAGTTTGTTTGAAGAAAGGAACGGATCGCTCACCAGCGGTGGAATCCGCCGGAAGCTCCATATCACCCTCGGTGTGGGTGTAATTCGCTACCAGCACAAAACCATTGTCCCAAGCTGTCTGGAATGAAACTTCCATACCCAAGAGATCAACACTGTCCGTGTTTTCGTAGGTAACGACTTCGTCCCAGGTTTGACCGCGAAACTCGGCGTCAGTGGCTTCTATTTCGACAATGGCGTTATCCAGCTGCTTGTAGAACGCACCCAAACCTAAGAAGGTCTCGCCACCTATGTAGTACTCATAACTCAGGTCAAAGTTCCAGGCTTCGGTAGCATCAAGTTCGGTATTACCTGCCTCGATCGCATTGTCTTCTGTGTCAATAATCGCAGCAGCACGAGATTCGTTGAAACCAGGGCGAACCAGCGAGCGATATAGACCCAAGCGTAACAATTTGTCTTCACTCAATTCGTGTTTGATATTGAGCGAAGGTGCTAGAAAGCCATAGTCATTACTCTCATCAATAATGGATACGGTTTCGGTCTCAACATCCCAAGCCTTTCCGCCATATTGAGTAGAAGTATCTTCGTAGCGAAGGCCATAAATCCAAGTGGTTGGGCCGCTTATCGCAGTCGCCATAGCATACATAGCTAGCACATCTTCATTTGTCTGCCAGTCTGCGCCGATGGATTCCTCATTCATATCACCCAACTCCACCTCAAAAAAGCTACTTGCATCGGGACAGGTTGTACCATCAGCTAGTTCAACCAGATTGGCGTAATCCAACTCAGCACGGAGATCCTTAACCTGATCAAAAGCAGGAGTTGGGCCGTGAACGCTGTCCAAATATGAATCGATACTTGTGTAGTTAAAGCCGGACAAAGGATTGTCATCGGCAGGAGAATAGGCGCAAAAATTGAAGGCATTGGCTTTTTCGCGTTCGCGATACTTAAAACCAAAATCCAATACCGTGCTATCGCTATATAGGTGCGCAAAGTCGAAAGTCAGACCAAGGCTTTCGTCTGTAGTGACAGCAAACTCTGTTTCATAGGCGTCGAGGATAAGATTGTCCGGATTGTAGAAATAATCAGAAAAAACCACGGCTGGACGTTGAGCGTTGCTGTTGTCATAGGTGAAAACCTGATTTTCCGCCTCACCTCTAAAAGTAGCGTCGAATAGATCTGAATCATCCTGTTCGGCTTCAGAAGAGAAAATCGAAAACTCCATACGATTGCGACTATTTAGCTCAATCTCAGCACCTATTTGATAGGTTTCTATGGTGCGAGTCTCTGTTCGATTCTTTCCCTCAGAGTCAACTTCAGCATCACCTTCATAGGTGAAGAAATCACCATTAATAGTCGGATCTTCTTCGAGAATATCGCGAGTTTCCCACTTAGCCCGCCATTCGGTATCTACATAATCGCTCTGGAACATTCGCGCGTAGTAGCTGTTACCTGAGTCAGTCCGATAATCTAGATTAAGTACCGCACCCTGACGCTCACGAGTGAGATCGTAGTAGCGCATTTCGTAGTCATCGTTGGGTACAGAATTGGAGCCAGAGCCACCCCAACCACGATTTTCATTGTTATTGGTAATGATGCGGCGGCTCTGATCACTAATTACCAACGCCGCACCCAGCTCGCCGCCATCTAACTGCCAACGATTGGTTAGGGTTGCAGACAGCTTAGGGTTGTTTGAGTCCTCAGTAATGCTGTTGCTTGTTGTCTCTGCATTGAGCCGAGCAAAGAAGCCATCTCTGGAGAAAGCAGAAAGCGTTTCCAGATCAATGGCACCACCAATGGTGTCAGCATCCAGATCCGGAGTAAGGGTTTTGTAGACTGTCATAGTCTCCAGAAGATCGGATGGCACACCATCGAGCATGACGCCGCGCCGGGCTTCGGGCGAAGCTGTATTGACGCCATTAATAGTCATGGCATTTAGGTCGGTATTCATACCGCGCACGCTAACGTAGCGACCTTCGCCCTGATCGTTTTCGACCATGACGCCGGAGATTCGACGCAATGATTCAGCAACATTGATATCGGCGAAGGTACCTATTGCATCGGAATCAACTACGCCAGATGCCTTGTCTGAATCGCGCATTTTATTCAGCGCGCTTTGCAGGCTGGCTCTGCTACCGACAACCACGGTTTCCTCTATCTCATTCACGTCCTGTGCCACGAGTTGCACAGAGGCAAAACTACTTGCTAAAGCAATGGTTAATAACCGCACCCAATTTTTGTTCTTTCGAAAAATCATCTTAGAAACCCTTGAAAGTTTATTAATGAAAACTCCACGAGTTTGATTAATCCCTGTTGCAACAGAATGACCATTAGACTTCAGCATTGTGTCAATTTCCAAACAGTTTTGTGAATCGCTATTCGATGCTTTGCAAATTGAGGGCTTCAGCTATCGCTTGCCAAGACACATATTTGAAGTTTTGCGCCTGTCGAGGATTAAGGTTAAATCCGTCTTGCACCACCAACATACCTTTGGGGTAATTTTCACCCAGATATTGATTGCTGAGCGCAAGCCCATCCGTCTCCTCACTGCCGTCTACTCCAGCGAGAATATCATCGACTATGCGGAAAGAACCTAAATAGCGATAGTTGCCCTGCGCCTCATATACCGCATAGGTAAAGTCCCCCTGCGAAGAGGTCACTAGGTAAGCCAGCTCTTCATTAACTCGATAGATATCCATACCTTCAAGGTCTGCCACCAATGCCCCTGCCCCAGTGCGATCCATCAGGCTGCGGGAATCACCTGCGTCTGGCAGAGCCGAAAAACGCCAGAGCGCGGCATTTTCCTCACCTACAAAAAGATCCCCAGTGAAATCGTCAGCTGCACAGCCTTCCGGTTGTGTAAGCACTCGAAACTCCCGTACCTCTGTCATTCGCAGTGGATGAAGAGAATCTAACCGCCACTGCTGATACCTTCCATCTGTGTCGTTTACAAAGGCATAGGCGATATCATTCTCGCCTTTGTAAAGGCAAGTCCCATAGGGCTCGGTCAGATCAAGAAGTTGCCGATCAACAAATTCCGTTACACCGGTATCAGGGTTGATCAGAAACACGTCCAGACTATTGTGGGTTCGGCTGCTGGCCACGGCGAGGTCATAGCGCGCTCCCGCCACTAAAAGGTTTTGTCGAACATCAACGTTGTTCAGTCGTCCTTCTGCCAGCGCCTGTAACTGCCTGCCCTCGAGATCGTAAACAATCAATCCGTACTGTTTGTCGGTACCCAAAACCCGACTCAATTCTGGATTATTGGAATTTACCCAAATCGCTGGGTCGTCAGCGGCATCGTCACTACTCGGTACAGGTGTCGTCTCTGCCAGCGCCTGAATCTCGGCGACGGCGATGCCTCGTTTTTCAGTGAGATAGGGAACATTTTCAATACCACTACAACCAGAAATAAATAAGACTAGGAACAACAGACCTATCAATTTATACATCAGCTCATCCAAATAAGAGGCCTTTTCAAACTTTAAAACATGAAGCTTTGAAACCAGAAAAGCGCCTGAGTTATAACGCCAAGCAGTAAGCCAATCTTTCAACTGGCCTAGGCTAGGGGGAGATTACGAAGCCGACAATATCTGCTGAGGATGACAGCAAAATGAAAGTTATAAGAATAGGCTGTCATCGAACAGCCATGGATTCAGCCTGCGCCTACTTGAGTGCAAATCCGCTCAAGTCGCCTGAGACAACAGCGAATAAAGAAAACCGACTAAAGTCAGAAAAACAACCAATAAGCCGATACCCCTCCAGCGATAATGCTTGGCGAGTTTTTTCGGATCCTTGCAAGAGAGAATAAAGTGCTGACTTCTCACTGGAGGCTTGCAGAGAATATATGCGGGATCAGAATCGAAATTTTCCAAAACATAGCTTTGGGCGTGGCGAGCAGCTTCCTGACGAGCCATATTCCACTCTTCCATATCAATTTGGCCGTCACCATCCATATCGAAGCGTTCCAAAAGGCCTTGATGGTCTTTTTTCCACTCGGCTAAGAGTTCAACTTTATGATTCTCCGCCTGTTGGCTAGAACTCAGTGCGTGAACGGTCTGAAATAAGCCCAATCCATAGAGCAGTTCGCCTTCGTGAATGCGTGATTCGGTGTACCTGTATCGTCCCCCTCTGACAAATAGACTGGAGCCTGCTCGACTTGTGCTCGCCAGAGGAATCTCGGAATTACCACGCCATACCTGCTTAAGATGTGGGCTCACATCCGCCCCTTCCGGGTGGACGTGACAAACACCAGTTTCATCTTCTAAATAGAAACTGCGTTCGCTGGTCCCTGAGCGAACAACCCTCCAGGTAGAACGCTTGCCGCTAGTTTCGTAGCGTTCAACCTGAAATTTGTACCAGAGACAGGGTGTATTGGTTAAAGGTGCTTTGAGTAAGGACTGATCTGGCTTGGCACTGCCAACAAGCTCAACAAAGCCTTGGGCGGCAGAAGAAATGTTCGACGTAGGGGTGTCCTCGATGACCCGAGCTTTGTGAAAAGAACGCAGCGAAAACCACAAACAAAAAACTGCGCCTGCGCCAACAAAGGCGATGGTAATCCAAAGTTCAGCCATATGGGTCTGGCCTCGGTTTGATTAGGAGTTAGCTAAACAACTCACCGACGCTAACGTCAGCCAACTCCTGATCTTCGAACTCAAGCAAGTCAAAGGCTTTAAAGCCAAAGAAATTGGCAATGATGACGTCGGGAAATTGTTCGATGCGAACATTATTGTTGTTCACAGATTCATTGTAGATTTCGCGGCGATCAGAAATCGAGTTTTCCAAACCGCTAATACGCTGCTGCAAATGCTGG
>JABJGI010000063.1 GCA_018662305.1 Porticoccaceae bacterium | reverse complement strand
TGCTTCCGCAGTAAAAATCGCAAATAACTTTGTTCTTGGCTGCGCCATCGAAGTTATGGGCGAAGCCATGGCCCTTGTGCAAAAACTGGGCGGCGACAAAAACATGTTCCACAAGGTTCTAACCGACGGCTTATTTGGGGCTCCCGCCTACGAAGTCTATGGCGGAATGATTGCCAACGAATCTTGGGATAGCTTGGGAGCAACTGCCGTAATTGGGCTGAAAGACATCAACCTGGCACTGGCAGCTGCTGAATCAGCAGAAATGCCACTGCCAAGTGCTGCGGTATTCCGCGATCGTCTCCTCGGCGCAATTGCCAAGGGTGATGCCGACCTGGATTGGTGTGTTGCTGCGCGCGAACAACTGCGCGCTAGCGGAATGGAATAACCCCCCTATTCTAAATAGGTTTTTGAATCATTGATGTCGCTGTGGAACCAGAGTTCTCAGCGACATCAGCTTTTTAGCTGAACCGGTTTACTGCGGATTCGCCGCCTGATAGCTAGCAACCTGAGCGTTAAATTCCTCGCCGATTTCATTGCGCCGTTCCGTTACCAATTTCACTTCCTCGGCAACCCGCTCTTTGTGTATTCTCGATGCGCTCAGCCTTTTATATCGCGCTTCACTGCAATCCAAAAACAGATCCGCTTCGGCGATATAAGCATTCACCTCTCTGCTATTGGCGACAAGCTGCTCCATTGTCGCGGTGGCGCCATCCACAATTACTGGTTCAACGGGTATGTCTCCGCAACTAGAATCCTGCGCCACAACCTGATGAGCGAACGCCATTAGCGCGACCAAGGCGAATAAAGAGGAGAGCTTCATTTCTATGCCAAGCATTTTTCCAGCGACTCTTTGATGTAGGCGTCATCGAGATTCTTGCCAATAAAAACAAGCCGGTTAAAGGGTTTCTGATCTCCCCACTCGGCGCCTTTTTGGCTTCCAAAAATCATATGCACGCCCTGAAAAACAAAGCGGTATTCCTGATCCTTAATAGCGACCACTCCTTTCATGCGATAGACATCAGGGCCATTTTCGATCAAAAACTCCTCCAGCCAGGCATTTAACTTGGACACATCGAATGCACCGGGCAATTCAATGGAGGTAGATGACACTTTGCTATCGTGGGTATGCTCGGCCTGAAAGGTATGGCTGGCAGCCGGAGCTATCTCTTCTCCATTTTTGCCCAGGAGTTTTAAGCCGAGTTCGCAAGGACCGTAATCAGTAAAAAATGCCAAAGACTCTTCATTGTCTAGCGAGAACCCAAATTCATATTCCTCACGACCTTCCAGGGTTAGCTGGTAGTGTTTATCTGTGCTGGTTAGCGCTTGGCCATGCTCTAGTATTTCTGGGTCTGACGAAAACTCTACAAAGACCTTTTCGGCAAGGCCGGATAGATCAGTGTCAGAGCCTTGCTCCACATTAGTCATAAGAATGGACATGCCGGGACCATGATCGTGAGCTTCATGGTCGTGGTGTTCATGAGCGCCATCATGATCGTCGTGGCTGTGATCATGGTCGTGCGAATGATCGTGTTCATGGTTGTCACAGCTCGCTTCGGCAAACTTCAGCTGGTAATCGCCTGGGGCTAGTTGCCACATCGTTGCTTTTTCAAAAGGATATTCCGGCTCGAGAAAATTCGGCTTGATATCCACTGCCCGCTGAACATTAAAACCACCGATATCCAGAAGCTCTGCAATCGGCGCATCTGCCATGGTGGCTTCATAGATTCCGGCCATTGTATTCATGGACTGTAATCGCTTCCGCAATGCTTGCTTTTCTTCTTCTGAAACTAGGTCCACTTTATTGATGATCATTCGATCTGCAAAAGCCACCTGAGCCAAAACCTCATCGGTCTCGTCGTCGAGATGCTGGCCGACGTGCTTGGCATCGATAAGAGTAATAATGCCGTCAAGCTGGTAGTTTTCCTGAATATCTTCCTGCACTAGAAAAGTCTGGGCGACCGGTCCCGGGTCGGCCATGCCGGTGGTCTCTAGGATCACCAAATCAAACTGGCTGATACGATCCACTAGCTCGGCCAAAATACGGATTAGATCGCCGCGCACGTTGCAACAGATGCAACCGTTGTTCATCTCAAAAACTTCTTCATCAGCATTGATAACCAAATCTTGGTCGATGCCTATCTCGCCAAACTCATTTTCAATTACGGCAATTCGCAGGCCGTGATCCTCTGAGAGAATACGATTGAGAAGCGTGGTTTTGCCACTACCGAGAAAACCGGTGAGTACAGTGACGGGTATTTTGGGTCTCATTTAGTCATCCTGAAGTTGTGCAACCAGCGGGCTGTCGATTCAAAGCCGGCGCATTATATCGGGATAATTCAAGATCGAGTATTTACTCCTGGGGATTAGAGCTCAGTTCTTAAAATTCAAAAACCACAAAGCAAAAAAAACCGCCAAATGATTTCTCAAATGGCGGTCATCTTTAAGAACCATAAGTATTAGAACTTATAAGTAGCTCCAAGGAATACTCTTGGGCCGTAAGATAGCGCCTAAAGCACGTTGCCGTCCACGGCGCGGTAGTCAATGCGCGGCTCGTCCAGAAGATTTGTCACATCAATGCTTATCTTCAAGTTGTCGTTGACGGTATATCGCGCGCGCAGATCCAGGGTCTCATTGTCCGCGGTGTAGCGCACACGCCCCTGAGTATCACGGGTATATTGCTGGAAGTACTGAGAGCGCGTTTTGTAGATCGCCTGTACGTAAAAGTCATCATTCTCCCAGTAGAGCTGAGAAGAAGAAACATGCTTGGATAATCCAAATAAACCAGCCGGCTCCAAAATCCCCACCAATGCGGTTTCGGTTACTGCCCCGGTATCTTGATCTACGGAAACCGTCACACCATCACCACCATGCTGATCTTCGTATTCGAAATCAGAGTCGGCGTAGTTGTAGCTGATTTTGCCTCCCAGTCCGCTAAGAAATCCCGGTAGATAGTTGAAAGAGTGCGTCGCTGTGAGTTCGAAACCACTAAGCGTGCTGGTATCGTCGCTGATCTGAGTTGTTTCAACATAGCCCTGCACTGTATTTCCATCTAGGTTAAAGGTCTCCAACTGAGAAGTAGTTTCAAAGGCACCATTAAACTCTTTCCAGTAAAGAGCTCCGCCGAGAATCGTATCTTCGTTCGGATACCACTCCAGACCCAGATCGATATTGTCAGAGAGAATCGGTCGCAGGTAAGGGTTACCTGTTGCGCTAATACCATTGATGGCCTGAGCCAGGGTTCCGTATGGATCACTCGCATCGTTGTCCTGGATATTTCGGCCATTTCCATAAGAATCTGGATCGGGACGAGACATACCTCTAAATGCACCCGCTCTTAAGAGAAGGTCGTCTCGAAGGTCGACAATCACCGTCAGACTGGGAAGAACTTCAGAGTACCCACTTCTTTGGGTATCAGTTTCCAGTTCACCGGAAGTGTCTTCCGTCACGACAAATCCGTCTCCTACATCTTCAACGGTAATTGGACTGCGATAGCCCACAGATGTGATGTCAGTTTCAACCAATCGGGCACCAAAGTTTCCACGTATAGGATAGTCATTCCATTCCGTTTCGAAATCCGCCTGCAGGTAAAACGCTATGGTCTCCTCTGTAACGTCATTCGTCCCGGAAGAAATACCGTTTTGGTATTGAATACCATCTATTCCGCCATAGTTCGCAAGCCAGGCGTTAGCAGCACATTCGTAATCGAAAGTGGCGTATGCACTTACGCTAGAGCCACTGACAGCGTTATTGATTAACTCCCCGTCCCGAACGTTTTCCAAAAAGTCAGACTCTGGAAAACTCGCATCTGCACAGGCTAAAACGTTCGCCAATATTGCATCAGTTACATCATTATCGGCACCGCCATTCGGGGTCACCAAATCCTCATCTTCGAATAGACTTTCCCCTACAGCATTCCTAAGTCCACCGCGAGTTAAGTACTCTTGGGTGGAAGTACGAAAACCTGTCTTAATGGTATGCACAAAGTCTGACACATCAGTCAATCTAAGATCAGCACGTAGTGAATCCAAAGTGTTGTCGCGGATAATTTGTCTTGCGCGGATTCGTCCTCGGTTTCTGGCGTTGTAGTAACTGGGATCCGTTACTTCAAATCCATTTCCACCATCGTCAAGAATAGTTGCAACCGGAGTACCAGGACCGCTGTTCATATCCAGTTGAACGGTGAAGTCATCACCATTGCCGCCCACCAAATTGTTGTCAGTAGCACCTAAACGCAATTCAACGTCAGTCTCTGTGCGCGCGGTTTCCGAAGTGCCGTAATCTAGGGTCAGACTCAAATTATCGGTGAATTGATACTCAACATTTACACCGAAGCCTTCATATTCTTCCAGTCGTTGAAAGTCGGTTGTATAGGAGTAAATATTTGTCTCAGATGTAGATGAGTAAACAACACCCGTAGTTGGATCGGAGGTCAGCGCAGACAGATCTTCTTGGGTAGTGCCCCACTGCAGATCCTTTCGAAGTTCAATTTGATCGCGATCAGACGACTGATAATCAACATAAATATCCAGCTTGTCGTTTGGTCGAAATTGAACACTGCCAAATACTGCTTCGCGCTCATCGTCAGTGACATTTTGACGATAGCGATGATCACGAGCGATGTATGCAAAGGGTATGTCGGCTACGCTGTTAATCCCGTTGTCCGCGTCATCGATGATGGCTTGGATTTGGTCGTTACTTACATCTGCACCGGTATTTAGCAGTGAATTGTAGGCGCTGTCATGACAACGCCCATCGGTATCCACTGGCAGTGCATTGGTGTCAAAAGACTCCAACCGACAGGCCTCCAAACGACCACCACCAGAAGTTGCGGTGTACTCCTGCTCTGGATTGGTTTCATCACGCTTCTGCAGTCCTAGAGAAATACCCAGAGCTGCCCCATTATCAAAATCCCAAGAATCAATATAGGCAAAGGTTGCACGAGAGCCCCAGTCCTGACCGCCATTGATACCAGATTCATCCAGGCCATGAGCGCCTTTAATATTGGCCTGTATAAGTTGCCGACCATAGTCTAGAGGCCGTCTTGTGCTTAGATGAATCTGACCACTAACGGCACCCTCGATATATTCAGCCAATTGGGTTTTATGGATCGCAACCGAGTTGAACATCTCTGACGGGAAGATACTGAAGTTAACTGCACGGTTACCCCCGCCATTGGTTGCTTCCCGACCATTGATCACAGCTGTACCCAAAAATGGTCCCAAGCCACGAACGGAAATTTCACTGGCACCGCCATTTTCGCGGTGGGAGGTTGCGCCAGTAATAGTTTCCAGCGCTTCACCGATAGATAGCGCTGGGATATCACCGATATCATCGGCTGACAAACCATCAACGATCTGAGTCGCATTGCGCTTCATTTGAATCGAGTTCTGGATAGTAGTCCGAGCACCGGTAACAACCACCTCGTCAATCTGGGCAGCCTCTTGTGCATTTAGCGGTACAACGTAAAACACTGTTAGACCCGCTGTAAAAATCAGGCCTGCTTGTTGAATGGGTCTAAACATGTCTAATCTCACATTTTTGATTTTGTTGTGAATTGATTCGGTAAGTTTGCTGTTGACGAACATCATCTATCTTGCCTCCACAAACACATCAAAGGAATCGTTGTGGTAGTCGATATCCGCTTCCGATACCGCATCGGCGATGGGCGCAGTAGAAGCAGTGGCGGCGTTTGGATCCAGCGAATTGCCTACTGTGTAAGTCTCAAATTCATCAGAGAACACTTCTTCCTCAATGCCGCCATCGGAGGAGTAGACTTTAAAATCATCAACAATAAAGCCGAAGGCCGTGACGTCGCTGGTTCCACCCACTCTAAACTGAATGGTTTCAACCCCACCCGCTCCACTCGAAAGACTGGCGCTGGGCGAGGCAAAGTTCTCGCCGCTAAAAGCCACCTGACCGTCAATTTTGATAGTCACCAGAGGCGAAATCGCATCGGTCGCCGCCGAGGCGTTCCAAGCGATTTCAATATCAAACTCCTGATCCTCGACAAAACCGTCAGTGGACCCGCCACCGCTGGAACCCGTGGAATCACGGAGATCAAAATCGTCGCCGCTGATGTCCAGCGTGATATAGGCCATGGCATTGGACGAGCTGGTGCTTGAACCGTAGATGGCAATTTGCGCGTCTTCGTTTGGCGACTCCGCCTTGGCACCCGCTTCTCTGAGAACCGTAGCCGTCATCCGACCGTTAAGAATGGCGGCATCTGGCTTGTATCTCAACTCACCCGCATCGGCATCAGAACGGTCCGCAATGCGTGCTGCCAAATCTGAACCAGTAGCTACCTCGATAACACCTTTAATGGTAATGACCAGATCAGCCGTGGTTCCATCAAGAGTTGTCACAGTAATGGTATCTGTTTCCGTCTCGCCTTTTACGAGAGCTGCAATAGTGGCATCGGTTGTGTCGAGCGTGTATTCCCACATACCAGCTGGCAGAACAGAGAAGGTGCCGTAAGTTGTCACAGTGCTTGCCTGCCCAACGAGCATGTTTTCACCTTCATCGGGATCGATCACGGAGATCGTATCCATCAACACTTCAGCATTATCAGCGTCGATAGAGGCGGTTAAATTGAATATCGCTGCCGCAGTGGGTTCAGCGGGCGCACCAGAATCAAAAGACTTAACTTCTGCGTCAACCGTATCAGCGCTGTAAGGTGCTGTACCCAGAGCAACGCCAATGTCGCTGCCCTCAAAATTGTCTTCGAACACCATTGTTGTACCGGCCGCATCTGAGTAAATCACTACGTCGTCAATGTTGTAAGAACCAAAAGGAATGGTTGTATTGTTGTCACCAAATCTCCACTGAACACGCTCTACCCCTTCAGCGAACCAGGCATCCAGAGTTGTAAAGTCGCTGTCGACAATAGCCGCTGTACCAAATGCGCCACCGCCAAGGATTTCACCGTTGATATAGATGGTGACCTGCTCGTTTTGGGACATATCCCAAACGATATCGATGTCATACCATTCGTTAGGGGTAAAAGGGGCAGTAATAATGCCACCGGGATAATTGTCGTTATCTGTATTCCGTACCAGAAAGCGTGGCTCTCGAATGGTACCGTCATCTTCTTCTGCCTCTCCCTGGATACGCAAATCGACTAGCGATTCAGAAGAGCTACCTGAAGAACCATAGAGAGTTATGTAAGCATCTTTTTCATTTCCATCATCACCCAGTGCTTCAGTCTTGTAGAAAGAAAAGGACAATTTACCTTCAAGCAGATGCTCTTCAAGGTTTAGACGCAGCTCGCCGGTATCACCATTGATTGTGTTGGCAATCTCCGCAACCTGAGTAAGGGCGGTAATTCGAACCACCAAACTAGCGGCGGTTCCATCAGCAGAGGCAAGGGCCACTGAATCATTAATGGACTGACCAACTTCCAGCCCGGAAACCGAAGCATTTGTTGTATCAAGTGTGTATTCCCACTGACCATCTTCGGTAATGGTGAAAGATCCGTAGGTGGTTGCCGCATCTGTCTGAGCAGCAACTGAATCTTCGCCGAAATTTACATCCGCCACTGTGATCGATCCAGTAAGAGGCGTCTCTTGATCATTGGGAATCGTTGCGCTCAAGCCTTCGAAGGTCGCTGGCTCCGGCGCATTACTTAAGGCGTTTTCAACAATGGTAAAAGCCGTATCGTCAAGGTTTGCGGCAAAGGGGGAAGTCGCCAAATCTGCTTGAGCAGTCGCCACTTCAGTTAGAGCATCTTCTGAAAGTGTTCCATCCGCCAGCTCTGCAACAATATTCTCAATAAGCTCTTCTGTTGAAGTAACCGCATCATTTGCATCTAGCTGCGAAATCAACGCCAAGGCTGTCGCGTAGATGCCCGCATCGTCATCGGTCAGTGCCGTGGTCGAGAGGTCGGTTGGGGTTACTTCAGTGATATCACCGGATATACCGAAGGCCGTCGCAACCGCGGTATTGTGATCGGTAACCGCAGTATTCAGATCACCAGCGACTTCTGCTCTCTGAGCAGCAATTTCAGTGAGAGGAGTAACGGTAAAATTCGTGTCCGCACCAACAGTCACAATAGCTCGAGTATCGGGAGCATCGAGCAGGAGGCCCGTAGCCTCATCTGTATAGGTACCGCCTGAACATTGAATCAGGCCAGTGCCATCAATAGGCACAAGGTCCCCAAAACTGACAACACCATTAGTTGTTGTGCCTGTCGCAGCAGCAGTAGTCGAGGCCACACCAGCAGCATCAACTGCGAAAATACTACAGCTAGCGCCATCCACCAGACCGTGAACAAATGTCGCTCCGAGCGTAAAAGCATCTAGAATTTCTCCGCTAGGGCTAGACTCATTTGTTTCACGTAAACCCTGGCTATCGGTATATCTAACAACAACCGTAACTTCAGCACCGTCTTCAGCAGCTGTAAGTGTATAGCTTGATGATGTAGCACCCGCAATCAGGTCGCCGTCCGCATACCATTGATAGCTCTGGCTTCCCGAAAGAACTCGATCTCCATCCGTAATTGACGCAGTTAGAGTTTCGCCGACCTGGAGAGTACCGCTAATTGCAGCACTACCGTCAGAGCTGGGCGCAAGACTTGTGTCGTCCCTGCTACTGCCGCATCCCACTAAAACTGCAAGGAGTGCAGCATATATAAGCGTATTCTTAATCATCGTTTTCAACTCCCAATAAAATCTACTAGCTATCTTCGTTTAGTTATTTATCTAATAATCTCTACTTCACCAGCCGGGTTATGAACTGAAATCAGCGTGTGATATTTCCAGCTCATAAAAAGTGGCCTGAACATAATCCTGCGGGTCACCCGTGTTGTTTTGGTTGTAGACCCCTGCCTTAAAATACATATAGTCGTCGGCTACGTCGTAGCCGCTGTCACTCATATCAATGTTGGTTTGCGCCAATAGTTCACCTTGTTCATCAAGGATGGTGACGCGAAGATTGTTGCCCTCGGCGAGAATTTCGTAGGAAAACTTTTGCCCCAATGCGATTCCGTTCTCTGGATTGGGTGCTGATCGAGCGCTGCTACCGATCATTTCGTACCAGACGTCGTCGCCATTGCTAATTTCGTGAGCCGCATAAATAGAGCCACGTTCGTTGCCCGGTAGCTTTCGGTAGTAGAGGCGAATGGGTTCATCATCTTTCGCGTGAATTTGACCAACAATGACTCGCCCGACCTGACCGGCGTCGCCGGTAGTAGTTACATGGTTTACGGCCAGCGTGGCATAAAGGCGGCCATCAACACCGCCGGCTTTTCGCTGCGCTGATATAGGTGCCGATGAAAAGACCCAGTTGTTTTTATTGGGCTCTGGCTTGGTGTGGGTATCGATGGAGGTATCTCCGCGGCGCATCATTTCTCTAAGTTCGGTGCGGGTAAAGCTGGTATTTGCCGAGGTCTTTCCGCCCGATACTGTCGCCTTGAAGACCATGCCGCCATCTTCAGCGGTATAGAAATAGCGTTCGTCAATTTCCCCGCGTGCGAGATCGATTTCAGAATACCTGTCGGATATTCCATCATTGTTTTGATCACCTGGGGTATTTAGATACCAGCCAAGCAAATCAAAGTTCTCGCCCGGGGCAAGATCAGGGGACAATCCGTACCCTCCTGCGGCGGAACTAAGAATACGAGCACCCATCTCAATTTGATCTTGGGTTGCCTGCAGCGCAAAGTCATCGAAACGAGACTCACGGCCTGCGTAGCTGGCAAAGATTGTCACCTGAGAGAAGTCGCCACTATTAAAGCCAAGGTTCAACGCACCCCAGCCGCGACCGCGTTCAGTCTTTTGCTCGAACAATAGCTCGTCGCCGACTTTAACGCCCAAATTACCCGTACCACGAATCCAAACGCTTGCCAGGTAGTTGGTGTTGGGGAGCACCTCAACAACCTGAGCCACATAAGAGGATTCTTCGGATAACTTGATTGATTGCTCGCCAGAGCTGGCATCATTAGAAAGCGCGGTGCCTGAGCCGCTGGGATCGCCATCGATCCAGCCTGCCAAACCCTCTTCAAAACCAGGGTTAGCAATCTGCGAATAACTAGACTGGGAATAGGCAACGGCAAGAAGCAGCAATAATGCTGTTCTTTTCGCAGCCAAAAAAGCCGCTGCAGAAGCCTGGACAGGCAATCCCCCCATAAATTTACTCTTCATTGGCGCTTGGAAAAAGTCCCCCAACTTCGGGGCGCAAAAAAAGTTATTGGCTGAACTGTAAGCCAATTTGGTAAGACAGTAAATGTTAAATTGGTCATAAAACAATTAAACATTTTGTAAGGCAGACTGAGTTTACAGGTTTTACACCCCAAATTAGATAGGATGAGAGCGCCCTCAAACGAACTACTTCACGCCTTAAAACAGCACAACTCAATTGGAAAACAAGGATTGCTAGGGG
>JABJGI010000011.1 GCA_018662305.1 Porticoccaceae bacterium | reverse complement strand
CCGATGGAAAGTACGTGACTGCCAGGCATCTGAAGGGCGAGAGCTTGCTTGAGGAAAGCCTGAGTCAGTTAGAGCAACAATTTAGCGATACCTTTGTACGCTGCCACCGCGCCGCTTTAGTGCGAATCTCTTCGATTCAAAAACTGGGTAAATCCGCTGACGGCTCTGCCTTTTTGACCCTGTCCGATGATGGGGAGAATATTCCCGTAAGTCGCAGGCACGCAGCGCAAATTAGAGAGATACTTCTGAGCCGCGGATAGAGCCCGTAGATTTGCTAAGATGCGCGCCGTTTCCTAACTCCAATCAAAAGCAGTTGATGAGAAATTTAAAAATAGCCACTCGTGAAAGTCCCCTGGCCCTTTGGCAGGCCGAGCATATCCGCGCTCAGTTGCAGCAAGTGCACCCAGACCTTCAGATCGAGCTTCTCGGCATGACCACTCGCGCGGATCAATGGTTGCAAACGCCGCTGGCCAAAATTGGTGGCAAAGGCCTTTTTGTGAAGGAGCTGGAAGAGGCCATGCTGCGCGGAGAAGCGGATCTAGCGGTGCATTCGATGAAGGATGTTCCCATGGACTTTCCAGAGGGGCTCAAACTGGAGATTATCTGCGAGCGGGAAGACCCTCGCGATGCCTTTGTTAGCAACAAATTTGCGAGTTTTCAGGAGCTGCCAGAGGGCGCGGTTCTGGGAACTTCCAGCCTGAGGCGCCAGTGTCAGCTGATGCAATTGCGTCCCGACCTTCAAGTCAAATCCCTGCGCGGCAATGTAAACACCCGTTTGCGCAAGCTCGATGAGGGCGAGTTTGACGCCATTATTCTGGCCAGCGCTGGTCTTCAACGCTTAGGTTTTTTTGATCGTATTACTGAACGTCTGCAAACGGATATTTGTATGCCCGCCGGGGGGCAGGGCGCCATTGGCATCGAGATACGCTCTGAAGATCAGGAACTGGCCGAGCTTCTGCAACCTCTTGCACACGCAGAATCCAGTATCTGTGTTTCTGCTGAGCGAGCGATGAACCAACATTTGAATGGCGGTTGTCAGGTGCCAATTGCGGGATATGCCGAACTGGTTGGCGAGGCGGGTGAGCGTGTCAGGCTAAGGGGTTTAGTTGGTGATGCCAGTGGAGAGACCATTCTTCAGGCTGAAGCTGAAGGTGCGGTAGAGGATGCTGAAAATGTTGGTGTAGAGGTAGCAGAGCAGTTGCTGGCGCAAGGAGCGGGGGAGATTCTCGCGGCGATCTATCAACAAGAATCCTGATAAATGCAGCAATCCTTCAAAGATACTGATAAATGCAGCAACCATTAAAGGTTCTAATAACTCGGCCAATGCAGCAAGCTCAGGCTCTTGCTCAACAGCTTAATGCCGAAGGTTATCAGGCGAGCACATTACCTCTTCTGGAAATTCAGCCGATAGAACTCAGCAGTCCCTTCTATGCTGCAAACACACTGATATTTGTAAGCGCCAACGCCGCCATATTTGGCCTAAACCAAATTGAAGCTGCCGCTGTCGATCTTGCCAACACACGCCTACTGGCGATAGGGCCGGCGACTCAGACGGAAATCGCAAAACATGGGTTTGTCGCCGATGCGGCTGAATCCGGGTTTCGGTCAGAGGAGTTGTTGGACAAGCTAAAGTCCGAGGGACAGGTATCTCCTGAATTTAGCTTGGTTTGTGGTGAAGGCGGTAGGGAATTTCTGGAGCAGGGCCTTCGAGAAATGGGGGCGCAAGTAAATCGGCTGGAGGTGTATCGGCGAATTTCTGCGGAGGGCGTCGATTCCGGCTTGAAAGAGCTCAATCAAAGGGACTTACCAGATTTGATCAGCCTGATGAACGAGGAAAGTTTGAATATCTTCGAAAACGCCATTTGCCGTCTGGGTTTGGAAGGCTGGAAAAATATACCTGTTGTGGTGTCGTCCTCCCGAATTGAGAAAACTGCGAAGGATTTGGGATTTATCCAGGTTTTCTGTCAAACAGACCCTACCGAATCAGCTTTGATCGAGTTTTTGACGCAGTTTTCGAACTGAGAATGTTTTACTATGCTCAGGACTGATTCATTTGATGGTGTAGAGCTATATGGCGGACGAAAAACCCAAGACGTCTGAGTCGAAACAGCCGCAAGAGGCGCAGGACAAATCCACAGCTGATGCCGGGAAGAGCTCTGATAGCGCCGCCGCTGCTACTAAATCCAAAACTAAAGCCAGCACTAAAGCCAGCTCCAAAGCCAGCTCCAAAGCCAGCTCCAAAGCCAGCTCCAAAGCCACTAAGCCTAAAACCGCTAAACCAAAAAAAGAGCGCAAGAAAGCTGGTGGTTTCTTCAAAGCGCTGTTTTTCCTGATTCTTCTGGCTGCCCTGGCAGCGGCCTGCTG
>JABJGI010000096.1 GCA_018662305.1 Porticoccaceae bacterium | reverse complement strand
GATGCAGTGCAAGGTTCGATAGAGCCATATATGACATCTCCAAGCTCTTGCAGAAAGTATTTATATTCCCTCGGCAATTGGATCAAAAGAATCTCTTCTACTTCAACCAAATCTTCGTGGCTAGGAAGCTCGAGGGGAATAGGGACTTGCTGATTCAGCTCTCTAAGTTGTTCTACGACTTCTTCCATTTTTTTCCATTTCCTTCCATTGAAGGTTTCCTAGTCTCGCCTGAGTTTGTCAGAGACTGCGAGGGGGTTGGGGTAGTTGAAAATAACAATATAGCTGGATACCAAGAAAGTCAGAATTGCCGTAGCTTGAATTAGCATGGAGCCTCTCTCGCTGAGAATGCCGATATCAAATGCCAGAAAGGCAATCAGTAACGAGAACTCACTGATTTGCCCTAGACGGAATCCCACATCCCAAGAAAGGCTGATACTTTCGCTTTGTTTGTTCACAAGGAAGCGAAATACTACCGGCTTTAACAGAAGAATGAGCGCGGACAAAATTACCGCGTAGAGCGCAATCTCGGAAATCATGTGGAGGTTAAACCCGGCACCTACCGCAAAGAAAAACAGAACCAAAAAGAAATCCCGCAGGGGTTTTAGGCTGAGTGCAATAAATTGTGAAATAGGGCTTGTTGCCAGAGTAATACCCGCAACAAAGGCACCAATCTCCAGAGATAACCCCATTAACTTAGCCAATTCGGCGATACCCAAACACCAGCCAATAGCCAGCAAAAAGATAAACTCCTGAGTGCGGTCAAAACGAGCAATAAGTTTGAGCAATACGAAGCGAGTGGTTAGGTAGGCGATTAATCCCAGCAGAGGCAGCGCAATCACCGCTTTGCTTAGGTCGACATAGCTAATACTTCCAGACTCCGCACTAAAGAGAATCAACAAGACAAAAATCGCCAAAAAATCCTGTAACAGAAGCAAACCAATCATAAGTTCGCCAGTGTGTTTGTGATGCAGAACCGTCGTTGGCAGTAACTTGATGCCGATAATAGTGCTGGAGAACATCATAGCCGCACCAATCACTGCCGCTTCAGTGAGGGGAAAGCCCCAGGCCCAGGCAGCGCCAAAGCCGGCGCCAAAAAAGACAATTGAGCTGAATACAGTGACGTCGGACGCTTTCTTTAAAACATGGAAAAGGGCGCTGGGTTGCATATCCAGGCCGAGCAAAAAAAGCAGGAAAATTATGCCAATTTCTGCCGCCTGCTCCATAAGTTCGACTTCTTCAATCCAACCGAGGCCATAGGGGCCAATCAGCGCACCGAGCAATATGTAGACGATAAGCAAAGGCTGTTTCGTGTACATAGCCAAGCAGCCCAGCAAGGCGGCACCGGTGAAGATTAGAAAAAAGCTGTGCGTTAGTTCCAAGAGGTACTCAAATTCCTGCGCATTGCACTCAAGATCATTCTAGGACGTTAGTCGGTCCCGGTCAGCTTAACCTTAAATTGAATCCTTCCATGAATCCGTAATTCAATACTAAATCTAAAAGCCTAGCTGCGACGTCGGAAAAGCGGGATTGGTTGATCCACAGAACCTTGGTAGTTGTCCGAGAAATCCTTCAGTGAAGTCAGTGCTTCTTCGGGATCGTAGTGCTCTGCCAAGTCAAAGGCGTTAAATCCGCAACGTACCAGATAACTTAGTTGGTCTCGTATTGGTTTGCCTATAGCTCTAAGCTGACCTTTATAGCCGTAACGCTCTCTGAGGAGGCGACCTATGGAGAAACCTCGGCCATCTGCAAAGGCTGGAAAGTCGATAGCGAGCACTGGAATTTCACTAATGCTGCCTTGGATCTGCTCCGGAAGCTCTGTGCTTGCCAGCCATAAACCGATATTGGCTGGAGGCGTTGTGAGCTCAGCTACTAGAGAGTTCCACACGGAAAGAGGTACCAGGTAGTTACCCTCAGCCAGCTGGCTTATGTCCACATCAGCCTGTTCGCTTTCGGTGATTAGCTGCCAGTTGTCATCCACAACACTGTTATCAAGAATTATTCTAGGCATATGCAGCCGCCTTAAATGAGTCGTGACCAATACGTCGGTAGGCTTCGAGGAAACTTTCCCCCTCAATACGATTGTCGACGAAGTGGTTTAATAGTTTTTCGATAATCTCCGGAACTTCGTCTCTGGAAAAAGAGGGCCCTAGTACTTTTGCCAAACTGGCATTTTTACCCTGATCACCACCGAGTTGGATTTGATACCACTCCTCACCCTTCTTATCGACGCCAAGCACACCGACATGGCCTACGTGATGGTGTCCACAGGCATTCATACAGCCGGATATGTTGAGACTGAGATCTCCGAGATCGTAAAGATAGTCTAGGTCATCAAACTTACGTTGTAGTGCTTCAGCGACAGGAATGGATTTAGCGTTAGCCAGTGAGCAGAAGTCTCCGCCTGGGCAGCAAATCATGTCGTTTAGCGTGCCAATAGTAGGGGAGGCGAAGCCCAATTTTTTGCAGTCTTGCCACAGCTCAAACAATTGGTCTTTAGCAACATCTGCTAACACCATATTTTGTTCATGAGTGGTACGCACTTCACCCAGAGAATATTTGTCTGCTAAATCAGCAATAGCGTCGAGCTGCTCCGCGGTTACATCGCCCGGGGGAACGCCCACCGGTTTTAGCGACAGCAAAATCGAAACATAACCCGGTTGCCGGTGATCTCGAGTGTTGCGTGTTAGCCAACGATCAAAGGCCTGATGTTCTGAGCGTAACGATTCGATTTCAGTATCAGCTGTGCTTGCGACCTCTCGATAATCTGGCGTCGGGAAGTAGGACTTCATTCGCTCAATTTCTTCCGCCGTCAGAGTCGATTCTGAGCCTTTAAGGTGTTTCCATTCCTGATCAACGCGTTCAGCAAAGGCCTCTGCACCCATGGCGCGTACTAGGATTTTAATGCGAGCCTTGTACTTGTTTTCGCGGTTACCTGAAAGGTTATATACGCGAAGAATTGCTTCCAAATAGGTCAATATGTCCTTTTCGGGGACAAAACTATTGATTAGGGAAGCAATCACAGGTGTGCGGCCTAGACCTCCACCAACGAATACCTCAAAGCCTATTTCGCCCGCATCGTTTGTGGTCAAGGCCATTCCAATATCGTGAACCAAGATAGCGGCACGATCCGATTTACTTCCGCAGACAGCCATTTTGAATTTACGGGGTAGAAAGGCAAATTCCGGATGGAAGGTGGCCCACTGGCGCATCACTTCGCAATAAGGACGCGGGTCCATTACTTCGTCAAGGGCAACACCAGCAAAAGGGTCTGCTGTGAAGTTACGTATGCAGTTGCCACTAGTTTGAATAGCGTGCATCTCCACGGAAGCTAAATCCGCGAGAATATCTGGTACATCTTCCAAGGCAGGCCAGTTGTATTGAATGTTTTGCCGAGTTGTAACGTGGGCATAGCCCTTGTCGTATTTGCGCGCGATGTGAGCGAGCATACGAACCTGCTTTGTATCCAGCATGCCGTAGGGCACGCAGACTCGTAGCATAGGAGCCAACCTCTGCACATAGAGGCCATTTTGTAGCCGAAGCGGGAGGAACTCTTCTTCTGCTATCTCTCCGGCCAAATATCGTTGTGTCTGGTCGCGAAATTGGGCGACGCGATCGTCGACAATTTGCTGATCAATTGAATCGTATCTGTACATCTACCTTTTTTACCTATCTGCGCTTTTAGAATCGGCTTTGGGGTTGGAAATTCGGGGCGCAACTATATCAGAACAGACCGTCGCTGGGATGTTTCGACTAGACAATTATGCTCTTTCAAAATAACTAATTGCTCAGTTTTTGGTAGCAATTAGCGCGGCTCTTCGGGGCCTTGGATAACCCTCGAAAGTGAGCTCTGGATTATTTGGATCAAGAAAGTCTTTTAACGAATGAAATCTCATCCAGTCCGTGGTGCGCTGTTCTTCAAAAGTAGTGACTGACTCATCTACGCATTGAATATCTGTGAAGCCGGCTCGCTTAATCCATTTGCTTAATGCCAGCACACTGGGAATAAACCAGACATTCGGCATCTTGGCGTAGCGGCCATCAGGAAGCAGAACGTCATTCTCAGCACCTTCAATGACTAGTGTTTCCAACAATAACTGTCCGCCGGGGCGCAACTGATCGGCCAATTCAATAAGGTGATCCATGGGAGAACGGCGGTGGTAAAGAACCCCCATGGAAAGAACAGTATCGAATAGCTCATTACCCGGTAGGTCCTGGATGCCAATAGGAAGCAGGTCAATAGGTGTTTTACCCTGATAGTATTTTTTTAGCATGTAAAACTGCACCACAAAACGCGGCGAAGGATCTATACCCAGAACACGCGCCGGTTTGTCTGCCAGAGCACGCCACATGTGGTAGCCATTTCCACAGCCCACATCCAGCACATTTCTATCTTTGAGGTGGAGATAAGGCTTAACTCGATCCCACTTCCAGTCTGAACGCCATTCGGTATCGATAAACTCGTTAAATAGCGTAATAGGGCCCTTCCGCCAAGGGATTAGTCCTTCAAGAGAAGCTCTTAATAGCTTGGCTTGATCTTCACTAAGGTCATGTGCTGCGCCGATGTTCAGTTCGGATTCGAATTGCGATTCACTTGGCTGAGTGTCGGGCAGGTTATCAAAGTGCTTCATCCAATCGGGCAGATCGCCGTAGCGTTTTGTGGACAGAGTAGAATTGATCTGTTCGATAGTGGATCGCATATCCAGAGAAGAATTGTTCTTCTCCAGCCAATTCAGGCTTTCGTTCCAGTCGAATTTTATGTTTTGGTTCAATTTGGCTAAAGGTTTAGATCTAGGGGCGCGTATCTTAAACCCAATGGGGCGAGCCGGAAGAAAAAAGCCGCTCCGAAGAGCGGCTTTGTGAATCAGGTCTCAGCTATTCGTATCTCAGCGCATCAATTGGCTGTAGCTTGGATGCCTTAAGGGCAGGGTAGTAACCAAAGAACACACCAATTAGCGCCGAGAAACCAATACTAATTAGCACGATTTCCGGATTAATGAGGGTCACCATGTCAAAGTAGGTTTCCATTACATAGGTGACGCCATAAGCGATACCAACACCGATTAGGCCACCTACACCGCAGAGAGTGATGGCTTCTACCAGAAACTGATTGAGAATATCGTCAGGCTTGGCACCGATGGCCATTCTCAACCCGATCTCACGGGTTCTCTCGGTTACCGAAACCATCATGATATTCATAATGCCTATGCCGCCTACAATCAAGCTCACCGAGGCAACTGCTGCCAGCAAGGTGTTGAAAATCGCCTGTGTTTCTGCCCTGGACTCTATGCGCTCTGCTTGATCGAGAATTCGAAAAGGGTCTCGTTCTGCATCTGGAGCTACCTTCATAACCTGTCGTAACAAGTTATCAATCTCTTCCTCGAGATAAGTCATGCTGACGGTATCAGAACCCTTAACTTCCAAGTAGCTAACGGAGTTGGGATTGTTTCGATTGATGCCCGTTACTTTGTTGCGAACAGTTTTTAAGGGCATCACAACAACATCATCCTGATCGCTCCCGCGTGCATCTGGACCCTTCTCCTCGAGAACGCCGATAACAGTGGCATTAAATGTTCCTACGCGGATACTTTGACCAATTGGATTAGAAGCGCCAAAAAGTTCATCACGGATAATGGTACCTATAAGGGCGACTCGCTCTCCGGAATTCATTTCTGCAGCTGTAAATTCACGGCCTTCCAAGAGATTCCAATTCTTGGTGACAAAGAAGTCATTAGTGGTGCCCAGTACGTCAGCAGACCAGTTGAGATTGCCAAATATAATCTGTGCTCTTCCTGACACATAAGGAGTGGCTGCTTCAATGCCGTAAAGTTCATCAATCATCATCTGGGCATATTTGTCTTGGAGCGTTGCAACGGCAGCTGTGCCTCCCCCGCCGCGGTTATTCCAGCCGCCGAAGATCATGAGTACATTACTTCCCATGGCTTCCAGCTGCGCATCGACTTCCTGCTGAGCACCCGCACCAATGGCAACCATAATGATTACCGCCGACACTCCAATAATTATGCCGAGCATCGTCAGGATACTTCGCATCACATTTAGACTAAGAGCAGTCAGGGCGATTTTGAAAAGCTTAAATATATTCATTGTTTTTACCCAAGCTGGGCTGGATCGGTAATCAGAGAGGCATCTTCGATATCAAGCGAGACTCGATTAGCAGTTAATTCATCGGACACTAGGTGTCCATCGCGAAAGATCAGTTGGCGTTTAGCATAGGCAGCGACTTCAGGTTCGTGGGTTACCAGAATAATGGTCGTGCCGTTTTCGTTAAGTTCCTGGAAGAGCGCCATAATCTCTTGAGTGGTGCTGGTATCCAATGCGCCTGTCGGCTCGTCCGCCAGAATCATCACCGGGTCGTTAACCAGGGCTCTCGCGATAGCCACCCTTTGCTGTTGTCCACCGGACAGCTGAGAGGGCTGGTTATCAACCCGATCGGAAAGGCTGACGCGATCCAGACATCTCATGGCTCGCTCAGTCCACTCTTCTTCAGGCGTTTGCGAGTAGAGCAAGGGAAGCTTTACGTTGTCTTCGGCACTGGTTCGCGCCAGAAGGTTAAACTGCTGGAATACAAAACCGATTTTTTCGTTTCGAATGCTTGCCAGTTCATTGGGCTCGTAGGATGAGACTTCATTCCCATCAATATATACCTGGCCCTCAGTCACTGCGTCTAGACAGCCGATCATGTTCATATAGGTAGATTTACCAGAGCCAGAAGGGCCCATAACCGCCACAAATTCACCCGGTTCGATTACCGTATCAATGCCGTCCAAGGCCCAAAGGGTTTGGTCGCCCATATGATAGGCCTTACGAATCCCCGTTGTGCGAATTACTGGCTCAGTCATTTTCAAGAACTACTGCGCGCACAATGACTTCGGCGCCTTCGGCAAGCTCCACAGATTGGATTTCGGTATATTGCGTATCAACCAAGCCTGTTCTTACTCGAACAGAGGCAGGCTCACCGTCACGCATCACCCAGATTTCGCCTGTACCGGTAAGACCATCTGCGTTGCCGCCTCGGCCACCGCCACCTCCGTTGCCTCTGCCGGCGCCAGCCGCAGTTTGATAGGCAGTCATCTGTTCGTCAGTGAGAATGAGACTAAGTTCATTGGTTAGCTTTGTGCGGATATTCGTGATTGCGGTGCGATCGAAATTTCCACCGCCAAAACCGCCTCCGCCGCCATCCTGGGCCGCTTCACGAAGTTTAGCGAACTCCGCAGTGTTTGCTTCGATAGCGGCCACAAACTGCTTCAGTTTGTCTCCTTCCAACCCGATATCTTTACCGGTTTGCTCGGCCTGAGCAGTAGCGTTGTTGCCACCACCAAAACCACCTTCTTGTTCTTCAGCTTCCTCGGCACCTGGTGGTCTAAATCGAAGCGCAGCGTTTGGTACACGCAGTACACCGGACGTACTACCCAAAACAATATCGACGTTAGCCGTCATGCCTGGTAGCAGTAATTCGCGAGGGTTGGCGGCATCAATAATGATGGTGTAGGTCACAACGTTGTTTACCGTGCCAGCGGATTTTCTTACCTGGGCCACACTACCGGCGAAACTCTGACCCAAATAGGCATCCACTGAAAAGCGAACATCCATGCCTTCGTTAACTTTGCCAATATCGGCTTCGCCAATGTCAGCTTCAATCTGCATTTCAGCCAAATCCTGAGCGACTTCAAAAAGGACAGGAATATTTTGGTTGGCGTTAACTGCTTGACCCAGATCGACTAATCGGTTGATAACGATGCCATCCACTGGAGAGGTGATTTGTGTGCGCTCTAGGTCGATTTGAGCCTGTTCGAGCTGAGCTTCACGTTGGAGAATACTGGCTTCGGCAGACACGATCTGAGCCTTGGCACTTTCTAGACTTGCTTCGGCTGCGCGCACGCGACTTAGCGAAGTTTCAATGTCAGTTTCACTAATTAATTGACGTTCCAATAGAGAGTAGGAACGTTCCAACTCATTTTCGGCAAACTCGGAATCCGTCTCAGCCTTGAGTAAGTTGGCCTTTTCCTGGATTAAATTTGCTCGCGAAACCTCAAGGTCAGCCTCTCGCTGCCTAAGAAGAACTCTTACGTCTCGATCATCGATACGCGCCAGCAGATCACCTTCTTTTACGACAGAATTAAAATCAACATTGAGCTCGACGATTAGCCCTGAAACCTCTGAACCGACTTCAACGATACTGAGAGGGCTAAGAGTGCCCGCCGTGTTGACCACACTCTCGACATCCCCAATGGTAAGGGGGCCGGTTTGATATTCGATGGTTGTAGTTGTGGTGTCACCCTGAAAATACCAGATGGCTGCTCCTGCAATCACTGCACCATATACCCATTTATTCTTATAAATTGATTTCATTCTGTGATCCAAAAATTGATGCGAGCATTCTAGGGCCGCGAGGTCTTTAGGTGTACAACTAGGTGTAAAGAATGGTTAATAAAACCGCCGAAGTGTTGGTGTCTGATCAAGCGGCTGCACAATTTTCGCATTATTACCGGCCTATCTAAAGCAAGCTTAAGAAGCACTAGACAAGGCTTGTTGGCTAGTCCAAGCTCTGCCGCAAAATCAGACTCAAAACAACTCTCCCGTTTCACAATTAGTATCAAAGACGAAACAGCTTTCCGATGTCAGTTTTAAATATTCAGATCTTTCAGCATGTCCCCTTCGAAGGGCCGGCTGCGGTCGAACCCTATATCAAAAAAAGGGGGCATCAAGTTGAGGTAAAAAAGCTTTTTGATGGTGATAAGGCAGAGCCTCTTAGTGCTGATGCATTGATCGTTATGGGCGGCCCAATGGGAGCAAGAGACGAGGACAAGTTCGCCTGGCTTGTGGAAGAAAAGCGAGCTCTTGAGGTCGCCCTCAAAAGAGATATTCCCATATTGGGAATTTGCTTGGGAGCGCAACTACTGGCGGATGTGCTAGGTGCCGAGGTTAAACCCATGGGTTATAGGGAGATCGGTTGGTTTCCGGTACAGGCCAGCAGTGATTTTCTCGAACATCCGCTAGGGCGATCTTTTCCGCGAAACTTTACGCCTCTTCATTGGCATGGAGACAGCTTTGCAATTCCTCAGGAAGCAATAGCTCTCGGTTCATCAGAAGCCTGCGCCAACCAGGGTTTTGTTTATGGAAGCAGACAAGTTGGCTTGCAATTTCACCTTGAATTTGACCAAAGCAGTGTTCGGCGCCTAGCAAGAAATGCTGCCGATGAGTTAGACGGATCACGCTATGTGCAAGGGGAAAAAGAGATGCTAAAACAAAGTGCTATGTTTTCAGCGGCTGATCAACTTCTAGAAAATTTTCTGGATGATTTTCTGGGGCAGTGCAACTAATGAAAATTAACAAACAACTTGCTGAGGATTGTTATCAAGTCCACCGAGTCAAGGATATCCAGATTCTTCTGCACAAAAATGCATTGGTCCCATGGTTTATTCTCGTTCCGCTTTCTGACTTAGTTGAATATCGCGAAATATTTGAACTTTCGCAAAAGCAGAGAACAGATCTCAATTCACTATCCGATGCTCTTAGTCAGTATTTGATCAAGAATTTCTCAGCAGAAAAAATAAATGTCGCTGCTATAGGCAATCTAGTGCCACAGCTACATATTCATGTGGTCGGCCGAAAACAGAACGATGCCTGCTGGCCAGATCCGATCTGGGGTAACTTAACTGAGCTCACAAAATATTCAGAACAGGAGTTGGAAAAAATCCAAACCGAAATTACGCAGTTGGTCTCGCAGTGATCAAAGGAATAAGGAATTTCGCTCTCAAGCCGGACTTGAATACTAAGTGAGTCAGTCCCTTATACCAGAGGCCACCCGCAAGGCCATTCAGCAGTGCTATAGCGGCTTTCTTGATCAGCAGGGTTTTTCAGCGCGTCAGGGTCAAAAGCAAATGATTGCCGCAATCTCACGTTCTCTCTGTAGCAGCCTTAATTCGAGAATATCCGTGATCGAGGCGGGAACCGGTGTTGGGAAAAGTGTTGGTTATCTGATTCCGGCGATAAACGTCGCTTTGGCGCAAGACAAAAAATTGATCATTTCTACGGCAACGGTGGCGCTTCAGGATCAATTGGTAAATCAAGATCTTCCCAGTATAAAAAAGGTTCTGGATAAACCCTTCAGTTTTGGATTGGTCAAAGGCCGACGCAGATATTTATGTCAGTCAAATTTAGACAAATGCCTGCACGGTGCCAGTTCAAGTAGCGCAGTGATGGACTATTTTGAGGGAGGGCAGGCTCTTACTAAAGAAAGCCTTAGATTGTTTAACCAGTTAGATAGTGCACGATCTTCAGATCAATGGGACGGCGATCGAGATCATTGGCCGGATGCCATCTTAGATTCTGATTGGAATCTGATCACTAGTGATCGATACAGCTGCCTGGGTGGGCGGTGTCAGTTTTTTAGCGGATGTGCTTTCTATGAGTCACGAGATAGTAGCGAAGAGTTA
Source organism: Porticoccaceae bacterium (assembly GCA_018662305.1). Classification (GTDB taxonomy): domain Bacteria; phylum Pseudomonadota; class Gammaproteobacteria; order Pseudomonadales; family GM7GCV1; genus JABJGI01. The sequence continues at coordinate 10,055 of JABJGI010000096.1, read as the reverse complement.
GATGCGCTTGTGGTAAATCATGATCTGCTCCTGGCAGATCTGATGCTCGGCGGCGGTGTAATCCTACCTCCGCCTGGCGATTGTATCTACGTACTCGACGAGGCCCATCACTTGGCGGAGAAAACACGCAACCATCTATCCGCCCGGTTAAGTAGCGGTGCAACCATCGCTTCCTTGGCGGAAATTATCGAGGCGGTTAGCAAATTGTCCGATGCTTTTCAGTCAAAAGGTGCGTCAGGCTTGGGTAGCATCGCACTTGATTTGCGGACAGTTTCCGAAGAATTACTCAGCTGTATAACTGAGCTTGAATTGAAAGCCGCGGATCAAACCAAGGGTGAACTAGACAAATTGGTCCGTTTTGAGGGCGGTGTCTTACCAACAGAACTACTGCAAGCCAGCGAGCCAGCGCTGAGTCAGGCGAGGAAACTTTGCATATGCCTCGACCAGCTAGTGAACAAGCTCGAAAATTTCGCCGACTCAGAAAAAGAGGACTTGCGCGAACTATCTCAGGATTGGTTTCCCTTAGCGGGAGACTGGCTCGTAAAGGCCGAAAGCTGGCGCGAACTACTTAACCGTTATGCGGCGCCCGAAAACAGAGAGCGGCACTTTGCTCGATGGTTACGCAGTCATAGCCGAGGCAGCGGTTTCGACTTTTATGCCGCACCCTTGGAAGTAAGCATGGAGCTCGATGATTTGCTATGGGCGCAGGCTGGAGCGGTTGTTTTGACCTCAGCCACGCTCTCCATTGGTGGGAATTTTGAACGTTTTATCCATCAGCTTGGGCTCCCCAAGGAGAGCCATACAGAATCGATAGAAAGCCCCTTCGATTATGGCTCCGTTGCCACTTTGGAACTCTGTAAAAGTGCGCCTGACCCAAGAGAAGAGGTCAACTACACTGACTTCATTTGTGAATTGCTTTCCAAACAGATCGATCCAGCCCGCGGAAGCCTTATTTTGTTCTCAAGCAAGAAACAGCTGGAAAATGTTTACCAGGGGTTGGAGTCTGATTGGAAATCAGAGATTTTAGTGCAAGGTTTACTACCGCGAATGGAAATTGTAAGTCAGCACAAGTCGAGAGTGGATGATGGCAAAGGTAGCATTATCTTTGGGCTAAGAAGTTTTGCCGAAGGGATAGACCTCCCAGGCGACTACTGTACCCATCTGGTGATTACGCGAATTCCCTTTGCTGTGCCAGATGATCCGATTGAGGCAACAATAAGTGAACAGATTGTCGCCGCTGGCGGGAATTCTTTCCGAGACCTAGCCTTGCCGAATGCCGCGATACGGCTAATTCAGTCCGTAGGCCGCCTTATCCGCTCTGAAACTGATTGGGGCACTGTTACAATCACTGACCCAAGGCTGCTTAAAAGCAGCTATTCTCGCTATCTGCTGTCCGCTCTGCCGCCTTTCAGGCGTGCCGATTTGGATTGATATCACAGGGAGTTGTGGAGCAATGGCTGATTTCAGATATCGCATTTATACAGACCAGGCTAATAATCTTATTAGAGTCGACCTAAGGGGTACTCTAACTCGCAGCGGAATTATGTCCGCTGTTTCAGAAGCTAGAGACCTGGCGCATCAAGAAGAGAGAAATCTTCTCTACGATATGAGGACTATGGAGATGCCTGAAGGAATTCTTCTCAGTGAAATCCTTACCTTTGTGCGCACCCATACTCGCCTTAATTCAGAGGAAGCGACAAAATTTCGATCCGCCTCTTTAGTAGTAAAACAACTGCTGAGTGATGAAGTCTGGGAGCTTTATCAATACGCGTCGCGTAACGCAGGATTGCAATGGGAGTTTTTCACGGAAGAAGAGCAAGCGATTGATTGGCTGTGTGCCGATTAAAAGTCTGAATCTACTAGAATTTTCTTATCAATCCGGCCTGGATTCAGTAGAATTCGCGCCTTTCTATCTCACCTCAAAAAAATAGCACAATGGAAACAGGCGCTCTTCTAAACAGCCTCAAAGATATTCAGCAGCGCACCCAAGTGTTAAGGGGGTATCTTTGACTATGCGGTCAAGAAAGATCGTTTGGCTGAAGTTGAACTAGAGCTAGCTGAGCCAGAAGTTTGGGAAATCCCTGAGCGAGCCCAAGAGCTCGGCAAAGAAAGATCAAATCTTGAAGCAGTGGTGAATACCATTGAGTCTCTTCAAGGTGGCGTTGAGGACGCCTTCGAACTACTAGAAATGGTTCAAGAGGAGGCTGATGAAGACGGCCTGGCTGATCTTATACAGGATAGTGAAAAGCTAAGTCTGCAGCTAGAGAATCTGGAATTCAGGCGAATGTTTAGCGGCGAGATGGACCCCAAAAGTGCCTTCCTCGACATCCAGGCAGGTTCTGGCGGTACAGAAGCCCAAGATTGGGCTGAAATGATCCTTCGGATGTATTTGCGCTGGGCGGAAAGTAAAGGTTTTAAAGCAGCGCTCACAGAATGTTCTGCCGGCGAAGTTGCGGGAATCAAGAGCGCCACAATCGCGGTTGAAGGGGAATACGCTTTTGGGTGGCTCCGAACAGAAACAGGTGTGCATCGCCTTGTTCGAAAATCTCCCTTCGATTCTGGTAATCGGCGCCATACGTCATTTGCCTCTGTTTTTGTCTCCCCTGAAATTGATGACAATATTGAGATCGATATAAATCCGTCCGATGTGCGTACCGACACATACAGAGCGAGCGGGGCAGGTGGCCAGCATGTAAACAAGACAGATTCGGCTGTTCGATTAACCCATATCCCCACCAACGTCGTAGTACAGTGCCAAAATCAACGATCACAACATGCGAATCGCGACCGGGCATGGAAGCAACTAAAGGCTAAACTCTACGAAATGGAAATGCAGAAACGTCAATCTGAGCAACAGGCCATGGAAGATGGCAAATCAGATATCGGCTGGGGTAGTCAGATAAGGTCCTATGTGCTGGACGATGCCCGAATTAAAGATTTACGAACGAATATTGAAAACCGCAACACACAGGCTGTTTTGGATGGAGACCTCGACCCTTTTATTGAGGCTTCTTTGAAAGCAGGACTTTAGGCGCCAAATTAGAAAATAATATGACTGAAGAAAATTCAATACCCTCCGAGAACACTAGCCCAGATAAGGATTTGGAAGAAAATCGTCTTATTGCCGAAAGGCGTGAAAAACTAAAGGCTTTACGGGAAAAAGGTAACGCTTTCCCCAACGATTGGCGTCGGGAAAATCTTGCTGCCGATCTGGATGAAGAGTATATGGATTTCGACAAGGCCAAACTCGAATCAATGGATGAGAAAGCCAGTGTTGCTGGGCGTATTATGGCCAAGCGTGGTCCCTTTATCGTCATTCAGGATATGAGCGGTCGAATCCAGCTGTACGCAGACAAAGCAGCTCAACAAGACCTAAAAGACCGCTGGGGACAGTGGGATATTGGTGATGTTGTTGGCGCCAGTGGTGCGGTACGACGCTCTGGAAAGGGCGATCTCTACGTCGAAATGCAGCAGTATCAGCTTTTAACAAAGTCTCTACGGTCATTGCCGGAAAAGCATGCCGGTCTGACCGATACAGAGCAGCGCTATCGCCAACGATATGTCGATCTGATCGTCAACGAACAATCTAAAGAGGTTCTTAAGAAACGCTCCCAAATAATTGAATATATAAGGAATTACTTCTCGAAGATGAGGTTCGTCGAAGTCGAGACGCCTATGCTTCAGGTTATTCCCGGCGGAGCGACTGCTCGACCCTTTGTGACCCATCACAACGCTTTGGATCAGGAGATGTACCTGAGAATTGCCCCTGAACTCTATTTAAAGAGATTAGTAGTGGGCGGCGTAGAGCGCGTATTCGAAATCAACCGAAACTTCCGTAACGAAGGGCTTTCAACGCGCCACAACCCTGAATTCACTATGCTGGAGTTCTATCAGGCCTACGCTGACTATCAGGACCTGATGAACCTAACCGAAGATTTACTCAAAAACCTGGTTGCCGACATCTTTGATAGCAAGATTGTTGTAAACCACAAGCGCAATGCTTCAGGCGAGGTAGAAGAAACCTACGAATACGATTTCTCCAAGAGTTTTGAGCGCATTAGCGTTTTTGATTCGATACTCAAATATAACCCCGACCTGAATGCCGAAGATCTCGCTGACGAAGCGGGTGCCAGAGCGATCGCAGAGGCCCTACATATACCCCTTAAAGCTGGCTATGGCCTGGGCAAGGTGCAAATCGAGATCTTCGAGAAAACTGTTGAATACAGACTTATTCAGCCCACCTTTATCACGGAATACCCAGCAGAAGTTTCCCCCCTGGCGAGACGCAACGATCAGAATCCATTCATTACCGACCGCTTTGAGTTCTTTGTCGGAGGCAGAGAAATAGCCAATGGCTTTTCCGAGCTAAATGATTCGGAAGATCAAGCCGAAAGATTTCAGGCGCAGGTCGCTGAAATGGAAGCTGGTGATGATGAAGCTATGCATTTTGATTCGGACTATATCCGGGCACTTGAATATGGGCTGCCGCCAACAGCGGGAGAGGGCATCGGTATTGACCGCCTAGTCATGATGCTGACCGATCAAGCCTCTATCAGGGATGTTATTTTGTTTCCCGCAATGCGTCCCGAATAAAGAAAGCCTGGAATACCAGCATGCCAGATATTCAACTCGAAAGCTCCTGGCTCGATCGCTTGCAAGATCAATTTGAAATGCCATACATGCAGGCTTTAAAGGAGTTTTTGCAGGCGGAAAAAGTGGCTGGGAAGAGGATTTATCCCCCTGGCGGACAATGGTTTCACGCACTGGATGCCACTCCTTTTGATAAGGTAAAAATCATTATTCTCGGTCAAGACCCCTATCACGGAGAAAATCAGGCTCACGGTTTGTGTTTTTCCGTTTTACCAGGGGTGGATATTCCGCCCTCTCTTAGAAATATCTACAAGGAACTAGAGTCTGATTTGGGAATTTCGCCCGCCCTTCATGGCTGCCTTGATCAATGGGCCGATCAGGGTATTCTCTTGTTAAATGCAACCTTGACCGTTGAGGCCCATCAGGCGGGCTCGCACCAGAACAAAGGATGGGAGCAATTTACCGACCGTATTGTCGAGCTATTGAATCAGGAAAGGGAAAACTTGGTATTTGTTCTCTGGGGCAGTTATGCCCAAAAGAAGGGGGCAGCTATAGATGGCAGTCGGCACATGATTTTGCAGGCACCACACCCATCGCCGCTCTCAGCCCACCGCGGGTTCTTCGGCAGCCGACCCTTTTCCCAGGCTAATCAATATTTGTCGGAGCAGGGCATGACTCCCATCAACTGGAACCTGAACAACTAGATTTCTAGAGGGCCGACGCCGGCTAGTCTTCTCAGCCAATTTAGCCCTTCAATAATTGGTTTCTTTCGAATCAGGAATCGTTGAAATCGAAACTTTCCCGGAAAATCCAACAATATTGTGCCAAGCAATATGCTCAACAGCCCTTGACCTGGTGTAAAGAGTAAAACGATTCCCAGAAGGATAAGCAGAACACCGAGAATATTTTTCACTATTTTATATAGCAGATAGAGAAAGATATTCTCGGGCGCATAGGGCGTTCTCGACTCAGAACTAAAATAGTCCGACGGAATTTTTGAGGCGACGACGGGAAGCAGTAAAAGGGCACCAATAAATAAAACAAAAGAGACGACAAAAATAGTGCGTAGGAGGTCAGAGTTCCCCAGAAGATTGACTACCAACCAATCCCAGAATTCTGTCATTCATTCTGCCAGGGAAGTGCATTGACGAGATAAGGGAATTTTTCGCCATTGATCATAACTTCGCCTTTGCTAACCAAATCGACATTGGCCGAGACCAGCAATTCTGATTTGCTTTCAGATAGTGCTGCAGAATTAACTACCGTCCCTAGACTACTCTCTTGTAAATCCTGAAAATCTGTTCCCGGCAAAGGTGGCGCTGATTCAAGCTCTAGCCGAAACAGTCGCTTTTTCGATTTGCCTCGATAGTGTGTTCTCGCAACGATTTCTTGCCCTGTATAACAGCCCTTTGTGAAGCTTATGGCGTCTGCTAAATCCAGACTCAGCGCATGTGGTAAGAATACTTCAGCGGTAACTTCACGAATGTCCGGCCTTCCTTGCTGTATTTTCGTCAGCTGCCATTGGCTTTCTGGTGCCGGACTAAACGCAGCTAGCGCATCTAGTGCTGCATCCCAGTTAGACTGCTCGATCCAGATTTCTGTGATCCCATTTGAGTGAGGTAGACGTGCGTAGATAGGAGGTAAACCATCGGTTGGATACTCATCGAATAGAGCCAGGACGCCTAGATCTTCCCTGAGCAATATTTCCACCTTGTAGAAAACAGCATATTTTTTGAGGGTCTCGACAAATAGTTTCGCGTTGTCTTTTGGCAGTCGGCAATAAAAACCTAGGTCAGACCGATAAATCAGAAAAGTTGAAATTACACGGCCCTTGTTTGTGCAGAGCGCTCCATAAGCTGAAGAACTTTGATTAATCTGCTCAATATCAGCGGTCACCTGACCTTGCAATAATTTGGCGGCGTCGGGCCCAGAAATTTCGACAATGACATCGTCAACAACTCTGACAAACTTCCCGTCATCGGAGAAAGGCTCACTGCGCTGTTGAATATATTGGGACCAGTTTGTCATTGATTGCTTCACCTAAATTCTATGTATTGAGAGTACAATCCTCCCAAGCACCGAAGCGCTATTCTAATGGATAAAAAACAACTTAAGTGGGCAACTCGTCGAGGAATGCTCGAATTGGATTTAATCCTTCTCCCTTTTTTGGAGAGTCAATACGATTCTTTAAAGCCGGAAAACCAATCTAGGTTTGAACGACTACTAAGTTGCCAAGATCCAGAACTATTTAGTTGGCTAATGAGTAAGACGACTCCCGATGATCCAGATATGCGCGAGATAGTGGATATTGTGATCCAACACAGCAGGCAGATTGAATAGCGGAGTCGAGGCATATGGAGCGTGCCATTCAAATTCATTTTTCTAAGCTCGATCTTGTCTTACATGGACTGGCTTTTTCGATCGCGGGATATTGGCTTTGGGTCACCGATATTTCTTTGTTGCTGCGCCTCATAGCCCTTTCAACCATAGCTATTTATCTGGTCCATCTTTACTTTAGAGAGATCAACCAACTAGTGGGTGATTACCAGCTGAGCAACCAAGGCCAATTGGTTGTTGTCTCGAGTTTGTATCTGGAAGAGGGCAGTACCTATATCCTGCTTGTGCGCCAAAGGCTTCCTTGGTGCCTAGATGTGCAACTGGAAAGCAAAGGTGAGCGAAGAAGACAGCTCATCTGGGTCGATTCCCTTAGCACAGAACACTGGCGTAGATTGCGCGTATTCCTCTCGGAAGAATGTCAGCAACGCCCCTAGGACCGGCTAATAATCATATCTTGACCGGCAAAGTTGATGGGCACCATGATGGTGTCCTTGGCAATTGAGGATAATTCCGGGTAATCGAGCGAATAGTGAAGCCCTCTACTTTCTTTGCGCTGCATCGCTGAAATAATAATTCGCTCAGCAACGACAACAAGATTGCGCAACTCAATCAGGTCATTGCTAATTCGGTAGTTCGAGTAGTATTCCTGAATTTCCTTGTTTAACAATTGAACTCGGCGAAGAGCCCTTCGTAATCTTTTGTCGGTTCGCACAATGCCAACATAGTCCCACATGAAGCGACGCAATTCGTCCCAGTTATGCGAAATTACGACGTCCTCATCAGAATGAGTTACCTGACTTGCGTCCCAGGGTTTGACATAGTCTGGGGCCGGTATCTGATCAATATTTTGGCAGATGTGCTGTGCGGAAAATCGGGCAAAAACTATGCATTCAAGCAGAGAGTTGCTAGCCATCCGATTGGCGCCGTGCATTCCTGTAAATGACACCTCGCCGACCGCGTAGAGATTCATCAGGTCTGTTTGTCCGTGCTCATCTACAACCACTCCGCCACAGGTATAGTGTGCCGCCGGCACGACTGGCATCGGCTCCTTAGTGATATCGATACCCAGACCAAGACATGCTTCATAGATAAAGGGGAAGTGCTGTTTTATAAACTCTGCAGGTCGATGACTTATGTCTAGAAATACATTGTCACAACCCAACCTTTTCATCTCGTGATCGATAGCTCTGGCAACAACGTCTCTAGGTGCTAATTCGGCGCGCTCGTCAAAGCGCTGCATAAAGGGTTCACCATCCGGTAGTTTTAAGACAGCCCCTTCGCCACGGAGAGCTTCAGTTAATAGAAAGGATCGAGCTTGTGGATGGTAGAGGCAAGTTGGATGAAATTGATTGAATTCCATATTAGCTACCCGACAGCCTGCTCGCCAGGCCATGGCAATACCATCACCGGAAGCACCTTCTGGAGAGGTCGAATAAAGATAGGCCTTGGATGCTCCACCAGTAGCCAATACAACGATCTTTGCTTGATGCAACTCGACATCTGAACTCTCGAGATCTAAGGCGTAGGCGCCGTTACAGCGAACCTTGGTGGCGCCACTGTCTGCCTGTCGAAGCAAATCGATAGCGATACGATTCTCGAACACTTCAATATTTTTGTGCTCAAGAACTCGGTCAGAGAGAGAGCTGCTAACTGCTTTTCCGGTTTGATCCTGGTTGTGTATTACGCGTCGATGACTGTGGCCTCCCTCGCGAGTGAGATGCAGGAAGTCTTTGTCACCCTCTATCTTCGTAAATTCAACTCCCATGCTCTGCAACCATTCAATGGATTCTTTACCGTGAGACACAACTTTCTCAACAGTATTCGGGTGGCAGAGTCCTGCGCCCGCGACCAAAGTGTCATTCAGATGAGATTCAACGGAATCCTTATCGTCCAAGACGGCAGCAATACCACCCTGTGCCCACCAGGTAGATCCTGAGGTAATCCCGGTTTTGCTGAGCACGGCAACGCTCATATGGTCTGCCAGAGTCAGTGCTGCGGCTAAGCCAGCCGCACCGCTGCCAATAATCAGAACGTCGTGGTAGTGATTTTCAGTCATCAGTTATCTCGAAAAAAACAGAAGAATGCCAAAAGAGCTGTTTCATCTCGTGTGAGAGCTAAGCAAAGGCTGTAGTATAAAGGCTAAATTTGAGTAGCACCGGGTTCATAAGTTAAATAGAACTTATATTCAGAACCACGGTCAGTTAGAAGACTTTTTCAGGGTAAGCAATTCATGAGTTCTAACGGATCGCAAGAATCCGATCACCAACTAGTAGTTCGAGTGCAGAAGGGCGATAAGCGTGCCTTCGATTTGCTCGTGCTCAAATATCAATATAAGGTGCAGGCTTTGGTGGGGCGTTTTGTGCGCGACCCTCACGAAGCTCAGGATGTGGCGCAGGAAGCTTTTATCAAAGCATATCGAGCACTGGGAAATTTTCGCGGCGACAGTCAGTTCTATACCTGGCTATATCGCATCGCGGTGAATACGGCGAAAAACCATTTAGTTTCTCGTGGTCGTCGACCACCAGCAAGTGACGTCGATATCAATGACGCCGAATTCCATGCGGGCGGCGAAGCACTGCAGGAAAACGATACACCAGATGGTGAGTTTTTCCGCGGCGAACTGGAGCAAGTAGTATTCAAGACAATGGATTCTTTACCAGAAGATCTTAAATCAGCTATTTCGCTAAGAGAGCTAGAAGGAATGAGTTACGAAGAAATCGCGGAAGTGATGGACTGCCCGGTAGGCACGGTGAGATCTCGAATTTTTCGCGCACGTGAAGCGATCAATGAGAAAATTCGCCCCCTAATGGCTCCAGAATAGTTAATGGAAATAATTTCCAAAAATAATTACTATTTTGTGAAACCTTTTGTGAAGTTTCGTGTCATACCACCAACTGCAGGCGACAGCCTCACTAAATTTTAACTAGAGACCGGTACTCAATGACTCAAAAAGAGCAGCCAAATCTACACGAAAGCCTATCCGCACTTGTTGATGGAGAAGCGACAGATTGGGAAGGGAAGCGTCTTATTGCTGAGCTTGAAAGAGATGAAAGTCTCAGAGAGGAATGGCATTTACACCAGATCACTAGTGCATCGCTGAATAAATCTGAACTGAAAGGGGTTGATTT
>JABJGI010000012.1 GCA_018662305.1 Porticoccaceae bacterium | reverse complement strand
TAACTGGTTTGATAATTCAGCACCAACTCACCATAATGCGCCCCGCTATGGTGTCCCTGTCGGCCCTTCGCAATTGGAACCTGTAAACTCCGCCAGGCCCGGAAGGGAGCAACGGTAGCAGAATTCTTATGTGCCGGAGATTCGTCGGCAGGGTCATCACCCAAGTATCTTTGCGCTTTTCCGTTGAAAATCTAAAAACTTTCGCTAACCGCGGGGGTGTTCCTTTTGTCTTGTCAAAAGGAACCAAAAGCGCCTGCTTCATTTCCACCGCCCTTCAGGTTCCCTGCGATGCTCGTCCCAATCCTAAGCTGCGGAACTCAGCGCCTTGAATGGCGCTTCAGACAGTCCTCGCTTTTAACGGATTGGAACTGCGCTTCTCGGCGGCTACAAGTCGCGATCAAAGTGCCAAACTGCCAGATCGCACCAAAGGTCCCGTTGAGTTTGCTGAGTAGAGAGTAATTTATAGGGGTTGAGCGCACAGGGACGTGCGCGAAAGCGATGCGAGACAGGAGGTCTCGTCTGAGCGACCCCTATCAATTACTCGGAGGGAGGGCAGTCCTTTACTTGTAAAGGACCAAGCGATCGGGGTGCCCTTTCTTTTGGTTCGTTTTCTTTGGGCAAGCAAAGAAAATGAACATCCCGTGATAGCGGAAACCTTTTATAAAATACAGAAATAGAAAGGTGGTCTAACCTTACTGACTAATAAGGCTTAACGCCTTGGAAGGTAACGGATCGGATCCACCGGCGTGCCATCCAGCCGAATCTCGAAGTAAAGGCGATTATTACCCTCAGCATCAGCACCAACGGTGGCAATTTTTTGTCCGGTTCTCACTTGATCACCTTCCTCAGCTAGCAGTTCTCTGTTGTGAGCGTAGGCACTGAGGTGTGAGTCATCATGTTTGACGATTAGTAGGTTGCCATAGCCGCGTAATCCTGCACCTGAATAAACCACCACTCCGTCAATTGCGGAAAGAACGTCACTGCCTTCAGAAGCCGCAATTTGAATTCCTTTGGAGACAGGGTCACCCGAACCAAAACTTCGAACAATAGAACCAGAGGTTGGCCACACCCAACTACCGTCATCAACTGGTGATAATGCTGGCATGGGAGCAGCTGTTCTTGAAGGACCAGCCGGCGTGGAGGACGCAGTGGGGCTGGTAGCCGGAGGAGCAACGACCAGGGTAGTTCTCGAAGAGATTGTTGTTCCAGCTGGTGTTGAAGTTTGAGAGATATTGGCCCGCCGTGCGGCATCTTCCGTCAGATAGATTCTCTGGCCATGATGGATTGTGTAGTTGCTATCCAATCCGTTGATACTGGCCAACTGCCTGAAGTCTTTTTCGTATCGGAAAGCGATGCTGTATAGCGTCTCGCCACTGGTAACCAAATGAAGCCAAAGCTCATCCGAGGGCGGTTGTTCTCGCTCAACAATTGGCGCACTGCCGGTCGAACCGGTGCAGCCCACGACCAGCAGGATGGCGCCGGCCAAATAAAGTGCAGTGCAAAACCTAGCCTGAGACTGCATCTTCCTGAGTCTCCGTTTTAGTCTCCATTTTTCCTTCCGCCCTAATTCCAAAATGGGTCACGGCGTACACCAAAACAAATCCAATCAGCAAAGATAGAACAGCGCCTGCTAATTGAACATTGCCCCCCATGCTTGCTATCTCCGAGGGCAATGCATTTGTCGGTAATCCAGCGTCGTCTAATAGCTTCCATGGCCAAGTTGTATAGAGCGAACCTATCAACAAGCCCGTTAGGAAGAGAATTGTCTGGTCGTGACAAGAATGCAGCAAGGCACGAATCACGCGACTGAATACAATAAAGCCAGAAGCCGCACCCAAACCAAATGTGGCGATATAGAGGAGATCAAAGTCAGTCACAGCGCTCAAGGTGGGTTGATACAGACCTAGCATTAGTAGAAGAAAGCTGCCCGAGACTCCAGGAAGCAACATCGCGCTGATAGCAATAAAGCCGCCCAGAAAAATAAAGGGTGTGACAACGGGCAATCCCGCTCCACGAACCTGAGCTATAGCAAAGGCCAATATTGCGCCAATTACCACATAGAGGATGGCGACAAATGAATTGGGCCATACACGGCGCAGCATAAAAATTATCGACGCCAGAATTAGGCCAGAGAAAAAAGACCAGACTAGAATGGGTTGATTTTCTACCAGATGCTCAATCAAATGGGCCAGT
>JABJGI010000082.1 GCA_018662305.1 Porticoccaceae bacterium | reverse complement strand
GTATAATTGCGGCCCTTATCGGAGAGGTGGCTGAGTGGCCGAAAGCACTGGTCTTGAAAACCAGCGACTCGAGAGGGTCCGTGGGTTCAAATCCCACCCTCTCCGCCAAATTAAAAACCCAGCCTTGTGCTGGGTTTTTTTGTTTAGTGGAACTTGGTACGAGAATGGGGCTCGATGGCAGAAAACAGCTGCTCCGTATTCCGCACTCCTAAGACCCGATAAAGTCTCAGATAGTCCATGGAGCAGGCTGAGTAATTCTCCCCCTCAGATACGCAAATTTGGTTTTATTGATACAACTCATATCTATATTAGATCAGCCTCGAGTAGAATTAGAGACTCCCAAAAATCAGAAAGGATTCTGTATGAAACTACCCTGCGTATATATTCTTACCAATAAATCTCACAGTGAATTTACCGTTGGAGCCAGCGAGGATCTCGCACGAGAAGTATTTAGACTCAAAAAAACGGCTCATAAAGCTCATTCTGCGAAAGAAGCACTAACCAAGCTTGTCTGGTATCAAACGGGATCGTCGCTAAAATCAGTAACCGCTGAGGCCAAACGAATTGATTCTGAAGCATTGGAAACCAAGCTCACCCTGATACGAAAGCTCAATCCGCAGTGGCGCGATTTATATCAAAATATTATCTGACTGAAAATTTGGACAATAAAAAAGCCAGGTTTAACCCTGGCTTATTCGTTTTAAAAAGTTGCACTAAATTTCTACGCTTTCTCTGCTATTGCCTTTCTCAAAATACTGAGCGAATACTAAGGGAGTCCTACCTCGTCCAGACCAAAGGTGCTCTACCCCATCGACAACCAATTTATATTTGGGTGCCACTGGGCCTCTCTTGCCACCCTTCCTCTTTGCAGGTTTGCGCTTAGATACACCACTCTGCTTCAAATCAGCAACTTTTAATCCGCTTTCGGCTAATAATTGGTTTATTTTCTGGATTTTATTCAGACGCTCTTTCTCTTCCTTTTCCTTAATTCGCTTTTCTTCGGCCTCCAGCGCGATTGTTAAAGATTGAATCAGTTTTTTTAACGCAGATATTTCAAGTTTTTTTGCCGCTGTTTTTGCTTTTACGCGGGATTTTGCAAGATCTTCAAGTAAAGATGACATTATTTTATATTCCCCAAAAAATATTTTCTATTTGATTATTCATTATATTCTCAAAAAAAATAGTTATTCAATTAATTACTTTTTAGTATTTGTATAAAGATGAGTTGGCAGCTATTAATTCTCAGCGTTCTCGAATATTAGAGGAACAAGGTACTTACATAAGCCCATCACTTTTGAGAAAATGATCGCTCCCAAAAAACTTATTTACCTCTATGAGCCTTTTTAAAGCCTATGATCTTCGCGGCAAAGTTCCAGAAGATCTAAATACAGATATTGCCTATAAGATTGGCAGAGCCTACTGCGACATCTACCAACCAAATACCCTTGCCGTTGGCTACGATATCCGTCTTGAAAGCCCAATGATTTCTGATGCCCTTATGCGAGGACTAGTGGATGGCGGGGCCACCGTAATCAATATCGGGCTTAGCGGAACTGAAGAGGTTTATTTCGCCACCTTCAACGGGCAGCTAGACGGAGGCATTATGGTGACAGCCAGCCATAACCCTAAGGGGCATAACGGTATGAAATTGGTGAAACAGGAATCTAGGCCCATTAGCGCAGATACCGGCCTTTTGGATATTAAAGCCCTCGTAGAAACAAAAGACTACTCAAATATCCAGAGCAAGCCGGGATCAATTCGGGAAGATTTTGACAAAACTGCCTATATAGAACACTTGCTAAGTTATATCGACCAGAGTCTATTGACGCCACTTAAAATTGTCGCAAATCCCGGCAACGGTGGTGCCGGAATCGTGCTGGAACAACTGGAAAAACATCTCCCCTTTGAATTTATTCATCTAAATAGTGAAGCAAATGGAGATTTTCCAAATGGCGTACCCAACCCCCTGCTTCTCGAAAACCAAAAGTCGACAGCTGAGTTGGTAATTTCTTCAGGCGCTGATTTGGGAATTGCATGGGACGGAGATTTTGACCGATGTTTCTTTTTTGATGCTGATGGCCGCTTTATCGAAGGCTACTACCTTGTAGGCTTACTTGCCGAAATGATGCTGCTTAAATCTCCAAACAGCGGAATCGTTCACGACCCAAGACTAGTCTGGAATACTCAGGAACAAACTGAACAAGCTGGCGGAAAAGCGATTCTCTCCAAGTGTGGCCACGCCTTTATAAAAGAAATTATGCGCGAACAGGATGCCGTCTATGGCGGTGAAATGAGTGCCCACCACTATTTTAGAGATTTTGCCTATTGTGACTCTGGCATGATTCCCTGGCTATTGATTACAGAATTGATGTGTCGCACTGGCCAATCCCTCAAAGAGCTGGTCGACGAGCGCATACAAGCTTTCCCCTGCAGTGGCGAAATCAACTTCACCATCGAAAACGCAGCGGCTGCCATTGAGCGTGTCAATTCGTACTACTCTGCTTTAGGTGGCGAGTACAACGATATCGATGGCATTAGCTATTCCTTTGCCGATTGGCGCTTTAATTTAAGGTCATCCAATACTGAACCATTAGTGCGGCTAAACGTCGAAACTAGAGGGGACGAAGCCTTATTAGAAGAAAAAGTCGCCGAACTAGAGGCCATGTTGAGATAGCCTCTTCTGTCTTTGGATCAGCAATGTTTAAATGCTCTATCAATACTAAGAAGTCTTAGCTAAATGTCAGAAATCCAGCCTGTTAAAAAGGCCATTATTCCCGTTGCCGGTCTCGGCACACGGATGCTACCGGCCACAAAAGCTATTCCCAAAGAGCTGCTGCCGGTTACGGATAAGCCTGTTATCCAACATGTGGTGGAAGAAGCCATCGCTGCGGGCATCAATGAAATTATCTTGGTGACTCGATCGGGCAAAGAGGCTATTGAAAACCACTTTGATGCCCACTTTGAATTAGAGACCCAGCTTGAGCGAAAGGGCAAAGACACTGTACTTACTAGTATCAGGGACATTATTCCGCCTCATGTTCAGGTGATCTCATTACGCCAACCAGAAGCGCTCGGTTTGGGCCATGCAATCCTCTGCGCACGCAGGGTTGTCGGAGATAATCCCTTCGCTGTCATGCTACCGGATGTGCTCGTTATGCCCTCCTCCGCACCAGGCCAGTTGAACGATTTTTCCAATATGGTCAATCGCTGGGATAGTTCAGGACATGGCCAGATTATGGTTGAAGCCGTACCGAACGATCAAATACACCAATACGGCATTGCAGATATCGATGGTGCAGAGCTCGGCGTAGGCAAAGCCTCCCCTCTTTCGGCCATGGTAGAAAAGCCAAAATTCGAAGACGCTCCTTCCAATTTAGCCGTCGTCGGGCGTTATGTGCTGCCAAATCAAGTGATGCAGTTGCTCAAAAATACTAAACCTGGCGCTGGGGGCGAAATTCAACTCACCGATGCACTCGATGAGCTGCTAAAACACGAATCCATGGATGCTTACCGTATGTCCTCAATTACGCATGACTGCGGCAACAAGCTCGGTTACCTTAAAGCGAATATCGCTATGGGGCTGGAGCATCCTGAACTCAGAGAGCGTCTAAAAAGCTATATTAAAACCATGGCCCAGATTGACTAATAGGTTGACTAAAGAGAAAGAAATGACGCTTCCTATTCAACCCTTGATACTTGCCGCTGGCAAAGGCACTCGAATGAATTCGAGCCTGCCAAAGGTTCTGCTGGAAATAGCGAAAAAACCTATGCTGGGCCATGTACTCGACGCCGTGAAACGACTGGATACGCTACCCTCTATTCTCGTTACTGGGTTCGGAAGCGAAGAGGTCAAAAAACGTTACCCGGATTGCATTCATGTTGAACAAACCGAACAACTGGGCACTGGCCATGCTGTGCAAATCGCCAGCGATGCACTACCTCAGGATTCCCTTGTATTGATTCTCTATGGCGACGTTCCGCTTATCCGGACAGAGACTCTTACGGCAGTTATTGAAGTGGCAGCTGAGGGATTCGGCTTACTGACAGTTAGGTTAGATGATCCGAGCGGTTACGGTCGCATTGTTCGAGATTCCTCGGGGACAGTTCAATCCATCGTTGAACATAAGGATGCGTCTGCAGAAATTCTCAAGATTCATGAAGTAAACACCGGCATATTGGCTGCCAAAGCAACTGACTTAGGCCGTTGGGTAAATCAGCTATCGAACGAAAACGCTCAGGGCGAATACTATCTAACGGACATTATTGAAATGGCCGTGTCTGAGGGAATTCCCGTTGCCACAGCACAGCCACAGCAGGAATTTGAGGTAATGGGTGCCAACGACAGAATTCAACTGGCCGAATTGGAGCGAAACTATCAACGGCAACAGGCTGAAAACCTGATGGAGGCAGGAGTTACCTTGCTAGACCCCAGCCGGTTAGATATTCGAGGTGTGCTAGAAGCTGGGGACAATGTCTGCATTGATGTGAATTGTATTTTTGAGGGTGATGTCGCTCTTGGAAACAATGTCCGTATCGAAGCCAACTGTGTAATACGAGACACAAAGATTGGTGACGGAAGCTATATCAAAGCCTTTAGTCATATAGAGAAAACCTCAATCGGCAAAGATGTTGAAGTAGGCCCCTACGCGCGCCTTAGAGAAGGTACTGAGCTAGCCGATAACAGCAAAATAGGCAACTTTGTAGAAACCAAAAAAGCTTCAATTGGTAAGGGAAGTAAAGTAAATCATCTCAGCTATATTGGCGATACCGAAATGGGTGAAGACACTAATATCGGAGCGGGAACTATCACCTGTAACTACGATGGCGCCAATAAGCATAAGACCAAGATAGGCGACAGAGTTTTTGTTGGATCAAATTCTGCAATTGTTGCGCCAGCAGAGCTAAAGGATGGCTCAACAATAGGGGCCGGTTCGACTGTCACCAAAGATGTCGAGAAAGATTCTCTAGCTCTTACTCGTGCAAAGCAGAGCCAAATTCCGGATTGGAAGCGCCCTGAAAAGAAATAAACTAGCGAACTCTGGCAAAATAACGCCACTGAAACGCCTAACTCTCAAAGGAAATAATACCCATGTGTGGAATTGTCGGCGCTATTGCCCAGCGCCCTGTAGAAGGTATATTGCTCGAAGGTTTACACCGGCTTGAATACCGCGGCTATGACTCTGCAGGTATAGCGCTTAAGCACGAAGATGGATCTCTTTTATGTACTAAAGCTGTAGGCAAAGTCGCTGAACTCGAGGCCCGTCTGACTAAGGACACCACAGGCCATTTCGGAATTGCTCATACCCGTTGGGCTACTCACGGGAAACCGACCGAACAGAATGCCCACCCTCACCTGTCAGGCCCGATTGCACTAATTCACAATGGCATTATCGAAAACCATATAGAACTTCGCTCTAAGCTGAAGGATGAAAACTACGGATTTGCTTCTGAAACCGACTCAGAGGTGATCGCGCATCTCTTGCATTTCCATTGGAAGAGCTCTGGCGATATGTTCAAGGCACTCAAGAAAACTATTGCAGAGCTAGATGGTGCGTTTTCAATCTGCGCAATCAATGTAGAAGAAGATGAGCGCATCTATATAGCTCGACGCGGTAGTCCACTGGTGCTTGGAATTGGAATTGGTGAGCACTTTATCGCCTCTGACCAAATGGCGCTAAGACCGGTGACAGATAGATTTGTCTTCCTGGAAGAAGGCGATTACGGATATGTTGAGCTTGAAGGCTATAAGCTATTCAACGAACAGCATACGGAAACCGATAGAAACACTCATCATATCGAGGAAGACGCCGGTGACGCCGACAAAGCTGGTTATCGCCACTTTATGCTCAAGGAAATCCATGAGCAGCCTGAAGCAATCAAGCGAACATTGGAGGGCCGCCTGGGCAAAGAGGGTGTATTGGTCGAGGCGTTCGGTCTCGAAGCCGAAATGCTATTCAAGGATGCTGAAGGGATTTGCATAGTCGCCTGTGGGACCAGCTATCACGCTGGTATGGTTGCAAAATACTGGTTAGAAAAATATATCGATATCCCTGTTTCTGTCGAAGTAGCCAGTGAATATCGATACCGCCGAATTGCGGTGCCCAAGAACACTCTATTTGTCACAGTGTCTCAATCAGGAGAAACTGCAGACACACTCGCTGCACTCCAAAAAGCAAAAGAACTCGGCTATCTGGGCTAT
>JABJGI010000046.1 GCA_018662305.1 Porticoccaceae bacterium | reverse complement strand
TCAGAGGGCTTTAATGCGCCCTGTGAAGTTGAAGTTCCCGACTACGATCTTTATCTCAAAGAACGCGCTGACACTCTTCTTTCCTAGAAAAGCCAAAATTTCATCTGTGGATATCTAGCGCGCCGCGAGGATTGAAAATCCTCGTAGCGGAGCTTGCTAAGAAGACAAGAAATAAAAACAAAACTCCTGTGTGCCAAGACGGATTAGAGCGTATAGTCTTCCGCAGTCCTACCCTATATCGAGCCTACTGGCGCACTCGCCTCTACCCTCCTTATATCGACCCTATTTGCCCTACCGGTGAGTAGAGTAGATTCTTAGCGCGCGCTCTTTGCGCACTCAAATCTTAGTGAGAACGGCCTGCCGTTAACGCAACCCTGTTCTATTTATCAGCAATTAGCTGCGTGCAATTTGTATACGCCCTCTTTTCCGTTTTTTTCTCTGCGGAAAACCGATTCGCAGTTGCTGCTTTATTCAAGTAAAAATATAGGAACATAATGCTCATAAGCAAAGATGCAGCGCAGCAAGAATTACAACCCGCCATTATTTCCTATGTGAAAGATCTGGCGAACCTATGTTCGCTCGCCGGGTTAGCCTGCACAGTGCTCGCCATCTATTTCAGTATTCTTGGTAATTACCATGCTGCGATGATCGGCATGATTTGGGCCGTTGCCTTTGATTGGATAGACGGGCTTGTCGCGCGAAGGATGAAGGGACGTACGAGTAACGACTCAACATTTGGCATGCAGCTCGATTCGCTCATCGATATTGTGAACTACGGTGTCGCCCCAGCTGTGCTGCTGCTTAGTTATGGCAATTTTGAGCCCATATTTTTGCTGGGCGCCTTTATTGCGGTTGCAGCAAGTGCAATACGGCTGAGCTATTTCAACACCTTCGGTTTGTCGGGCGGCAGCAAATACACCGGCCTTGCTTTGGACAACAACAATATCGCACTAGTTTTTGTATTCCTTTTCGAAAGTGTTTTTGCAGAAGAAATATTCTCGCTGATCCTTTATATCAGCATCGTCGGGCTTGCTGCCCTGAACGTATCTCAGATTAAAACACCCAAGCTTTCCGGCAATACCAACAATGTTTTTCTACTGGCGTTTTATACGCTTGGCATAACGGGTATTTACGGATGGAAACTTTTATAGAGGGCATCAGTTTCGGCAAACACCGCACTGGTAACTAATTTCTCGAGGAGTTAAATAGCACATGATTGTATACACCGTAGGTACCTTTGATCTTTTGCACGTAGGCCACATTGCACTGCTGGAATACTGTAAATCACTAGGCGATGTTCTCGCCGTTGGCGTAGCGTCGGATCGTGTCGTGAATTCCTACAAGCCCAATCTACCTGTGATTCCCTTGGAACAACGAATGGAAATGCTCAAGGCACTGGAGTGTGTTGATATAGTTCGCGCTTACGATGAACTTGAATATGTATCGGGCTGCAAAGAGCTGAACGCTGATATTTTCGTGATAGGCGAAGATTGGGGACACAAGCCTCACAATATCGCAGTGGAATCCTATTTGGAGTCAGCGGGAAAACAGATTCATCAAGTGCTCTACAGCCCTCGCACCTCTTCAACCCGGATAAAACAGAATGTTATTGCTCAATCGCGCAATAGAGGCAATTTGAAACTCGCTGCAGCGGTGTAGCCAGCTGACTCAATCGAACATATGGCCGAGCTTACCTGCCTTTGTCTTGAGGTAGTGGTCGTTGTGAGGGTTCTGACCAGTGTGTATTGATATACGTTCGGTAACCTCTATGCCAAGTGATTCCATCGCCGAGACTTTGCGCGGGTTATTGGTCATCAGTCTTACCTTTGTGATGCCAAAATTTTCAAACATTGGGCCACAGATAGAGTAGTCACGCATATCCGCGCCAAAGCCCAGGCTTTCATTTGCTTCCACCGTGTCGGCGCCTTCATCCTGAAGGTTGTATGCGCGAATCTTATTCAGCAAGCCAATGCCTCTACCTTCCTGGCGCAGGTAGAGAATAATTCCTCTGCCCTCTTCCGAAATCTGTTTCATGGCTTCCTGTAGTTGCGAGCCACAGTCACAGCGCTGAGAAAATAGAGCATCGCCTGTGAGGCACTCAGAATGAATTCGTGCCAGCACAGACTCTGAGTTATCTAGTTCGCCCAGTGTTAGTGCCAGATGCACCTTGTCATTCTCTGCATCTTCAAAGGCAAGAATAGAAAATTTACCCCATTGAGTGGGGAGTTCGCAGGATTCTGTGGGGCGAGTGATCAAAATTTTCCTCTAACCTGATAACTAAAATAAAAAGAATTCAACCAGAAACAGCAGCAGAGCCGCCATGATCCCAGCAATAATATCGTCGAGCATGATACCTAATCCCCCATGCACTCGCTTGTCAGCCCAACCCACAGGCCAGGGTTTGGCGATATCGAATATTCGAAACAGCACAAAGGCCGCAAGCCACCAGAGCAAGTTATAGGGTACAAAAGCAATGGCTATCCAGGCGCCGGCAAATTCGTCCCAAACAATGGCTTTATGGTCTTCGCCCCCCAAAGCCTTTGAGCAATAGGCGCATATTGGAATACCTATCAAGCAGGCAACCAAAGCAATTAACCAATACCAGGGTGCCAGCGAAGGTCCAAGCAACCAAAGCAACACAAGAGCAACCACAGAACCTATGGTTCCGGGCGCCTTGGGTGAAAGCCCACTGCCCAGCCCCAGAGCCAAGAGGTGCAAAGGATTGGTCAACATACTGAATGTCGGATTAGAAATGGGAATACCCTGCCTGACTCATTTTGATAGCTGAGCCTGTGTCATCCAAACAGGTTACGCCACTGCCTTGAATAATGTTGCCAATCTTCGTCAGATTAAGCCCTTGTTCGTCCGCGATCTTTAGAAGCTGAGTATTGGACTCTGGCGGAGCAGTGAAACAGAGCTCGTAGTCGTCACCACCAGATATCGCCAGTTGCAGAGATTGATCAGGGAATTGATCCTGTAATTCCGGCGACTGAGGAATGTCGGATAAAGAGATTTCAGCCCCAACTCCACTGGCTTTGCAGATGTGGCCTAGGTCGGCCAGCAGGCCGTCAGAAATATCCAGACAGGCACTTGCAAGATGACTGATGTCTTGCGCAAATTCAAGGCGAGGCTCTGGAGACCAAAACTTCTGTGCAAAGCTGCTGGAACTCCAGTCATCACTAAAGTTAAGACTGGTATAGGCGGCCGCGTCACCCAGATTACCTGTTACCCAAATGTCGTCGTCCGCTTTTGCCCCAGACCTCTGCAATGCCTCACCACTTTTAACTTTGCCCAGCATTTGCAAACTCATACAGAGTTGGCCGCGAGTGGTATCCCCACCAATGAGTGAGCAGCTAAAACGTTCTGACTCTTCCCTTAGTCGAGCCGCAAATAAAGAGAGCCAATCGATGTCCGAAGAAGGGAGCGTCAAGCAAAGTGTATAGTGAAGGGGTTCTGCACCCATGGCCGCCATATCGCTTAAATTCACCCGCAGGGCTCGTGATGCCACAAGGCCGGGATCTGCATTTTCTGGGAAGTGTCGTCCCTCCACCAGAGTATCGGCCGCTACTACCATCTGAGTGTCGGGTTCCATTTCCAAGAGAGCAGCATCATCTCCAATACCAAGTGTTGGTTCGGTACCCACACCAGACCAATTGGAAAAATACTTATGAATCAGCTCGAATTCGTTCAACCGACCGGGCCGCTAGTCTGATTTTTTGGATGAGGTTTTTTTGGGAGCTGCGCGTTTTGAGCTTTTCTTTTCTGAAATTTTGACCGCCTTTTTCGGCTTTTTACTGGAAGCCTTTTTCTCGGGCGGATTGCGCATGGCGTTAACTTCAGCTTCACGCATTACCGGCGCGATTTTGTCTAAAACGCCGTTTATGTATTTATCACTGTCGGTCGGCCCAAAACGCTTGGCCAGGTTAACGCCTTCGTTGATCACCACCTTAAAGGGCACATCCGGACGGTGACCGAACTCAAAGACACCAAGCCGCAACAGCGCCATTGAAACAGGATCTAGCTCTTCAAGTGTTCGATCCGCATGGGGCTCAATCAGAGCATCAATTTCATCAAGGTTTTTAGTAACTGTTTTTAAGGCTTCGCGAAAATAGTCCTGGTCGATTTTTTCCGGATCATTTTCGGCATAAAACTGCGCTTCGATGGCGGAGATATTTTGCCCGGCCATACCCCATTGGTAGAGGGCCTGAACCGCTAACTCTCTCGCCTTACGCCTTTTATTTAGAGGAGATGCCATCAGGAAATGTCGTCCAATAAATTGAGCATTTCCAATACCGTAAGTGCCGCTTCAGCACCTTTGTTGTTGGTATCCTCTCCAGATCGTTCAATGGCTTGTTCGGTGCTATCAACGGTCAACACGCCAAAGCCGATGGGGATGCTGTAATCCAACTGCACTGCCATCAAGCCTTCCATACAGCCGCCAGAAACATATTCAAAATGAGGTGTTCCACCGCGAATTACGCAGCCCAATGCAATTAGCCCGTCGTACTCACCCTTGGCGAGCACTCTCTGTGCAGTAATCGGCAACTCAAAGGCGCCGGGCACACGGAATACCTCAATACGATCCTCTGGTACAGCGTTGCGAGTCATTGCTTCAACAGCACCCTTCAACAGGTTGTCTGTAATAAAGCTGTTCCAACGAGTAGTCAGAATGGCGATCTTGCCGCCGGTATTTTTATCTGCCGAATATTGGCTGTCGGCCTCAATGGTTTTCATATATTTGTCAGTCCAATAGAGATCTAGTGAGTATCCGGCGCAATAAAATCCACCACTTCCAGGTCAAAACCCGCAAGGCCGGTGTACTTGACTGGCGCCGCAAGCAACAACATCTTCTCAACACCTAGGTCGCGTAATATTTGTGAGCCCACGCCAATCTGCATATTTGGCAGAGTCGGCGCCGGCGGAGTATAGCCGTCCTCTTCAAACAGACGCTCCAATTGCCGCTCTACAATCTTGGCGGTTGGGATGGTTGAACTAAGAATAATTAGGACGCCGTGACCGGCATTGGCAATTTTTTCCATCGAGCCATGAAGAGACCAACGGCCCGCTTCGTCTGTGCCCGGCTCAATTAGAGCATAGAGGTCTCTAAGCGGCGTGGGCAGGTGTACCCGTGTTAGACAAGGTTCGCCATTGCCCACATCACCCTTGATCATTGCATGATGAATTTGATCACGGGCGATATCTCGATAAGTGCGCATTTCGAACTCGCCGAACTCTGTTTCAATCTGTCTGGACTTGATGCATTCCACTGTCGTTTCGTTGCGCAATCGATAGTGAATCAAATCTTCAATAGTGCCGATTTTTAGGTCGTGCTCTTGAGCAAACTTCTCAAGGTCTGGTCGCCGCGACATGCTGCCGTCTTCATTCATGATTTCGACAATAACGGTGGCTGGCTCTAATTTGGCAAGACGCGCCAGGTCGCAGCCGGCTTCCGTGTGTCCAGCCCTACTCAGGACGCCACCGGGTTGTGCCATCAAAGGGAATATATGCCCGGGTTGAACGATGTCTCTAGGAACGGCGCCCGGCGCTACTGCAGCCTGCACCGTCTTGGCTCTATCTTGCGCCGATATGCCGGTGGTTACACCTTCAGCCGCTTCGATAGAAACAGTAAAGTTAGTGCCATGGGAGGCGTTGTTGTCACTCACCATCTTGCCCAAGTTCAGCTGCTTGCAGCGCTCTTCAGTGAGGGTGAGACAGATCAGCCCACGGGCATTGCGCGCCATAAAATTAATATCTTCTGGCCGAACCATGCTGGCGGCCATTATCAGGTCACCTTCATTTTCGCGGTCTTCATCGTCCAGCAAAACAATCATCTTGCCTTGGGCGATGTCTTCGATAAGCTCTTCTGTCGTATTAAATTTCATATTTTTAGTCGGTTAGCTTAGGCATCAAATTGCTGCAATCTCTCGGCATATCGAGCAATCAGGTCGACTTCCAAATTAACCTTAGTGCCGGGCTGATAGCCATCAATAACCGTATTTTCCAGAGTATGGGGAATTATGGTTAGGGTAAATTCGTTGTCGGCAACAGCATTTACCGTGAGGCTGGTTCCATCAACCGTGATTGATCCTTTTTGAGCGATGTATTTTGCCAGTTCTGGTGGTGCAGAGACACAAAACCACTCTGAACGCGCCTGAGTTTCGCGACTGAGCACTTCTCCCACGCCATCGACGTGCCCACTTACTAAGTGCCCGCCAAGCCTATCCTGAAGCGTCAGAGACTTTTCCAGATTAATGCGAGTGCCGACCTTCCAATCTCCTGCGGTGGTAACTCTTAAAGTTTCTTCCGAGAGGTCAGCAACAAAGCTGTTCGTATCAAATTCGATTACCGTCAGACAAATCCCATTATTCATTATGCTATCGCCCAACTGAACATCGGCTATTGATAAATCACCAACGGAAACTGTCAGGCGCAGGTCGCCACCGATCTGTTCGGTCTTTGTGACTTCACCCACGCTGGCAACTATTCCGGTAAACATCTCTCTTTCCAATCTGTCTTGTTTAAATTATTCCGCTATTCCATTTCTGGTGACGCGGTAATACGAAGGTCTCCGCCCAACTGCCGAACTTCTTTAATGTGCAGAGGTAGAGATTCCGTCATCTTTTGTAAGGGCAATTCAAACAGCGCCCTGGCATCAGAACCCATTAGTTTGGGCGCCATATAAATTATCAACTCATCCACCAAACCTGCCCGCAAAAAAGCGCCACTTAGCTCGGAACCTGTCTCCACCAAAAGCTCATTAATGCCTCTGTCGCCAAGCTTTTCCACCAGCTCGGTGAGATCCACATGCCCTTCAGCTTCCTCTATTTTCAGGTAACTGATATGTGATTCACTTTCTTCAGCTCCGCTGCCATCACGTGACAGGTTGGCAACCAAAACTGGCGTTTGCGCCTGAAAAAAACGCGCATCCTTCTCCATCTGAAGCTTGGAATCCACCAGCACTCGAAGCGGTTGGCGTTCTCCTAACCCCTCTTCCGCAATCTCAAATTCATCAGCCCTAACCGTCATCTGAGACTTATCCATCGCCGCAGATCTCCAGCCAGTCAAAATCGCACAGCTTCGAGCGCGTAACCTTTGCACATCCGTTCGCGCCCGTGGACCGGTAATCCAAAACGCATTCCCGTCGGGCATTGCCGTTCGACCATCCAGGCTCATTGCCATCTTCACGCGGATAAAGGGTCGACCTGTGGCCATACGCTTTACATAACCCATGTTGATGCGCGCGGCCTCTTGATTCATCAGCGGGCCGTCAACCTCAATACCCGCTTCACGCAATCGAGCAACTCCTGCTCCGCCAACCTGAGGGTTTGGATCCTCCATGGCATACACCACTCTGGCTATACCCGCTTCAATGAGCGCTTCAGTACAGGGCCCGGTGCGGCCAGTGTGGTTGCAGGGCTCTAAACTTACGTAGCAAGTAGCCCCTTTCGCTTTTTCTCCGGCCATTTGCAAAGCCAGTATTTCCGCATGGCCTTGTCCGGCTTTTTGATGCCAGGCTTCAGCTATTATCTTTGCAGCGGCGCTGGGCTCACCACCTTTTACCAATACACATCCCACCCGTGGGTTTGGACTGGTCGTATAGTTACCGCGTTCAGCGAGGCGCAGAGCTCGCGCCATAAATTGACTGTCTTGGGCGTTCATCACTAGTTTTTCTCTAGCTTATCCAGCTCAGCCCGAAACTCTTCGATATCCTCAAATTGGCGATAGACTGAGGCAAACCGCACATAGGCGACCTGATCCAGCTCGTGCAGGGTTTCCATCAGGGATTCGCCAATCATCCGTGAAGGAACTTCGCGCTCACCAGTGGATCGCAAACTTTGTTTAATTCGTGTGATGGCCGACTCTACCTGCTCCGAATCAACCGGCCTTTTCTCCAAAGCTCTCTGCAAACCACCACGCAATTTCTCTTCGTTGAAGGGTTCGCGTGTGCCGTCTGTTTTGACCACGTAGGGCATCACCAGCTCTGGCATTTCGTAAGTGGTATAGCGCTCGCCGCAATTGACACACTCACGCCTGCGACGAATCTGACCGCCCGCTGCAACCAGTCGGGAGTCGATAACCTTGGTATCCTCTGTATTGCAGAAAGGACAATGCATAGGGAAGTTCTGATACTTGGTCTAAAATGGCGTGCCATTCTACTCCTGCGGCCCCTGAATTGCATAAAAACGAGCCCACCGAGATATCTTTCAATATCTTTGATCGCAAAGTTGCCGGCATCAACTGGAATTCTGCCTCTCCACATAAAGCTTTGGCCCTGCACGGCTGGCTCGACAACGCTGCCAGTTTTTCCGTTATTGGCCCAATGATCGAAGGAATAAACCTGCAAGCCATTGATATGGCGGGCCAGGGTTTAAGCGATTTTCGCTCAGTAGACGCCAACTATGACCTAGTGAGCGAACTGCGTGATTTACATGAGATATCCAAGTTGTTTGCTGAAGGGCCCATCGATATTGTCGGCCATTCCCGCGGCGCCATTGTTGCCGCCCTCTTCGCGGCCATCGTGCCGGAAAAAATCAATCGCTTGGTGCTGATCGATTCCATCGAGCCATTCCCGCGCAAAATAAGCGATTTGCCGCAAGACCTGGCTGACTCTCTGCGCAGCAATTACTCCCTCTCTGGACGATCCGGTACGCTTTACCCCAACCGAGAGGGTGCGCTTGCCGCTAGGGTTAAGAGCGATATTCCGGTCAGTTTGGCAAGTGCTGAGCTACTGGCGGAAAGATCGCTACGCGAGGTAGAGAAGGGATGGGTGTGGCAAGCAGACCAGAGATTAAAGGCAACTAACGCCTATCGTATTACCGACGAAATGCGCGGTGACTTTTTCAAATTGCTTGAAGCCCCGACGCTGGTAATCGAGCCCGAACATGGCCTGCTCAAACTCGACCCCAAACTCAACAATGCCGGCTCAGCAATCCCTAACCTCACGCGCAAAACCGTGCCCGGAGCGCATCACTGCCATATGGACGATTGCCCCGAGCAGGTCGCCGAACTGGTGACGGAGTGGCTTCTTCAGAGCTGACACCCTTATTCAACGTCGTAAAGTCGGGCATTGTCCGGGTTACAGCCAAAGGGCATTAGCTCGCGATCTGGGGCATAGTCCCAAACGATTCCGCCGGTCATGGGCTCTAACATGTATTCGGGGTCGTCAATAACCCAGTCCACCAGAAGCTGTTTCCCATCTTCGGAAAGCTGGTAAGTCTCAATACTGTGCTTTTGTGGACCGCCGGGAACACCGCTGCGATTTCCAGTGGGGTTATATTCATAGTTCACCGTATCGACCACCAGAGTGTCGCCTTCCCACCAGGCAATGGAGTGCCCCTGATTGCTCAGTTCACCATCCTCAGGATGTTGCCGCCCGTCGGTGTAGAAATTACGCTCGACACCAAAAAGCTCAGTGCGCAGCCTTACCTGATCCTCGAGAATTTCTATTTCAAAAAGATAGGGCGCTGCCACAATCGCCGGCACGGGAAAAGCTATGCAATTGATCACTGGGTTGTCCGCCTCTGTATAAGAAGCCTTTGCCTGCTTACCCTTTTCGGTTAACTCGCCGTAGATAAAACGTCGTGTCTTGAAGTCACGTATGGAATCCCAGACTCCTTCAATGCTCGTGGCACTCAGGGTAGATGCTCGTCCACCAGAACGCGGCATCAAAACCGTCCCATCTGATTTTACTGCCGCAACAATAAGACCGTGAGCCGTGCCTCTATCCCTGTCGGGATTTACTCGCACGGTAATTTGCTCGCCGGGTTCAAAGACATCAGCAGACCACCCACTGCGCGACATAATGGAAGTGGCATCACCTTCAAGCTGCCATTCCCGAACTTCGCCGTCAGCATCTTCGATATCAACATAGAGGTATACATGGGGGTTGCGCCACACCAACCGGTTCACCTCACCCTGCATGGTAAGTACGGTGTTGAGATCAAATATAACGTTGCCATGATGGGCAAATCCGGCCTGCGCGGAAAAAAGACCAAGCAAAATAAGAAGTATCGATATAAAAAATTTCATTGAAAAAAACTCTGTTAGACAATGGGATTATAAGCAGAGATAAACCAGGCACTTGAAGGCGCCCAATAGGTACCATCTTCACGAGCGTATTTGCTGACCACTTCCTTGAGGGCTTCAATCACTTTGGGTTTTAGGCGTTCACCCTCTTCTTCCGCTAGGCGGATGACTTCGCCTGCTGGGCCCAGCTCCATGGCAAACTGTACGGCCTCGTCCATACTTCTGCCAATACAAATATCTGAATCGAAGCGCTCAAACTGCACGCGCTCAAAGCCAACTGACTGCAACATTTCACTAACCATATCCGGTCCAGCCATTGAAAAAGGTCCGGGGCCGCAGTGGACTGCATCGGTCTCTTCGTGAGAAACCACTGGCACAATTGCCTTTACACAGAGTTCTGCGTCGTGCAGCCAGGGGTTATCCTCGCGCTTTCTCCAAACCACCTGAGTGAACTTGCCTCCCGGCTTTAGGGACTCGCGAACATTGCGCATGGCTAAGCCAGGTAGGTTAAAAAACATAGTGCCAAAGCGGGCGAAGGCTTCGTCGTAAGGGCCGCCCAGATCGTCCGCTTAAACGTCGGCTGCAAAAAATCTGGCGTTGCTCACACCCTCTTCGCTGGCAGATTTTTCGCACTCGGCAATAAAATTTGTGGCGCAATCTACACCAACCGCCTGCCCCTCTGATCCCAATCGTTTAGCGATCTCAATGGTGCAATCACCAAAGCCACAACCTACATCCAGAACTTTGGCGTCTTCAGCAAAGCTGTTCCTTCCAAGCACTTCTTCGCTTATTGAGGCATAGCCTTCGATAAAGAGAAATTTAAAACGTGAAAACTTCTCGAAGAGAACCGTATTCCAGGCCTCTATCACAACCTCATTGCTCATTTTCTCCCCCAATTTTTAGTTCCGTAAATATGCTTTCTATTCACCGACCTTGGTGCTAGCCTCATAGCAAATATATCAATTTTTTGGGGAAAATGATGTCAGGACAACAAGCAATTAGTCGTAGAAAGTTTCTTACCAACTCAGTCGCGGCTACCACGGCGGCCAGCCTTCCAATAACTGCTATGGCTCAGCAAGGCGTGCATTCCAGACCGATTCCCGGCACAAACGATTACCTTCCTCTGGTTGGCTCAGGGTCACCGGATTTTTTCTATACCACTCCGGAGGGCGCCACTAACTCAGCGGCAGCAGCACTGGTTCAAACCATGTACAACGCCGGTGGCCGCATGATCGACACACCAGCATTTTTTAGACCAAACCCTCCTGTACTGGGCCAGATAATTCAGGATCTTGGAATGCAGGATGACCTCTTTCTAATGGGGAAAATAACCGTGGATGGCGCCGAAGCAGCACAGCGACATCTGGATCTCACCATCTCTAACCTGGGTCGCGAGACCATCGATGTCATGATGCTGCACAACCTTCGTGATTATGAGAATACTTGGCCTGTGCTCGAACGAGCCAAGGCGGAAGGAAGAGTTCGCTATATTGGAATTAGTGAAGCAACTGACCGGATCAGCAACGATGTTGTAGAAGACTTTATGCTCAATCACGATATCGATTTCCTGATGACCTCTTACTCTATGTTCCGACCACAGGTTGAGGAGCGCATCCTGCCGCTGGCAGCAGATCAGGGTGTTGCCGTTTGTGCCATTGAGGTATTCAAGACACTGGACGACGGTGCTTACTTCAGTGTTACTTCCGGTCACGAACTTCCGGAATGGGCAGCTGAATTTGACGCACATTCCTGGGCCCAATTTGCACTGAAATATGTGCTCTCGCATCCTGCAGTCACCACCAGTGCGATTGAAACCAGCCGACCTCGAAATATGATCGACAATATGGGTGCAGCCCTAGGTCGACTGCCAGATGCACAGACTCGCAGCCGGATGTACGCGCACTTCCAGTCTCTTTCTTAGAGGCTGGCTCTCGAGAACAAATCTGTGTCGAAGATTGACCGGCGCAGCTTTCTAACCGGAACCGCGGCATTTGCAGCGGCCTCCGGACTCTCTGGCTGCTTATCAATTCAGCCGAGGCAAATGCTCACCAGAGCAATTCCATCGACTGATGAGCATATTCCCATCATGGGGTTGGGCTCACCCGTCCCTTTTTACAGCGATCCGCCTGAAGGCCCAGAGCTGACTCAGTCACTGGTTCAGGCCATGTACGATATGGGCGGTCGTTTTATCGACACACCCGCCTTTTTTCGTCCTTATCCACCAGGTGCTGCTCCGCCGGAAGGGCAAGCCGTGCAGCAGGACGGAGAGCACATGCCGGCGCTGGGCGCAGTAATTAACTCCTTGGGCCTTCAGGATGAATTGTTTTTAGCCGGAAAGATTTCCGTACGTGGCAAAGATGAAGGCGTCGAGCATATGGATAAGCTGATTGCTAACCTCAATAAGCGCCCTATGGATCTCATGATGGCGCTCAACATGTGGGATATGGAATTTCACTGGCCAACTCTCAAACAGGCCAAGGAAGAAGGCAAGGTGCGCTATATCGGTGCCAGCCTGACAAATATCCGCAACGATCCCAACTTTGATCGAACGCCCATAGAAAATTTTATGCGCGAAGAACGCCCCGACTTTTTCCTTCTGGGTTATTCCATGTTTCAGAACGAACCGGAGGAGCGGTTGCTGCCTCTAGCGCAGGATTTAGGTATCGCTATTGTTGTTGCCGAGGCCTTTAAGACTCGCGCTGACGGTGCTTATTTCAGTGTAACCGCAGGCAAGGAATTGCCTGAATGGGCAGCAGAGTTTGACTGCAATTCATGGGCTCAATACGCCCTGAAATATGTCGCCTCCCATCCTGCGGTTACCACAGTGGTGACTGAGACCAGCCAGGCCAGGCATGTCATAGACAATATGGGTGCAGGATACGGGCGATTGCCGGATGAGGCGATGCGCCAACGCATGGCAGAGCACTTTTATACGCTGCTCTAGCAAAAAAATAGGCGCGCAAGACAGGGCGTGGCAAGCCGTACTAGCAACAATTTCACCCTGTTCTCCGTTTCCTTTAGTTCTTTTTTCTCCCAGGCCTACTGAGTAGCCAAATCGTAAGCCTGACCCGCTATTACCGGAAGTGACGCATCGTATCGAACCCACTCGCTATAGGCCGGCAGGCTTATGCTGATGACAAAGTCTTCCTTGCTCTCTCCATTCTCAAGGGCTGCTTGCAGAGCTTCATTCAAGTCGCGGTACATTTGCGCATAGGCACGGGCATCTTCCAATCCACCGATGACTCCATGACTGGTATGACCAGGGACGATTCGAGCTGGCTCCAGACCCGCCAAGAGTTCGGTCACCTCTATCCAGGCATCAATGTGAGCACCATATAACTGCCTCGGGAAGGCGCGAACAGCTAACCAGTCAACGCCAAAGGCCGTGTTGTAATCTGAAAAGACAATGATGCTGCCGTCGTTGGAATGATTCTCTCCTGCCCAAACCATACGAACTTCCTTGCCGCCCAATGTGACACTATGCTCGGCACCGGAATAGGTTGCAGTTGGCGCGGTAATAAAACGATTCAGTTCTGTGCCTGTGATTTTGCCGTCGCTATTTTCATCCATAAAATCAAAATTGTTTGCCAACCCACCAGTCGCCTCAGAGCGCTGAATCGAGCCATCCAGATTTGCATCATTGGGAACGTAGTTCGCCGCCAGCGGCAAGGCTAGTCCTGGAATCATATTGGCGTGACCCACCAGCTCGGCGGTATCGGAAAACACGCCGCCACCGGATGCGTGATCCCAATGGTGATGACTGTAAAGTACGTATCTCACAACGGTATCAAAGCGTGTTGCCAATTCGGATTTTAGCCACTCGGCAAATCCCACATTCAGCGGATCCGCAAGGATTGCACCCTCCGATGTGAGCATGACAAGTGTGGAATGGGCATCGCTTGTAGCGTGGTAGAGATCCCCCTCTAATTGAGTTAATGCGTAGACTGGCCCAGTCGGTTCTGGAGTAGCTGCTGGCGCTGGAGCATCTGCTTGAGCCGAGGCTGCAGTTTCCATCGATTCCTGAATTTCAGGAGATTCCTGCGAGTTACAGGCGATAAGAAAAAGAGTACTGAGGATGGCAATAAGCCTAATTTTCATTTCTAAGTCCTATTCATTTGAATTTAAGAGCACTTGAATTTAAAAGCACTGGAATTTGAGGGTGATGCTGGTGCGCACTAATAGGCAATGATTACGCGCTCTTGGCTGTATTCACGGCTCTCCACTAGATCAACCGCTGCTACCGCGATATCGGAATTGGAAATGGCTGTATCAGATTCCTGGTCGATGCTGCCATCCACTGAGATTCTGTACTTGCCGGTGCGCTTATCTTCGCCTCCGGTAATGCCCAAAATATTCCGAGGCGGCGCCAGAAAAACCCAATTGATATTGGAGTTTCGATAGGTGTCGTAGGTCGCCCACTGCGAAAGGATGATCATGCGCAGACGATCAGAGTTGGGCTGGTTCAATCTGTCAGCGCTGATCTGCAATACTTCTTCTAGACTATCGGCGGCGGTATTTCCCCCACCAAAGGGAATAACGATAGGGCCATCCGGCCCGAGATGATCTAGCGCAGCCACTAAATTTCTTGCGGTGATGTTCATGGATGTTTCTTCGGGGTCGGTGGCAATACGATCACCCAGGGCCACCAGCACAGCATCTTTCCCCTGAACAATTTCCCGAACTGACTCCAATTCAGTGGGGTTACCTCTGAGGGCAATAAAATTGTCCTGAGTGTAGGTAAAATTTTCCGGGCTTCGAGAAACCCCGTAGACGGTATGCCCTCGATCCAGCGCTTCCTGAACCATTTGGCTGCCAAAGCGGCCAGTGGCGCCAAACACTACGATATCTTCGGCGTAAGCGAGAACAGGAAGAAGTGAGCTGAGGTAGGCGATCAGCACCCCAGCAACGGATAGTATTTTCATTTTTATTACCCCGGCTAGACTTTATTTAGCCATTTTTTAGCTAGGGTGGCAAAGTTGCCAGATAAGCCACAATATTTAACATATCTTCGGCGGTGAGATTAGCGACAACAGCTGTCATTAAAGGACTAACCCGAGTGCCCTGCTTAACGTCCCAAAGCTGACGCATGGTAAAGCTCGCCGTTCGCCCGGCGATGCTGGGAACATCCGCGAGACCTCGCTGCCCGTCACCGTGACAAATTCCACACTGAATCGTTTTGCCTCCACCTGTGGTGACTAGCTCTTCGCCTTTGGCAATACTGCCAACCGGCACATAAGCAACAAAAGTTCCCCTCGGATTACGCATAACTTCTGTCTCTTCTGCGTCTTCCGCAACTTCAACAATCCTATTCTCTAGCGGCACCCATGGCGCTTCTTCATCCGCCATGATCAGTCGATTTAGACTGGCGCGAATTTGAGGCGCGGTCTCTGACTCAACCACTCTCACCATGGAACGAAAGGGCATAGAAGAAAAGTATTCCGCAACATGCTCTTTCTCTTCGTCCGTTAACCAGGCGGCAATGCGCGCCATTTCATTGGTGTTCGCTTTGCGATAATCGGCGCTAATGCGGTCACCAGAAGCAAAAGCTTCGAGTTGTTGCAAAATATAATTTTTAGGAAGTCCCGCGACGTGGCCGTTTTCAACCTTGCCCTGACCGTTTGGAAAATGGCAAAGAGCACAGGGGCGAATGCCTCGCTCCATGTCGCCAGTGGCTATAAGCTCAGACATCTCAGGATGTTCGCCAGGATACCAATCAGCGGGCTGCCAGGAGTAATTCGCTTCGACTCGGGTAAAGGTGAGGCTAGTTCCCGGCAAACTGTGTTTAACCCCATCTTCTACTAAGGGTGTGCCGACCGGGCCACAAGAACGGGGGTTTGCCATTTCCGGGCAGTCGGGAACCTGATAGATGCTGGGGTCTGTTTCTGTCACAGGCTCCATATAACCGTAAGCCCAATCGGGCCAATCGGGCACAGATGCTTGAGGCAGTGAAGCGTGATCCACATCCTGAGCTATCAATCCCTTGGCTACACAAAGACTCAGCGCAACGGCTACTATCGGCCTTATTTTCATACACTCCCCCCTGGGTCAGTTAGGCATCAATCCCCCGATTGATACCTGCACATCTTAGCCTTTTTTTTTACTCCTCCGCTCCCGCTGGAGGCAATGTCGCCACATAAGCAACAATATTTAGCATGTCTTCTGCGCTCAGGTTTGCAACCACCGCGGTCATCAGTGGACTCAAACGTGTTCCCTGTTTCACATCCCACATCTGGCGCATATTGTAGCTAGCTGTCTGCCCCGCAAGGGACGGAACATCCGCCAGACCCTGCAATCCAGGCCCATGACAGATACCGCACTGAATGGTTTTACCTCCACCGGTTTCAACCAACTCTTTACCTTTGGCGACACTGCCAACCGGAACGTATGACAAAAAGACTGTGTGAGGATCACGCAGCGCTTCGGTGGCGTGAGGATTCTCTGGTACCTCGATTATTTGATTGCCCAGCGGCACCCATTCTGCCCCTTCGATGGGCACTACTAACTGAGTAGAAAGAGTTTCCACCTGCGGAGCCATCTCAGTTTCAATTACCTTAACCATGGGCCGAAACGGAATAGCGGCAAAATATTCAGCGGATTGCTGCTTCTCTTCTTCCGTCATCAGTTTTGCCATTCGAATCATCTCGTAAGTGTTTGGCTTACGGGGGTCTGACGTAAAACGGTCACCGCTGGCAAAGGCCTCCAACTGCGCCAGAAAATAACTTTCTGGCAAGCCCGATAAGTGAGCATTTTCAGTTTTTCCCTGCCCATTAGCGAAATGACAAAAGGCACAGGCCCGAATACCTCTCTCAGGGTCACCGTAGGCAACGATATCTGGCATCTCAGGATGCTCATCAGGGTGCCAATCAGCCGGCCCGTAGAAATTATTGATATCACTGTCGGTAAAAGAAAGAGATGAATCCGGCAAGCTGAGAAGAGCAGGATCACCCGGCTCGTAAGTATAGGCAGGTGGCTCTCCCGTTCTGGGGGGCAGTTCAAAATCTTCTGCAGTAATTGGCACGTAGCGGGCGTAAGCCCAATTTGGCCAATCAATTGGCGGTTCTTCAGCGGAGAAAGCGGGGACGGCATTGGCCATAACAACCAAGGCCATCAAAATGGCACTTTTTTTCATTAGTGCTAAAATTCCTATTGCAAATTGCGTTGTATTCCCGAATATCCTGGCCTTAAGGCTCTCTAGATACTTGGCGCTTGTAGCGGAGCTAACCGCCGGTATTTCTATAGATAACGCTCCATACTCTTTCTGAGATTTTCCAGCCGTCCTCAGTTTTGACAAACTTATCAAAATATTTTCCGGTCACGGCTACACCGGTTAACTGATACACCACGGATGAGTATGTTACGCCAGTGGCATTTTGCTCATCGATAGGAGTGATCTTGACGGTAGAAACCATGTGCATGCTTTGGTTGTCTGGGTCTCCATCCATCACATGATCCATCAAGGCTTCTCTTCCCGTTAACCATTCGCCTCTTGCTGTCATGCGAGCATCTTCGGTAAAGATATTAGCGAAATTCTCGGGGTCATGCAGATCGCGATAGTAAGCGTAATTCTGTACCAACTGGGTGCAGTCAAAAATAATCTCTCGTTCCTGCTCCGGAGAGAGTTCTGCAGCAGCGGTGGCGATCAGAAAGAATTGGGCAACCGCTACCCACAAAACGACTAGGAAGGTTTTCATGGATATATCTCTAAGGGCCCTATCTAAGATTCTATTAGGCTAAGGGTTTATTAGGCGGTACAACCGCTCATCCCACAAGCTACCCGTCAGCATATCCGGGGTAAATTGTGGGTCAGGGTTTACGCCGCTTCCCATCTCGATTCCAGCCAGCGCATCGCGAAAATCTTTTTTCTCTTGATGAGACTGGTGATCCAGCTGCGTCTCAGAATCCTGCCACATTTCTACCACTGTCATGTGATTTGGGCGATTTGATTGGGTCAATATATCGAAGCGCATATTCCCCTCATGATCTCGGCTGTCCAGAGCAAGTTGGACGATCAAGGCGTTCGAACAAAGACTGTTCGGGTAGGCACTGCGAGTACAGGGTGGGAATTGCTCAGGCGGGATCGAATCCGCATGAGTGATGACATATACCGTGTCAGCATCGCCCGCCGGGATATCATCTAAAGCGGTGACCTCTAGTCCATGATGAGGGCGCTCATCATAGGGTGCGTAAAGCAGCGGCTGAAGAGCCTGACGATAAGCCAGAGTATGATCAGCAGCAGCGTGTTGCGCGCGAGTCTCAGGGCTGGTCCAGGTCTCCAGAACCACGAAATGGTTGCTGCGGCTGATGCGCTGAACCGCTTCAAAGCGCAAGTTGCCCTCTTCCATTCGGCTCGCTTGCACCTGATCTCTGAGCAACTGCTCGGTTTCCTCAACCGCGTCGCCAGCTACTTCGATATAGGTGACTATCCACATTGGAGAGTCGGAAAGAATGGTACCATCGGCCAGCTCAATATCTGCAAAACTGGACACTGACCAACCAAGTGCAAGAATTACCAAGAGTCTCTTCATAATCTAATATTCTCTATCTACTTCGCCTGTTTAGTTTTCGCTCAGTGAACCCTCAAAAGGAAACCCCTCAAAAGGCGTGATCAAAAATCACAAATACTTGATGCGTTCTACAACTCGGCAATTTGGCAGCAAACCGACTTTGGTTCAATAAAACTACATATCTCTTTACAGCTTCTAGGACAATTTAGCTGCCCTTTTCCTCATATTATATTGTTGTATGTAACATTTGACTGCCGCGGGCTGAATGAAGGTATGCTTAGCCCATAACACTTATTTTTCAGTTTCTTTGGGGGAAGCAATGTCGAGTAAAGAGTCTAGAAGAAAATTTTTAAAAAACTCCGCCACCCTAGGCGCGAGTTCAGCCTTGGCTGGGATGGGCATCAGCTCTGCCAGCGCTCAGGGGGCACCCATCCAAATAATCATGACGGGCTACTCACCAGAAACCACTAGCTTTAGCCAGGGGCTGAAACGAATCGGCGACCGCATCGAAGCCAAATTTCCCGGCGAAGTTGAAGTCCGATACGTCTACAACATCCTCGATCTTGGCTACAAGGCGCTGGATATTCTCTGGCTAGTTGAAAAAGGCATTGTCACCATGGGGTTTCAGTCCAGCAGCTACCTGACGGATCGGGTCACAGAGCTTGGTGCTGTTGATTTGCCCTTTATCTTTTCCGACAACCAAGAAGCTAGAGATGCGATGGATGGCGAGCTAGGCGGGCTCCTTACAAACGCCATCGAAGCCAATACTGATTATCGAATTCTTGGCTACTTTGAAAACGGCGAACGACATTTCTCCAACAACATCCGCCCCATCCGGACACCTGCGGATTTTCAGGGAATGTCTCTGCGCACTCTGCCCAGCAAGATCCACGAGCGAACCTTTGAGTTATTGGGGGCAAGCCCGGAAATTATGGATTTAACCGACGCCATCAAACGAATCGTCGCCGGCACCATCGATGCTCAGGAAAATCCATTTTTTAATACTGTGACCTACGGTGTGCACAACTTTCACAGGTACCACACCTACACAAGCCACTTTTAC
>JABJGI010000013.1 GCA_018662305.1 Porticoccaceae bacterium | reverse complement strand
CTTTATCGTGAGCATCGGGATTTTCTAAACGAATTAACCAGAACCTACGGCATTCCCGGGCAATACTTAGTGGCATTTTGGGGCTTGGAAACTAACTTCGGAAGTTACCTGGGAACCATGTCCACGCTCGATTCTTTGGCTACTCTTGCATGCGACCAACGACGCAGCGAATTTTTTACATCCGAACTAATGATCGCACTCAAACTTCTTGAGCGAGAGTCGCTGACCCCAGAGGAAATGAGAGGTTCCTGGGCTGGCGCCATGGGCCATACGCAGTTTATGCCCTCAAGCTATTGGCAGTACGCGGTCGACGGAGATGGTGATGGTCAGATTAATCTTTGGGCGAGCGAGAAAGATGCTCTCGCCTCCGGCGCGAATTTTTTAAACTCTCTGGGCTGGAAGTCCGAGGAAAGGTGGGGCCGGGAAGTTTCTTTGCCTGATGACTTTCCTTATTTGGATACTGGATTGAGAAAGCCCGCTGCGCTTTCTGACTGGGCAGACATGGGAGTCAAACGTGCAAACGGAGCTGACTTGCCCATCGCCGATATGGAAGGGGCCATTTTGGTTCCAGCTGGCCATGTCGGCCCAGCTTTTCTGGTCTACGACAATTTTTCAGTGATTATGAAGTGGAATCGTTCCGAATCTTATGCAATCTCTGTCGGACATCTTGCGGATCGAATATCAGGCGCAGGTGGGCTTGTCAGCCCGCCACCGGAAGATCAGCTGGCCTTAACACGAGTTCAGTTAATCGAACTACAGGAAAGCCTGCTAGAGCGCGGGTATGAGCTGGGAACAGCGGATGGCATTATGGGTCCGGCTACAAGAGCTGCTCTAAGTGAATTTCAGCGCGATGAAGGTCTAATCGCTGATGGTTTTCCGAATCAAGAGTCTCTGCAAGGACTTAATCTCTGATGCAGTTTTCACGCGCTCTAAGATACCAGTATTTGCAAATTAGTCGGCGGCTTGACCAGAGGTTTCTCTTCCTCGGCGGTGGGTTGGTTGTTCTGCTACTGATATCCGCTGTCTTTTGGCCAGAGTCATCAGAGATAGACTTGACTCCAGAAGAGCAGCTAGTTGAGTTCGGTACTTTGCCCAACTTTGCCGACTATTCTGATGTGAGCCAGATGAAGGCAGACTTTTTTGCATACCTTGAACCCATAGTGCTTTTTCACAATGGCCAAATTTTACGGCAGAGAGAACAACTTCAGCAGCTACATATGCGGTTGGCAGCGGGTGAGCGACTTGAAGGAGCAGATAGAGAGTTTTTACTGCGCTTATCTGCGGAATATGACTATGGCCTCGATTCGGGTTGGGAACTTGAAATCGAAGAAAACTTGGCGAGCCATCCGATAGATCGGGCGATTCGCCAACTACTGCTGAGAGTTGATGAAGTCCCTATGGATCTGACAGTGGTTCAGGCAGCTAAGGAGTCTGGTTGGGGTAGGTCGAGATTTGCGGTTGAAGCCAATAATCTTTTTGGTCACTGGTGTTATTCCACGGGTTGCGGTCTGGTTCCAGAACAGAGGACTGAAGGTGCTGCCCATGAGGTACGCAAATTTGCGTCTGTGGCTGATGCTATCGGTGCCTATATGAAGAATCTCAATTCTTACTACACATACGAAACCCTGAGATTGATTCGCGCAGGCCTTAGATCTTCGGGAGAACCCCTTAGCGGAGCTGCGCTGGCCGATGGTTTACTTTATTACTCACAGAGAAGAGATGCCTACATCGACGAGATCAAGACTATGATTCGTCAGTACCATGATTTTAAAGAAGAGGAGGCGGGATCATAGTTCTGGGTTCTGCCATGCCTATTTCTGCCATGTCCATTAGAGTTTCTCGATTTGCGCTGCTGTTGCTGGGGATTGCTTCTCCTACACTTCAGGCCGCTGAAAGTGGCGTGATATTGCTCTATCACCACGTTAGCGATTCAACTCCTGCCATTACCAGCGTGTCCCCTAACCAGTTCATAGAACATCTTGAATACCTCGAAGAGAATCAATTTTCAGTTATGAGTCTAGGGGAGATTCTGGACGCGGTGTCAGAGAAACAATCGCTACCCGAGCGATCGATCGCTATTAGTTTCGATGATGCCTATGAATCGGTATACGAGGTGGCTTATCCGCAGTTAAAACAGCGCGGCTGGCCCTTCAGCGTTTTTGTTGCTTCTGAAGCCATAGACCAAGGTTATGGTGGTTTTATGTCCTGGGACCAGTTGAGAGAGGTCCAACAATATGGTGCAGAGATTGGAGGTCATTCGGTATCCCACACACATCTGGTCCGTCGCAGGGAAAGTGAGGCTGATGGCCAGTGGCTGCAGCGCGTTGCTGAGGAGATAGATGAGGGCAACAGGCGCATCGAGGAGGAACTCGACCAATCAGTGCGCTTGTTTGCTTACCCTTACGGGGAGTCCAATATCGAGATTCGGGAGTTACTTGAAGAACGAAGTATTTATGGTCTGGCTCAACAATCCGGAGCAGTTGGCTATTTAACTGATCTCTATCAAGTGCCTCGATACCCATTGGCTCAGGGGTTTTCCGGAATGGAACGTTTTGCCTTAGTGGCCCGAAGTAAAGCTCTTCCAGTGACAGAATCTCGGGCAGGAGCCTTGGTGCGCGTTGCGGGTGAAGTTTCAGGAACCCTTGATTTAATGCTAGAGCAGGGCGCTTACCAGCTCAATAATTTTGCCTGCTACAGTTCTAGAGGAGAGCCTCTTGATATTGAGAGAGAAGGCTGGCACTTAAGGATCGATCTACCTGACTTTGTTGCAGGCAGAAATAAAATTAACTGTACCGCACCTTCCCTATCGGAGAATGGAATTTATTATTGGTATTCTCAGCAATGGTTGGTGCAAGAAGTTGATGGTAGCTGGCCCGAAGAGTAGCTCGTGCTTTTTGCGCATAGATATTTGTGAAAAGTCTGGTCTGACTAATGCAGCCGATCCCTAATTCACGGATAATCGCCTGCTATAAAATTTCTTTTGTGTAGTCTTCAATGAGTGAAAATCAACTCGCTATTCCCGGCGTTAAAAAAATTATTGCTGTTGCCTCAGGTAAGGGTGGTGTTGGTAAGTCCACAACTGCCGTAAATCTTGCTTTAGCGCTTTCTGCTGAAGGTCAAAAGGTGGGGTTGCTAGACGCCGATATCTATGGCCCGAGTTTGCCTACCATGCTAGGTGTTCCAGCAGATCAGCGGCCAGAAGTTATCGACGGTAAGCGCTTTGCACCAATTGTTGCCCACGGACTGCAGACTCTATCCATGGGCTATCTCACAACCGAAGACACTCCCATGGTTTGGCGCGGCCCGATGGCCTCCAGCGCTCTTCAGCAGATTATTGGTCAAACCCTATGGCATGAGCTTGATTTGCTGATTGTCGATATGCCACCTGGAACCGGAGATATCCAATTAACCCTTTCGCAAAAAGTGCCTTTAGACGGAGCGGTTATTGTGACAACACCTCAGGATATCGCTCTGATGGATGCGGTTAAGGGTGTGGAGATGTTTAACAAAGTCAGCGTGCCTGTTTTGGGTATCGTAGAGAATATGGCTACCCATCTTTGTTCCAACTGTGGTCACGAAGAGAATATCTTTGGAACGGGTGGAGGTCAGCTAATGGCCGACAAATACGGGGTTAAGGTGCTTGGTTCTCTGCCAATTGATATAAGCATCCGCAAAGATCTTGATGATGGAATGCCTACCCTTGTGAAATCACCCGAAGGTGATATTGCCTTGGCCTATCGCGAGATGGCGAGGAATGTTT
This sequence comes from Porticoccaceae bacterium, assembly GCA_018662305.1. Classification (GTDB taxonomy): domain Bacteria; phylum Pseudomonadota; class Gammaproteobacteria; order Pseudomonadales; family GM7GCV1; genus JABJGI01. Next base: position 28,089 of record JABJGI010000013.1, on the reverse strand, counting down.
TGGCAGAGCTGTCCTCAGAAAAGAGCGGTTCCAAAATTCCAGAAATAACAATCGAATAAGTCCAACAAAAATTACAGAAGGAAATAGAGAAAAGTGAGTATTAAATCGGATAAGTGGATTCGTCGAATGTCTGAGAATGAGGCCATGATTGAGCCTTTCGAATCGGGACAGGTGCGCGAAAATAACGGCGAGAAAATTGTGTCATACGGTACTTCCAGTTATGGCTATGACGTGCGTTGTGCCGACGAGTTTAAAATTTTTACCAACGTCCATTCAGCCACTGTCGATCCTAAGCGATTTGATATGAATAGCTTTGTGGACATTAAGAGCGATTACTGTGTAATCCCGCCAAACTCTTTTGCCTTAGCGCGAACTGTTGAATACTTTCGAATACCTCGTTCAGTGCTTACCGTCTGCCTGGGTAAGTCTACCTATGCCCGCTGCGGAATTATCGTCAACGTGACGCCACTGGAACCGGAGTGGGAAGGGCATGTGACGCTAGAATTCTCAAACACCACCAGCTTGCCAGCTAAAATTTACGCAAACGAGGGTGTGGCTCAAATGCTCTTCTTTGAGTCAGACGAGATTTGCGAGACGAGTTACAAGGATCGCGGCGGCAAATATCAGGGGCAAACCGGCGTTACTCTCCCTAAAACCTAGTTCATCTGAAACATAGACAAGATGGACTTTGTAACTTCCAGTGACGGCTAGCGTCTTAGAGCAAAGCCCAAAATCGCCAACTACGAGACGAGAGCCATGCAAAAGAAAATCCTTCTAATCGCAATAGCGTTGCTGATTGCAGCTTTCTTTGTGCTCGATCTTCAACAATATCTTAGTTTCGAATATTTAAAATCGGCTCAAGGTGGCTTACAGGACTGGCGTGGTGATCATCCCGTTCTGGCGGCGGCCCTGTTTTTCTTGGCCTACGTTCTCGTGACGGCTTTGTCTTTGCCCGGAGCCGCCATAATGACATTGGCGGGAGGCGCAATATTCGGTTTGTGGCTAGGCGTATTGCTCGTATCCTTCGCTTCTACAATGGGCGCTAGTTGCGCATTCATTGCCTCAAGATATTTGTTCCGCGACTCCGTTCAGCAAAAGTTTGGTGACAAGCTGGCTGCAATTAACCAGGGCTTCGAAAAGAGCGGCACCTGGTACTTGGCTACACTTAGGCTAATGCCTGTAGTTCCCTTCTTTCTGGTGAATTTGCTAATGGGGTTAACACCGATACGGCTGGTGAGCTTCTATTTAGTTAGTCAGATATTTATGTTTCCGGGAACCCTGATTTATGTGAATGCTGGAAGCCAGCTTGCCACTTTGCAAAGCCCATCCGGTATTCTTTCTCCAGGGCTAATTTCGGCCTTTGTTTTGCTAGCCTTGTTCCCTCTAATCCTTAAAAAGGTCGTCACCACTATTTCCAATAAAAAGCGCTATTCAAATTGGAAAAGACCAAAGAAATTTGACCAAAATCTCATTGTTATCGGCGCCGGTGCCGGCGGTCTAGTGAGTGCATATATTGCAGCGGCCGTTAAAGCAAAGGTAACCCTCATCGAAGCTAACAAAATGGGTGGGGATTGTCTGAACACTGGCTGCGTGCCTAGTAAAGCCTTAATTCGTAGCGCCAAGCTTCGCAATCAGATGATGAACGCAGAAAACTATGGATTGCCTCGGCAGGAAGTCGCTGTGAGCTTTCGTCAGGTAATGGAGCGGGTAAACAAGGTTATCGCTGATATTGAGCCTCACGACAGCGTTGAGCGTTATACGGGGCTAGGCGTAGACGTTGTTCAAGGGTACGCCACCATAAAAGACCCCTGGACGGTTGAAATTGCCCGAAACGATGGGGAATCACAGCTATTAACCGCCCCAGAGATTGTGATTGCTTCCGGGGCTCAGCCCTTTGTTCCTCCTCTAGAAGGAATTGAACAGAGTGGTTATCTCACCAGCGACAGCCTGTGGGAACGTCTTGCTGAATTGGATGCTCCTCCCGAGAAATTAGTTATCTTAGGTGGTGGTCCGATTGGATGTGAATTAGCACAAAGCCTTAGTCGTCTAGGTTCTCAGGTGACACAGGTAGAAATGCTACCGCAAATCATGATCCGTGAAGATGCTGAAGTTTCTTCCTTAGTGAGAGAAAAATTAGAGGCGGATGGAGTTACAGTGCTTACGGGGCATAAGGCATTGCGCTGTGAGGCTAGTGATGGCGTTAAAAAAATTATTGTGGAACATGAAGGGCAAGAAATTGCTTTGGATTATGACGAGCTTATCTGCGCTGTAGGGCGACGGGCTCGACTAAGTGGATTTGGATTGGAAAACATAGGTATCGCCACAGATCGACCACTTGAAGTAAACGATTATTTGCAAACGGAATTTCCCAATATCTATGTGGCCGGAGATGTCGCTGGTTCATATCAATTTACCCATACGGCCGCGCACCAAGCTTGGTATGCGGCGGTAAACGCTCTGTTTGGGCGATTTAAACGTTTCCGTGTCGATTACTCGGTGATCCCATGGACAACCTTTACGGATCCTGAAGTTGCTCGGGTCGGATTGAGTGAGTCCGAGGCTAATGAGCAGGGTATTGCGCACGAGGTTAGCCGCTTTGACATAGATGACCTCGACCGAGCTATCGCCGATAGCAGTGCATACGGGTTCGTAAAGGTACTAACGGTCCCCGGTAAAGATCGAATTCTGGGTGCGGTAATAGTGGGTGAGCACGCCGGAGATTTGCTCGCTGAGTTCGTACTCGCCATGAAGTACAAGCTTGGCCTGAACAAAATACTCGGCACAATCCATAGTTATCCGACTATGGCGGAAGCGAATAAATATGTTGCTGGGGAGTGGAAGCGGGCAAATGCGCCGGAGAAGGTTCTAGCTTGGGTTGAAAAGTACCATAGCTGGCGCAGGAAATAACTTTGTATTCTGCTTTAGATATATCTTGTAAGCCTTAGATATTATTATAGTTTTCTTTTCATGGTGTATTCGGTATCGTCTCTTTCCCTATGGTAGATTTTGACGATCTCATAGTCCATATTCGCAGCCATCCAGACTAAAGTCTCTCGCTCATCTGTCTCAGTTTCACGCCTAAATTTATAAGCTGACATGAGTTCATTATCAATTTCTATGTCCTCGACACCGAGGTTTTCGAAAGTGAAGTTGCGAATACGGCCTTTGTCGACAACGTCATAACTCAGTACAGGGCGCCCCGCACGCATATCGAGTTCCATTAAGTACTGATAGAGAGTGCGATCAACCATGCCGGGTTCGAGGGGCGTTTCTCTCAAATCATCATCGTCGCGCTCAAAAATGGCGATCATGCTCTCCCAGTCGAAACGAGTTTCCGATTTACTAGCAACACCAAAGATACGTCTCTCAGACTGATTGAGGAATGGCCGCAAGCTGCCGTCTTCCAATAGTTCGTAGTAGCTGCTTTCCTGGAATCGAGCCAAGAAGTTGGATGAGCGAATGCGGAATCTGTAGGTGCCATCATCTCTCAACACCAAAGATCTTGTGGTGGTAATTGGAATGCCCTCAATACGCGTTTTGTATTCCTGAGAGAACAGGGTTTCATCGGCTTGGATATGCAGGCCGAGGGTTAGCAATATTAAGGAGATAACAATTTTCATCAGGTTTTTTCTTCCTTCCCGTATTGGAAACCGCTTGACCCCACAAGTTCCCCATCGAGCCAGGCTTTACCATCGATCATCTGCACGCGTTTTTCTACAAACCACTTGACTGCGAGTGGATAAATTTTGTGCTCAACCTCAGATAATACGCGGCTTGCGATAGATTTTTCAGTATCTCCATCAAGTATTTGGATGCTGGCCTGAAGAATGGGTGGTCCGCCGTCTAACTCAGCCGTAACAAAGTGCACAGTGGCGCCATGATGGCTGTCTCCAGCATCTAGGGCTCTGCGGTGGGTATGCAGGCCGGGATATTTGGGTAATAGAGAAGGGTGAATATTTATGAGTTTGCCGACAAAAGCCTCGGTAAATAGGGGTGTCAGAATGCGCATAAAACCAGCGAGTACCAACAGGTCGGGCTGGTATTGATTCAGACAGTGCACGAGTTCTGAGTCGTAGGCCTCGCGGTTTTCGTAATTTCTGTGATCTAAGATCTGGGTGGGGATACCTGCTTTTTCTGCTCTCTGCAGGCCAAAGGCCTCTTCATTGTTGCTGACTACCACACAGATTTCGGCTTCTATCTGGCCCGACTGACAACCATCTATTATTGCCTGCAGGTTTGACCCGCTACCAGATATAAGGACGGCAATTTGTGGGCGGTTAGCCAATATCAGTCCAGATAGGTGACGCTGGTTTCACCTTGAGCTTCGCTAATTTCACCGATGATCCAAGCATCCTCGCCGAGAGAGCTAAGCAGGTCCACCGCGTTATCAGCCTGATCTTCAGGAAGAACCAAAATGATGCCAACCCCGCAATTAAAGGTTTTGAGCATTTCTCCGGCATCGATATTGGCCTGCTCTTGAATCCACTGAAAAATGGGAGGCATAGTCCAACTGTCTAGATGGATATTGGCCTGCATATTGTCTGGATAGACTCGGGGCAGGTTTTCCGTAAGTCCGCCGCCGGTAATATGGGCAATAGCATGAACTGGCAGTGCTTCTATCAGTTTGAGCAGGGTTTTTACATAGATGCGCGTAGGTTCCAGAAGCATCTCAGGCAGAGGTTTGCCTTCAATGGTAGTTGCGCCTACCTCTACCGATCGTTCCTCGATAATCTTTCTAACTAGGGAGTAGCCGTTTGAATGGATGCCGCTGGAGGGCAGGGCTACTAACTTGTTTCCCGGGGAAACCTTTGAACCATCAATAATTTTTGATTTTTCGACTACGCCGACACAGAAACCTGCTAAATCGTAATCGCTACCTTCATACATTCCAGGCATCTCGGCGGTTTCGCCACCGATAAGTGCGCATCCAGCCATTTCACAGCCAAGTCCTATTCCCGTCACTACTTCAGCGGCGGCTGCGACGTCCAATTTTCCTGTTGCGTAATAGTCGAGAAAGAATAGGGGCTCTGCGCCGGTGACGATAAGATCATTTACGCACATGGCGACCAGGTCAATACCTATGCTGTCGTGGATGCCGTATTCAACGGCCAGTTTGAGCTTGGTGCCCACGCCGTCTGTGCCCGAGACCAATACCGGCTGTTGGTATTTTTCTGGTATCTCACAGAGTGCGCCAAAGCCTCCAAGACCACCCAGAACTTCTGGTCTTCGTGTACGTTTCGCCACACTCTTAATTCGTTGTACCAGTGCATCACCGGCGTCGATATCGACACCAGCATCTCGATAGGTGAGAGATGATTTATCGGAACTCATGGTCTGCCTTTATGTGAAGGAAGCGCATTCTAACTCAGAGGTTTAACTCTCTCTATAAAAAAAGCCCTTCCAGGGGCTGATAAAAGTCTATCCCTTGTTGTGTGAATCGATGCCGATACTGAGATTAAATCCGTCGAGTATCGGGCTAAACAATGGTGTAATATTTTCGCCTCTTTCAATCCGGTCTTTTCTTGCTGTGACCTCTATTTCGAGCCTCGCTAAAATTGCCAGTAAAACCTCTGTTTTGCTTGGCTTGCTGGCGATTTCTTTTAGTGCTGCAGCAGAACAACGTATAGAACATCTGTATGAGGCACGGATTCCAATCACATCAAGGGATGCTGATACTCAGCAACAAGCTATGCAGTTAGGGCTAGCCAGTGTCCTCAACAAACTCTCTGGTTATTCTGCCACGGCAGAATTTCAAGAACTCTCAGATTCTCTTACAAATGCGCCAAACCTTGTTTCCGAGTTTGGATTGCAGAGCATTGAGCTGCCCTCAGAAGATCAGCTAACAACACGCACTTCTGACGCCCTCTATATGAGATTTGTTAGTAGTCAGGTTGACCAGATAATTCGACAATTTGAGATTCCGGTTTGGCCTGCGAGTCGTGCTGAAATTCTTGTGCTCGTTTTGGCTGAGTTAGGTGGTGCTCCGCATTTTCTAACGCAAGAAAATCAGCCAGCTATATTTGCCTATTTGACGCGAGCAGCATTTGATCGAGGATTTACAGTTCAGTTTTTCAATCAGAATCAACTCGATACATCTTTGATTAGCGCAGAGAGTGCATGGAGTCTCGACGAGGTGGCTTTAAGAGCTTCACTCGCAACCTACTCTGCAGATCAAATCGCCGTTTTACGTCTCAGGCCAACCCTTGGCGAACGAGATGACGAGGGGCCATTGGTGTCGATGTTTGGTCAAAGAGCAGAAAGATATTTTGGTGATCTCAGTGTTGTGGCTCAGGAGGTGAGTTTTCGAGCAGATATAGCGGGCGAAAATCTTATTCAGGCGCTAGGGCAGGGCTTGAATAGCTATCTGGATGAATTGAGCTTAAAGACAGCCTTCGTCGCCAGCGCCGTTGCCGATACGAGAGTCATGCTGGAAATTCAGGATATCCCCGACTTCGAATCTTTTCGAAGGGTACGAAGCTATATTCAGGAGCTGGAACAAATCGAGAGTTTCAAAATTTTGCGACTCAGCATGGAACGAGTCGTGGTGCAGCTCGAGTTTCAATCGGGTTTGGAATTGTTGCACTCAAGTTTGATTAATAGCGGTATGTTGACAGCTATGAATAGCGGCGAAATATCCGGCTTGTCAGAAGTCGAACAAATTCGCTATCGATATCGATCCGCTCCAAATTCAAGATAGCGTGTCACCAGTAAAGCAACAGATTCCACTGCGGATTGGTCTCGAAGATGAAGCCCAGTTTGATAATTTTTATTCCGGAGAGGGAGACAACCTAAAGCTCTTGCACTATTTGCAGGAGGCAAATCCAGATTTGCTTTACCTCTTTGGAAAACCGGCATCCGGAGTGTCGCATCTTCTAATCGCCCTAACAAAACGTGCGGAAGCCCTCGGAGATAAGGTCCAATACGTTCCCTTGAAAGACCTCGCAGGAGCTCCTGCAGAAATGCTGCAACAGCTGGAGCACTTAGACCTGCTCTGTATTGACGATATTGAACTCGTGATTGGAGATGTGTCGTGGCAGCAAGAAGTCTTCCACCTCTTTAACCGTGCTAGACAAGAGGGTACCCGAATCGTTTTTGGAGGGCATTCAACACCAACCGACTTAAAGATCGATCTTGCCGATCTTAAGTCTAGAGTGCTCGCCGGACAAACTTGGGCAGTTCAAGAGTTGAGTGATGAAGAAAAACTGAGCGCGCTTAAAAGTAGGGCGGCGCTAAGGGGCTTTAACCTCTCCGACAGAGTGGCGAACTATCTGCTCGGACACAGGCAAAGAGATATGTCGACCTTAATGGGATATCTGAATAAATTAGAACGTCTTTCACTGGAAGAAAAAAAATTGGTCAGCTTGCCACTGGTGAAGCGGCTGATCGAAAATCAGTAATCCCTGCAAACCGAATTGAATAGAGGTGGGAAAGATGAAAAACGAAGATGAATGGCGCCAGAAGCTGAGCGAAAATGAATACCGCATTCTGCGAGAAAAAGGGACTGAGAGGGCTTTTACTGGCGAGTACTGGGATCACTGGGATGCAGGTCAATATCTTTGCAAGGGTTGTGGTGAAACTTTGTTTGAATCTGAAACTAAGTTTGATGCAGGCTGCGGGTGGCCTAGCTTTTATGCACCTGCGCAAGAAGGAAATATTGGCGAAAATAGAGATACCAGTCACGGCATGATTCGTACCGAAGTGGTGTGTTCAAACTGCGGTGGGCACCTCGGGCATGTATTCCCCGATGGTCCTGCACCGACAGGTCAGCGTTACTGTATCAACTCCGCTTCTATCAGTTATCAGGGCGCCCTAAAAAAAGACTCAGAATAGGGGCGAATCTGCCTTGACACATGTTGGAGGCGTCCATAGAATTCGCGCCTCATTTACTAGGCCACAGACAGCGACGTCCCCATCGTCTAGAGGCCTAGGACACCGCCCTTTCACGGCGGTAACGGGGGTTCGAATCCCCCTGGGGACGCCATTTACCAGATGGCTGACTTTCAGGTTAGCCATCGTCCAGAAGACGCGGGAATAGCTCAGCTGGTAGAGCGCAACCTTGCCAAGGTTGAGGTCGCCGGTTCGAACCCGGTTTCCCGCTCCAATATCAAAGCGCCACTGGTCAGCACTAGCGGCGCTTTTTTATTGTCAGCTAATTCACTTTTGAAAATCCGATTCTCTAGGTAAGCTTCCGAGCAAATTTTACGGATCACTACTGGTTAGATTAATGAAGAAACTCTGTACAGTCGCTGTTTTCGCAATTTTTTGCCTAAGCTCCACTCTTAGCTACGCTCAATTTGGCATTGATTCGGCACGTGAGCGAACACGAGACCGGGTATTCGAGTTGGATACTGCGGAAGTGCCTTCGGAAGAAGTGCAAGTCATTGATCTCTCAGTGTCTGCAGACTTTGATCAACCCTATGGAAATCATGAGCACCAGAAGCTCGATATATATCTTCCCGATGAGAGGGAAGTCGTTGGAGAAGGTTCTCCTACGTTGATCTTTATCCACGGCGGTGGTTTTACCCGAGGAGATAAATCCGAAGGCGAAGGATTGGCGAGCTATCTGAGCGATAAGGGTGTTGCAGTGGTTAGTGCTAATTATAGATTAGCTCCGGAAGCGAGCTGGCCTAGTGGAGCAGAAGATATTGCCAGCCTCATTCAATGGGCGCATAGAAATAGCCAAAAATATTCTCTCGATGCAGGTCGAATTATTTTGATGGGGCACTCCGCCGGCGCAGACCATGTAGCTAGCTATGTGTTTTACGAGGAACACCAGCTTTATGATGACGGTGTGGTTGGAGCGATACTCTTTTCCGGTGGAAGCTACGAGCTAAGTTTGAGTATCAATAATGAAGGTACTGGATTGGCCTCTGAAGGAGATGAGCAATATTTCAGTAGTGATGTTTCAAGCTATGACTCGAAGTCAGCGCTTAGAGCTCTGGAAGGTAGAACTCTGCCGCTTTTAATCGGCTATGCGGAAGGAGATCCAGCGTCGATTCAGCTTCAAAATTTCGCCTTGATCGATGCTCTATACCAAAGAGATCAGAAGCTACCTTCTGTCATACAAGGAATAGGAGAGGATCATAGATCCCTTTTGAATCATATTGAGCTTGAAGCTGAATCCGCCGTTGCACAGCAGATTGTGTCTTTTGTTAACGCCCAATAGGCGCCTTTAATTCGAATTCTGAAGGTCTTTTTGTAAGGATTTTTTCAACTTATGGATGACGGCCATAAAGCTCTCTAGCTCGGACGAAGATATGCCTTCGCTGGCCAGATTTTGTATTTCGTTAGCGTAGTGCAAAATTTCATGTTCAAGATCTCGACCCGCCTCGGTCAGGAATATATTGACGTGACGCTTGTCTAGAGTGCTTCTTTTTCGCAGGATAAAGCCGCGATTTTCCAAACGGTCCAGCGCAGTGACGAGGGTAGGTTGGGCAATCCCCACTTTTTTCTGTAGTTCGTGCTGATATTGGCCGTCTTCTATCCAGAGCAATCGCAGTGGATACCACATGCCAATATTGATGTTGTGTGTCGAAAGCCTGCGTTCCAGAGCTTTTGCGAAGTCCCGGTATAGGCCTTTAGTTAAAAAGGCGATGCTTTCTTCGGGCGCAAGACCCTCGTGTTCCTTGCTAGCCCCCGACGCTGGGACTCTATCTTTGTCGTCCATATCTTCCTCCACTGACATCGAGCCGCTACTCCATGTGCAATCGTTGCCCTAGTGTAGAGCGAACAGTTAGGTTATTGAACTCTTTTGACCATGCAATTCTTGCTGGCTAATATATCAAAGGCTTTCATGATCTATGTAAAGCTTGGTCAAGATTTCCCTTAATTGCCGTGAATAACTCTATGAGACTTTTTTTAAGGTTCTATATGCTTTGCTCCTTAGTGCTTGTCAGCAGCTTTGAACCTGTTAATAGTTGGGCTCAAGAAGAGCCACTCGACTACCGCTGCGAACTTATCCTGGGAGATTGGAGCGGCATCTATGAGGAGGATGGGAACCAGGTATATCAATTTGATTCCGCTCTTGATGAAGATGGTTCGATACTGGTTGATTTCAAGTATTTCGACAGCGGTGAAACGGATCGACACGAAGGCTATTGGTTGTGCGACGATGGAATTCTTACTACCGGGATGATCACTAGATGGGGAGGCTCGATCCTTTACCACTATGAGATTTTGCATATTGATCGAGAGCGAATGGACTATCGAATGATTTCGCCAAGGGGAGCCTTTGACACATTTAGTTCAAAACGAGTTGGCGCCCGACCCATGCTTCCGGAGTTATTTAATAACTAAAATGGAAAAGCTCAGAACTGCATATCTTTTGAATTTGCTGATAATAATTTTTGTCATGCAGCCTGTCTCATTTTCGATGGCGCAAGAGCAAGCGGATTATCGCTGCGATTTAATCCTGGGCGATTGGAGTGGTGTTTATATCGATGATGGATCTGGTTGGCTGAGAGGCAGCTATCAGTTCGACAGTGCCTATGATGAAGATGGCTCGGCCATTATCGATTTTACCTTCATTGACTCTGAAGAGACGGATCGGCATGAGGGGTACTGGTTGTGTGAAAACGGCGTATTAACCACAGGCCTAGCAACTCGATGGGGTGGATCTGTTCTATACCACTATGAAATCGTAGAAATCGATCGGACTAATTGGACCTATCGGTTAATTGACCCTGACCCGAGAGCCCCTATTTTTAGAGCCACTAGGGTCGGAGCCAGGACTATGGTCCCAGAGATTTTCGATTCTCGAACGAACTGACTATATTGAAATTCGGAGTCGTTGCAATATGTTGCAACGGATGAGGAATTAAGAGTTACCATTTCAAGTTGCTAGATTGCATTCGACCCATTTAATTAACTGACACCAAAATATGATTAGTTTCAGAAATGCCATTGTTTCGCTGACCCTTTTAGTTTGCTCTTCAGACCTGTGGGCGCAAAATCTTTTTGATTGTGAGCTTTTGATTGGCACTTGGGCAGGCGAGCATCGATATGAAGATGGTCAATTCAATCGTTGGCAGGCTGTTTACTCAGTAGGGGGGCAACTGAGCATCGAGTTTTATGATGAAGCGCAGAATCCCATTGGTGCTCAATCTGGAGTTTGGGAGTGCGATGGCAGCTGGGTTACCACTCAAATGCAGGATCAAGGGCAAAGCTTTGAATTTTCCTACCAAATAAGGGAACTGGATATCTTCCGCTACGTATATGAAAGCATCCAGGGCCCGGTTTTTACTTCATATAGGCGGCCATCAAACTAATTGCCAACTTTCTTCGGCAATAGTCACTTCCGGTGCAGATTCAGATTGAACTGCCAGTGAAATAAGGTGATCGTCATTTATGAAGTTTGCCAAGGAAAGTGGCTGATCTAGCCAATCATTATTGGGGTATATTTTGCCCTGCCTGAGCAGGGTTGCATTCTTTAACAGGTTTTTGCTTATTCCAGTACCTAGTAATTTGCCGATCGATTCCTTCGATGTCCATAAAAGCGCAAAGCGCTGATTTAATTCTCCAGAGGCGCAGGTAAGAAAATCTATCTCAGGTTGAGAAAAATAATGCAGAGCTATTCGCTCCAAATTGTTCGACCGTCTTGTGCGTTCTACGTCAACTCCGAGATCTGATTCTGTGCTTACCGCCACGACAAAAAGATCGCGACAGTGACTCTGACTAAAGTACAGAGATGCGGATGCCCCAGAGATTTGCGGTTTACCCTTGTCGCCATAGCTCAGCTGAATTGACGCGGGCGGTTGCCCTAAATATCTAGAGAGGACCTCTCGAGTGAAACCTCGCTCGGCGATATAGCTATCCGCTTGAGATGTGTTTTTTGAGTCAAGGCGTTCCAGTTCTAGATCCGACATGCAGCCAAGATATCTGCTTCTCTGTTCAGCAGTCATTAGCGGGTATCGATAGATATGTAGATCGATCTGGATTGGTTTGTCTAAAGGCATGGATCAGCTACTAATTTGCTATTTGCGATAAGAGGGCAGAGTAAATTCTCCGTTATATTGGCACAGCATTGCTTGTTTTGGTTGCCTTGCTTCACTATTGTTTGCTTCTTCCAAATTTAGGGGTTCAATTAGCTCATGTCAGTGCACGATTTCAAAAGACTAGTCGCCAGAGTTTCTGTTCTAGGTTTTGCCTTTCTCCTTAGTAGTTGCGGAACGGTCAACAGTCAGGGTGGCGAGACATCCATGACGGAAGAGAGAGAGCAGATCGCTTGGGATCTGACTGATCTTTATGCTACTCCGGAAGCCTGGGAGCAGGCATATGAGGATGTGTTAGAGCAAATTGCTGCCTTACCTCGATATCAGGGAACATTAGGGAGAAGCCCAAACTCATTGGCCTTTGCGCTGACGAGAATCTCTGAGGTTCAAAAAGAAGCGATCCGGGTTTACATCTACACCTCTTTGAAAAGCGATGAAGATCAAAGGGTGTCGGAAAGCCAGGAAAGGCTAAGCCAGAGCAGGGCGATGTTTTCCGAGTATTCCCAGGCAGTGTCATGGGTGGCGCCGGAGATTATCTCTATTGGAGAAGAAACCATTCGCGCTTATATGAGCGAGGACCCAAGGCTCGACCCATTTGATTTCTACCTTGAAGACCTTCTTGCAAATGCGGAGCATACACTTGGAGATGAGGCGGAAGCCGTGCTTGCCGCGGTGGGAATCGTCCTAGGTAGCCCAAATAATATCTATGAGCTACTGGTCAATGCGGACGTGCCTTGGCCCACCATTGAGCTGTCTACTGGTGAAGAGGTCTTTCTAAATCAAGCGGGATACTCCCGACATAGAGCAGCGGCGAATCGCGAAGATCGTATATTGGTTTTCGATACTTTCTGGAGCATGTGGCAAGAGTATCTCGACAGTATTGGTTTGATTCTTTCCACGGAAGTGAATGCAAATGTTGCCACAGCTCGTGTTCGCAATTATGACAACGTGCTGCAGATGCAATTGTCAGAAGAGAATATTCCTACTCAGGTCTACGACACCTTGGTCGAAGAAGTGAACGCTTCGCTGCCAACGCTTCATCGATATTTTGAACTGAGAGGTCAGATGTTGGGTGTAGATCAGATGTATTACTACGATATCTATCCGCCTTTGATCGAACTAGATCTGGTATTCGATATCGAGACCTCTAGAGATATCACCCTCGAAGCATTGGAGCCCCTTGGCACTGAATACACAGGCCCGATGGAGGCAGTTGCTAATTCAGATTGGTTGCATGTATACCCTCAGCCAGGAAAGCGCTCTGGCGCCTATATGAATGGTTCTGGTTATGACGTTCACCCCTATGTACTGTTGAACCATAACGACGATTTTAATTCCATGTCGACCTATGCACATGAGCTTGGACATGCGGTGCACACCTTGCTGACAACCGCCGTTCAGCCTTTTGAAAAGTCCGATTACTCAACTTTTATTGCCGAGATTGCCTCACAGATAAACGAGATACTTCTCGAGGAATACATGATCGCCAATGCAGAATCCGATGAAGAAAGACTGTTCTATCTTGGGTATTCGCTAGAGTCGATGCGCGGTTCTTTTTATCGTCAGACGATGTTCTCCGAATTTGAGCATGCTATTCACAAGGCAGTAGAAGCGGGTGAACCCCTTTCTGGTGAGCGTATGAACGAGATCTACGGCGACTTACTGAAGACCTACCATGGTCATGATGAGGGTGTGTTGCTTATTGATGACACTTACACCGCCGAGTGGGCCTACATCCCCCATTTCTATTACGACTTCTATGTCTACCAATATTCAACCTCCATTGCTGGCGCTGCTTGGTTCGCCGAGAGGTTGTTGGCAGGTGATCAAGAGGTTCAAAGAGCCTTTATCGAACTTCTGCAGGCTGGTGGCTCGGATTATCCCTACGAACTACTCAAAACCGCTGGGTTAGATATGGCGAGCCCGGAACCTTACCGTGCAGCTGTAAGAAGAATGGACAGCGTGATGGATCGCATAGAGACTATCTTGGCTAATTAGTTCTTCCTAGGAGCTCATCAAAAAACGCCACTTATTAGTGGCGTTTTTTTGTGCCTGAAGAAGTCTCGGCAGGGATTTTCAGAGTTAATCAATAGCAATTGATCTGAATCATGAAATGGCAATGCCAGTTGCATAAAAATACGCACATGAAGCGCCGCATCAAAAACGGCGTGCCCTAAATATCAATAAAACTGAGCTTCTATTGAATGAGTACCCCCAGCAGCAGTACTTCTAGTTCTCCTCCCCAATATAATTATCACGTAGTTCGCCAATTCTCCATTATGACGGTCGTCTGGGGAATCGTAGGTATGTTGGTCGGCGTGATACTGGCCGCACAGTTAGTTTGGCCAGAACTCAATTTGGGACTTCCCTGGACGCACTTTGGCAGATTGAGACCACTTCATACCAATGCGGTTATCTTTGCTTTTGGCGGCTGTGCCTTGTTTGCAAGCTCCTACTATGTGGTGCAGCGAACCTGTCAGGTGAGGTTGTTTGCGCCGGCTCTGGTCAAGTTTACTTTTTGGGGATGGCAAGCGGTTATTCTGTCTGCTGCAATTACTTTGCCGCTCGGTATTACTTCCAGCAAGGAATACGCTGAACTTGAATGGCCGATCGATATCCTTATTGCAGCGGTTTGGGTTTCCTATGCCATTGTATTCTTGGGCACCATCGCCAAGAGAAAAACCAGTCATATTTATGTAGCTAACTGGTTTTTTGCCGCCTTTATTCTCGCCGTAGCGGTGTTGCACATCATTAACAGTGCCGCCATGCCTGTCAGCTTCTTTAAATCTTACTCAGTCTACGCCGGCGCGACAGATGCCATGGTGCAGTGGTGGTATGGACATAACGCAGTTGGATTTTTCTTGACGGCCGGGTTTCTCGGCATGATGTATTACTTTGTCCCTAAACAGGCGAGGCAGCCTGTTTATAGCTATCGCCTGTCTATCGTGCATTTCTGGTCACTAGTAGCGATCTACATCTGGGCTGGACCTCACCACCTGCATTACACAGCCCTGCCTGACTGGGCTCAAAGCCTAGGAATGGTTATGTCTTTGATTCTTTTGGCGCCTAGTTGGGGAGGCATGATCAACGGCATGATGACCCTCTCAGGTGCCTGGGATAAATTACGCACCGATCCAATATTAAGGTTCCTAATTGTTTCGCTGAGTTTTTATGGCATGTCGACCTTTGAGGGGCCGATGATGTCGATTAAGACGGTGAATGCACTGTCCCACTACACGGACTGGACCATAGGTCACGTACATTCAGGAGCGCTGGGTTGGGTAGCGATGATTTCCATCGGCATGCTCTACCATCTAATTCCAAAGGTATTCCACAAAGATGGAATGTATAGCACCGGATTGATCACGCTTCACTTTTGGCTCTCAACCGTAGGCACGGTTCTGTATATCGCTTCCATGTGGGTAAATGGGCTGATGCAAGGACTAATGTGGAGAGCCTACAACACGGACGGCACACTAACTTATACCTTTGTACAAAGCGTAGAAGCCAGCTATCCAGGTTATCTGGTGAGGTTTATTGGTGGTTTCATCTTCTTCTCTGGAATGCTGGTTATGGCCTACAACGTGTGGCGCACCGTTCAAAGCAAGCCTGTACCGGAGCAAGCACAGCCTAATGAGGTTTTGGCTGTGCAAGGAGCAGGGCTATGAATCACGAACAGGTAGAAAAGAATATTTGGCTGATGGTGCCTTTGATCATTTTAGCTATCAGTTTTGGCAGCCTTGTTGAGCTTGTGCCTCTATTTTTCTCTGAAGAGGTGACAGAGCCGATTGAAGGATTGGAGCCTTTGCCTGCAGTAGCGCTTGAAGGCAGAGATATTTATATCCGCGAGGGATGCAACAACTGCCACTCTCAGATGATTCGGCCTCTGCGCTCTGAGACCGAGCGATATGGACATTATTCTGTGGCGGGGGAGCTTGTGTACAACCATCCCTTTTTGTGGGGTTCTAAGCGCACTGGTCCTGACCTTGCCAGAGTAGGGGGCAGATATTCAGATGATTGGCATCGACTGCATCTGACTGACCCGAGACTGTTGGTGCCCGAGTCAAATATGCCTGCTTTTCCTTTCCTGTTTCAGAAGGAACTGGATGGTGAGGATACCGCCGCGAAGATGATCGCTTTGCGCAGAGTTGGAGTGCCCTACACCGAAGAAGATATCGAAGGTGCTGCGGAGGCAGTCGCAGGCGTCAAAGAAGGCGACGCTCTCATTGTCTACTTGCAGCAACTTGGCTTGCTAATTCAGACGAGGCGCTAATGGACATCAATACGCTAAGAGGAATATCTACCCTATTTGTGATGATCGCTTTTCTGGGGCTTTTTGTTTGGGTGTACCTGATAAAAAGCAAATCGGACTTTGACGAAGCCGCAAACCAGCCCTTTATTGATGAAGCTGAGAACCCAACAGCTACCGAGGATTTGTAATGAGTAATTTTTGGAGCGCGTGGATAATTATTTTGACAGTAGTCACGCTGTTGCTGAATCTCTGGATTCTTCTGGCTAATCGCAAATCAACTAATGCCGGTGGAACAACGGGACACATTCATGATGGTATTGAGGAGTATGACAATCCTCTGCCTCAGTGGTGGCTAATTCTATTTCTCGGCACCATGATATTTGGTGCAGGTTATCTGGTGGCTTTCCCCGGCCTAGGTAAGTTTCCAGGAATCTTGAATTGGACCACGGTAGGTAGCTACGAAACTCAAATCGCCAAGGCGGAGGAGCAATACGCACCTCTTTACGCCCAATACGCAGCTACGCCAGTTGAGCAGCTGTATAGAATTCCGGAAGCCATGAAGATGGCGCAGCGTATTTTTGGCAATAATTGTGCTCAGTGTCATGGGTCAGATGCGGGAGGAGCTTTTGGTTTTCCCAATTTGACAGATGACGACTGGTTATGGGGAGGAGATGCACATCAGATTCGCACCACTATCAGTCAGGGGAGAACTGGTGTTATGACTGCATGGGGCGGTATTTTGAATACCGAACAAGTGGATGGTGCCATTGCCTATTTACAGCAGATTAGTGGCCAGAATCATGACCAACAACTTGCCGATCTAGGTGAAGGCGTCTTCTCCACCTATTGCATGGTTTGTCATGGTGCTACGGGAGAGGGCAATATTCTTTTTGGCGCCCCAAATTTAACAGACGATATTTGGTTGTATGGCCCAGACGAGGTCTGGATACGCCAAGCGGTTGTCGTCGGTAGAAATAATCAAATGCCGGCTCATAATGTGCTTCTTAGCGAAGATAAAATTCATTTATTGACGGCCTATGTCTACGGACTCTCCAGAAACTGAACTAAGCGCTCAGAGCAAACCCGCTGGGATATCAGATTACCCAGAGACCTCTGATGATCTAATCGCATCTGATCAGCTCGGCTTGGCCGAGCTGGCGGAAGTTGATCTCTACCAAAAGCGCGAAAAAATCTATACCCGCCGTATTGAGGGGTTTTTCCAAAGGATTCGGCTCTACACCGGCTGGCCCTTGTTGTTGGCGTATTTCCTCTTACCTTGGATGCAGATCGACGGCCGACAGGCTCTTCTCTTTGATATGCCCGCGCGCAAATTTTATGTGTTCTGGTTTACCTTTTGGCCTCAGGATTTCCCCTTGCTGGCTTGGTTGATGATTATTGCTGCCTTCGGTCTTTTTGCCATTACAAACTTTGCTGGCCGCGTGTGGTGTGGCTATACCTGTCCACAAACCGTCTGGACGGCAATTTATATGTGGGTCGAGCAGATAACGGAAGGCGATCGCAATAAGAGAATCAAACTGGACAAGCAACCATCCTCTCTGGGGAAATTCATAAAGAAATTTTTCAAGCATTCCATGTGGTTTGGTTTTGCCTTTTTGACGGGCTTTACCTTTATCGCCTATTTCACACCAGCAAAGACTATGCTGGTGGAGTTCTTTACCGCTAGCGATGCGCTCTGGGTATATGCATGGGTTCTATTTTTTACTTTGGCTACCTATCTAAATGCCGGCTACTTGCGTGAACAAGTGTGTATGTATATGTGCCCCTATGCTCGTTTTCAGTCGGCCATGTTTGATAGCGACACAATGGTGGTTTCCTACGATGAAGCCAGGGGAGAACCTCGAGGCTCTAGAAAGAAAACAGAAGATTATCGAGCCCAGGGTAAGGGAGACTGTATTGACTGTGAGCTCTGTGTTCAGGTTTGCCCCACTGGTATCGATATCAGGGAAGGGCTTCAGTACCAATGCATCACTTGCGCTTTATGTATCGACGCCTGCGATTCAGTTATGGACAAAATGGGCTATCCACGGGGTCTGGTGCGCTACACCACTAAGACCAATCTTGCGGGAGGTAAAACCCGAATATTGAGGCCGAAGATAGTTGGCTATAGTTTTATTATCCTGATAATGACAGGGTTATTTTTATTTACTATCGGTACCCGCGATCCGCTTAGATTGGATGTAATTCGAGATAGGGCAGACCTCTACGATGTAGCGGCAGATGGAAGCATTGAAAATGTCTACGAATTGCGGGTGTTGAACATGGCTGAGCATCCCGCCGACTTTGAATTGAGTCTGGTTGGCTTGGAACAATACATCTGGCTTGGTCCGCAGCAGGTTTCTGTCGGGTCGGGAGACACAGCGATCTATCCTGTGCGTATTCAGGTTCCTGCAGATCAAATCGATATCGCAGTACAAGAAATTCAATTTGAGGTGGTTTCTACTGAACAACAGAATATCAGTGCCATAAGCGAGAGCCGATTCATTGGACCGTTCAACTAGACTTTTAACGAGCTAAACGATGCCCCCTTTATCTAGCAACCTAACTGAAAATATAGAACCTTGGTATCGCCAGTTTTGGCCCTGGTTCCTTATCGCATTGCCGGCAAGCGTTGTCATTGCCAGTTTCTTTACCATTAAACTGGCATTAGATTCTGGTGACGCTGTGGTGAGGGACGATTATTACAAAGATGGTCTTGCTATCAATGAATCCCTTGCACGAGATCAGCGTGCAATTGAGCTGGGCATAAGGGGTGTATTGGAGCTTAGTGCCGAGGGTATTGTGCTGGATATCGAAGGAACAAATGCTGAGCATATTTCGGCCGTGTTCCGACATCCATTTGATGCGAAATTGGACGCTATCTACGACTTAACCAAAACGGGTGCCGGTGACTTTTATCGGACTTCAGGGGTGGCGCCACTGCAACGTTGGTACGTCGAGCTTTCCGCAGCGGAAGAAGCCCAGGGGCAAGGATCGGCGGTTTCTTGGCGAATTCAGGCGGAACAAGATTTCCGAAATTCATCCTCCCTAGTCTTTGGCGAGTAGTCTTTCGGTGGGAATAAGCTGCTACCACTGCAGTTTGCCAGTGCCGGAAAAACGCAATTACCTTTTGCAGATTGAGGGCAAAACAGAACATTTCTGTTGCCCTGGATGTCTAGCAGTGGCCAGCACAATTGCAGAATGCGGTTTGGATAGCTTCTACGCCCTTAGGGACACAGCTCAAAATCAAGTTGGCTGGCAGTCTGAACAAAATCCCTTTATCTATCTCGATCATCCAGAGTTTCAGCATGAAAGCTTTTCTCGCCAAAGAGATACTTCGATACTCTCGATAAGCATTGTTGGATTAACCTGTGCCGCTTGCGTTTGGTTGATTGAAAAATATTTGCTCAGTCAGCTGGAGGTATTAAAAGTAGATATTAGCCAGGTTAGTCAGCGCGCAACCATAGAGTTCGATGAGCAGATTACAAAGGCCAGCGACGTGATGGCGGCAATTTCCGCCTTAGGTTATCAGGCAACCTTGGATCGAGGCGTTCAAAGAGCGAATCTCGTTAAACAGGAACAAAAAAAGTCTTTGATGCGACTTGGTGTTGCCGCTATTGGCATGATGCAGGTGGGAATGTACGCCATTGCATTGCACGCCGGAGCGATGCAAGGAATAG
This sequence comes from Porticoccaceae bacterium, assembly GCA_018662305.1. GTDB lineage: Bacteria > Pseudomonadota > Gammaproteobacteria > Pseudomonadales > GM7GCV1 > JABJGI01. Next base: position 8,170 of record JABJGI010000013.1, on the reverse strand, counting down.
GTGAAATGGAGCGAGACTTAATGCGCCACGCCGCCCTGATAATTTCTACCTTGGTTGTTTTTTACTCGGCTAGGCCATTCTTTCAGGCGGCCTGGTCTGCGCTAAAACACCGATCTTTGGTAATGGATGTGCCGGTGTCCATCGCCATATTAACTGCTTATAGCGCGAGTCTCTGGTCAACCCTGAATGGGCATGGAGAGGTCTATTTTGATTCCGTGACCATGTTTACTTTCTTTCTACTTCTGTCGCGCTTTCTAGAGAGCCAGGCACGATCAAAACTCGATACTGAACCTGTGCAGTCGCTGATTCCTGATACTACCCTGCTATCTGATCGCAGCGGTCACCAGATTGATGAAGTTTCCACTTCTCAGCTATGTCTGGGCGATCAAGTGTTGGTTCAGCCGGGTAAGGCAGTTCCTGCAGACCTGCGGGTACTATCGGGCAGGGGAGAGGTGGATGAGTCGATTTTATCGGGTGAATTTAAACCGGTATCCAGAGGTCAAGGAGACGAACTGGTAGCGGGTAGTCTCAATGGTGAAGGCCGATTTATCGGTGAAGTCATTAGACTAAACCAGGATTCAAGTTTAGCGACGGTTGACAGACTCTACGAACAAGCAGTGCAGAAAAGGTCTGCTTCAGAACAATTGGCGGATCGACTGGCGGTTTGGTTTATCGCCTTTGTGCTTGGTGCCGCCTCTATAACCTATATTTATTGGTTGAACTTAGAGCCGACAAAAGCCTTTTGGATCACTCTTTCGGTATTAGTAGTCAGTTGCCCCTGTGCGCTTTCCTTAGCTACGCCGACAAGTGTTACCGCCGCAATATTTGCCCTGCGCAAGGTAGGTATCCTCATTCGCCATTCAGAGGTATTGGATCAACTGAATCAGGCGACAGACCTTGTTTTCGATAAGACCGGAACTCTTACGGAGGGTCGAGCAAAAATACTAAGAGTAGAAGTGTTTGGACGCTTTTCTGAAGAAAAGTGTGGCGCAATAGCCGCGGCGTTGGAATCCTATTCTAGTCATCCTTTTGCTAAGGCATTCAGTAAGTATTCGATGCAGGAAACAAAGGTTGAGCAGGGCGAAGTTCATCCGGGGGAGGGCGTACTGGGATCCATATTGGAAAGGGATCAGAACTGTCTCGTGAAAATTGGAAATGCGGATTTTGTTGGCGTCGAACAGGCCAGTTACGCACAAACCAAGGAAGATGAAGTCCCGATTTATTTATCCATCGGGCAAGAGCTACTGGCTATCTTTTATCTTGAAGATCCTATTCGCAGTTCTGCTTATGAAGCTGTCGCAGATCTTGTCGCCCGAGGTTTTGAGCTGCACTTACTTAGTGGAGACCCTTCAGCGCAGAGCCAACGAGTTGCTTCCCAGCTCGGGATATCAAAATGGCACAACAAATATTCTGCCGAGGATAAATTGAGTTATATACAGAAGCTTCAAGCGCAAGGGCGTACTGTCATCTTTGTAGGTGATGGAATCAATGATGTACCGGCAATGGGAGGGGCTGATATTTCCCTAGTAGTAGCACAGGCGACAGATCTAGTGCAGGCGAGGGCGAGTATAGGTCTGGTTGTAACTGATTTGCGCCTGATTAGTCAGTTACTGGATCAATGTGTCCGCTTGTCCAGAGTACTGCGTCAAAACATCAGCTGGGCAATTGTCTATAATTTTAGTGCCATACCGGCTGCTGCTATGGGCCTTGTTGCACCCTGGCTGGCTGCAATAGGTATGTCACTTAGTTCTGTTCTGGTAGTGTTGAATGCGCTTCGTTTAAAGAAAGTACGAAGATGAGAGGTATTGCAACTAGTGAGAAATGAACTTGGATAGTCTCGCGATTCTTATTCCTGTGGCTTTGCTGCTCTGTTTCTTTGTGATCGCAGCCTTCCTCTGGGCGGTGAAATCTGACCAATTTGAAGATCTAGAACGTCACGGGCAGGACATCTTGTTCGATGCTGAGCAGAACTCGGAGTCCGGCGAGAAAGGACTAAGCTCTGAAAACACCGATGGTCATCTGAAACAAAGTGATTAGCTCAACAGATCTGTTAGCCGCTTTTTTCATTGGTTTGGGCTCATCGGCACATTGCTTTGGAATGTGTGGTGGTATCGCAGCAAGCTTTGCCACAGGCGCACAGAGCAGAGGTTTGAGCTCTGCGCTTCTCTTCAATTCTGGCAGATTGATTAGCTACGCAATATTGGGAGGGCTGGCAGGTTTCCTTGTGTCAGGTATGAGCATGCAAATGTCTAGCCTCCAGTTCGCAGTGCGCTGCTTGGCAGGACTAATGCTAATCGCGATGGGGCTTTATATTTCTGGTTGGTGGTACGGATTGTCACGACTGGAGAAATTGGCTATGCCTTTGTGGCGCAAGATTCAACCTGCAATCGCTCAGTTACAAAAACGAGGAGGGCTCGGCAGGTTCATAGTTTTAGGTCTGCTTTGGGGTTTTCTGCCCTGTGGGCTGATCTATAGCAGTCTGATCTGGGCTTCTGCGAGCGGAACTGCTTTTTCCTCAGCGACTTTGATGGTTTTTATGGGGTTAGGCACGCTACCAGCACTGCTGAGTGTAGGTTACTTTGGCGGACAACTTTTAAGAGCGCCCTTATTACGCAAAGTTTCAGGTGTTTTGCTTATTTTGTACGGTTTTTGGACCCTTGTTGTGCCAGTTCAGCATCTTTATATGTATTCGCAGATGATGGAGGAAGGTGAAGGTTCTCACCAGATGAACTACTAATTGGGCTTACTAGGCATCACTTGAAACAGGTCATTTCAGGTTGATTTGTATCAACTTGAATTGCTCGGTAATCCGATAACCTTGCTGCTTTCAAGAAGTACGAGTTAGGGTGGTAAGCATGGATCAGAAATTTGACTGGGACAGGCGCATATTAGAAAAATACGCGGTTTCCGCACCCAGATACACATCCTATCCGACAGCAAACTTGTTTAGTGAAGACTTTACGGAAGAAGATTACAGCGAGGCTTGTGCCAAGCTTAACCATCGCATATCTCCAATCTCGGTTTATGTACATATCCCTTTTTGTCAGCGCGCGTGCTTCTACTGTGGCTGTAACCGCACCATAACGCGGAGCAAAAAAAAGATTCAGGAGTATTTGGAAGGGCTTTATCGGGAGATAGCTCGGCGCAGTGACTCATTCTCCCATAGGCGAGTTCTGCAACTTCATTGGGGGGGCGGTACGCCCAATTATCTGGACAACTCGCAGATGACAGAGTTGATGCATGAACTGGCGACTCATTTCGAGCTTGATGGCAGTGAGAGTAGAGATTTCTCAATCGAAATCGATCCACGTTCAGTGGAAGAACAGAGTATCGCTCTGATCCGTGGCTTGGGATTCAACCGAATAAGCTTAGGGATTCAAGACTTCGATCCTGAGGTTCAAAGAGCGATCAATAGAGTTCAGCCCTACGAATTTATCCGTGAGCTGATGCAAGAAATCAATCGTTTTGATTTTTCCTCAGTGAATTTTGATTTGATATACGGCTTGCCTCACCAAAACCTGGAGCGCATGAAAAAGACGCTGGATCAGGTAGTGAGATTAAAACCAGATCGAATTGCCTGTTATAACTATGCTCATATGCCAGACCGCTTCCCTGCGCAACGAGCGATTGCTAGCACAGCACTTCCCGGTGTAGAGCAAAAACTTAGTATTTGTGAACTGATTGGTAAAACCCTGACGGAGAATGGTTACCAACATATTGGTCTGGATCATTTTGCACTCAATGATGATGAACTCTGTAGGGCAGCGGAAACTGGGAATTTGCAGAGAAATTTTCAGGGCTATTCTCGTACTCTTGCCGAGGACCTTGTGGGTATTGGTGCCTCAGCTATTTCTGAAGTGGGTGATTGTTATGCTCAGAATCAGAAGGATCTCAATTCATATCTTGATGTGTCCCGTAATGCAGGGCTGCCTATTATCAAGGGGATACGTCTTTCTAAGGATGATCGAATCCGTAAAAAAATCATCCAGTCGATCTGTTGCAAGCTACGGCTGGATATGGAAGAAATCGAGACTGAATTTGGCATCTCATTTCGCCGAATGTTTTCACAGCAACTCGAATCCTTAAAACCTCTTGAGCGAGACGGCTTGGTACGCTGGAACAACTCTGTGCTTGAGGTGAGTTACGCTGGGAGATTTGTGTTACGTAACATCTGCATGCTGTTCGATCAGTATCTTCAGAGCAAAGCGCCTCAAAGCTTCTCAAAAGTGGTGTAAACCCACAGCTTTCCCTACTAAAATGGGAAGTTCAGTTTAACTCTCAACGAGCGGGCACTTATGAGCAGTACTTACGGTGAAAGGATCCCTGTTACCAAAGGCCCCCAATGCCGTCACTCGCCCTCGACTTCCTGCGGTGATTGTCGGCTGAGCGGTATCTGCCTGCCCATTGCTCTCCAAGAAGAGGAAGTGGCTCGACTGGAAGATATTGTGAACCGAGGTAAGCCGGTTCAAAAATCTCACACGGTCTATCATCAAGAGCAGGAGTTTTCAGCTGTCTATGCGGTTCGAGTGGGCTGCATAAAGACTGTAAGAACTACTCAGGACGGTAAAGAACAGGTAACTGGCTTTTATTTTCCCGGTGAAATATTCGGTATGGATGGAATATCCAATAACCGCCACACTAATTCTGCAATCGCACTGGAAACTAGTGCAGTCTGCGAAATACCCTTCGATCGTTTGCAGGAGTTGAGCAGTACTCTTCCCTCATTGCAGAAACACTTTTTCCAGTTAATGAGTTCTGAAATTGCCGCCGATCAACAACTTATTACCCAGCTAAGTAAAAATTCAGCTGAAGAGCGTATGGCTGCCCTGTTTTTGAGTGTTTCGACGCGTTTTTCTGCGCGCAATCAGTCTGGTGTTCGATTCAGGCTGCCAATGTCACGAGGAGATATCAGCAATTATCTTGGCCTCACGGTCGAGACAGTGAGCCGTATATTGAGTCGATTGCAGAGTGCTGAGATTATCTCGGTAGATAATAAGGAAGTTGAAATTTTGGATTTTGAGCAGCTGAGGCAGATTGCTGCGGTTGCCTAGAACCGCAAGAAACTTGATACGTATCAACTCTACTCGATAAGCTTTTGTTTCCCGCTGGACGTATTGATTCCACTGTCCTATTTTGGCGAGATCGCAAACTGATTTCGCTGGAACTCCTATAATGATCGCCAAAATTTCGGGTCTATTCTTTTCTCCCAATAGAACGTGGCAAAGTATTGCCGAGCTCTCAGATCAGCAGCTACGGCTCTATCTTTTTGTTCCAGTGATTCTTGGGTTGATACCGGCTTATGCCTGGTACTACGGAACGACCCAAGTGGGTTGGACAATAGGGGATAGTGATTCGATTCGCTTGACTCAAGATAGTGCGCTGGCGATTTCTATCGCCTTTTACATCACGCAAATTCTGGCTATTTGGTTAATTGGATACTTCGTCCACTGGATGTCGACAACCTACGGTGCACAGTCTTCCCCGACGAAGGGCATGGCGCTTGTGGGGATCACCTCTATACCAATCTTGCTGGCTGGCGCGGTGGGTTTCTATCCCAACTTTGCCATTGACCTGTTGGTGGCAATCGCCGCTGTCAGCTACTCCGTATACTTGCTTTACCTTGGAATACCCATCGCGATGCATGTTCCACCTGAGCGAGGGTTTCTCTATGCGAGTGCGATGGTTGGTGTCGCGCTAGTGATAGTTATTTGTGTCATGGGCGGCAGCCTGGTGCTATGGAGCTTGGGACTAGAACCCGTTTTTACAGATTAGTCTCAGCGCCGCGGCTTTAATTGCCGCCCCTTACTTCTGGAGGAGATCAGCATGAATTCACTTGAAGCTTTAACTAGTTTTCTGGGGTGGTGCACTTTAATTAATATTGGCTTCCTGGCTTTTTCAACATTGATGATTAAGGTGGCCATGGATTCCATATCCAAGATTCACAGCGGCATGTTTAGCGTGCCTCAATCTGAGCTCCCTATGCTCTATCTGCAGTACCTGTCTCTATATAAGATACTGATTATGGTCTTTAACCTAGTTCCCTACTTGGCCTTAAGGATTATTCTCTAGCCATAGCAGACTCTGGAACAGCCCAGAGGATCATAGTTTCCCGCAGGGGGATGCTATTGGTTACAATTGCCGCCTGAAAATTTGACCAAGCGTTATGACGGCAGCACTAAGCATTTCTAATCTAAGCAAAACCTATAACAACGGTTTTGAGGCGCTCAAAGGCATCGATTTAACAGTGGAGCAGGGTGATTTCTTCGCTTTGCTGGGCCCCAATGGTGCAGGCAAATCCACGACTATTGGCATTCTCTGCTCTCTAGTTAGGAAAAGCGCGGGTCAAGTAGAGGTTTTTGGAACCGATATTGATCAGAATTTTCCGAAAGCCAAACAGCACATTGGCATTGTTCCCCAAGAATTCAATTTTAACGCTTGGGAAAAGGTGTTCGACATTGTGGTTACTCAGGGCGGTTACTACGGTATGCCGCTCCCTCTCGCCAAAGAACGAGCAGAGAAATACCTAAAAAAACTGGGTTTGTGGGAAAAGAGAGACCAATCCTCCCGGACACTTTCTGGCGGCATGAAGCGTCGACTCATGATAGCCAGAGCGCTGGTACATGAGCCTAACTTATTGATTCTTGACGAGCCTACAGCTGGTGTAGATATCGAGCTGCGCAGGTCTATGTGGGAATTTCTCAAGGAAATTAACGCCGCCGGAACAACCATAATTCTGACAACACACTATCTTGAGGAAGCAGAATCTCTGTGCCGAAATGTCGCCATCATTGATCAGGGCAATATTATTCGGAACTCTTCGGTAAAAAGCCTGTTGCGAGAACTGAACAAAGAGACTTTCATTATTGATTTTGAAGAGGAGTTTGATTCGGAGCCCAATCTTCCAGGCTATCAGCCAAAACTCGTTGATACCTCTAGTCTCGAAGTCGTCGTTGAAAAGGGTACTCCTTTAAACGACCTATTTAGACAGTTAGACGCTGAAGGGCTGCACGTCCGTAGCATGAGAAATAAATCCAATCGTCTAGAGGAGATGTTCGTTTCTATGCTGGACGCAAATAAGGAAAAACAACAGAGCGATAGTCAGGAGCAGGGCGCATGAAGGCCGCTGAGCAGTTAATTGCACTGCAAACCATGACCATTAGGGAAACCCGAAGGTTTCTGCGCATATGGACGCAAACATTGCTGCCGCCTGTTATCACAATGGTGCTTTATTTTGTTATTTTCGGTTCATTAATTGGCAGCCGCATCGGTCAGATGGATGGTTTTAACTACGCTGATTTTGTTGCTCCCGGTTTAATCATGATGGCAGTGATTACCAATTCCTATTCCAATGTAGTTTCTTCTTTCTTTGGGCACAAATTCCAGCGGCATATCGAGGAAATATTGGTATCGCCCACGCCTAACTACATTATTTTGGCGGGATTTGTATCGGGAGGGATGGCACGAGGATTGTTAGTTGGTTTGTTCGTCACCATTACCTCGGTATTTTTCACTGACTTTCAAATACAACACCCGTTAATTGTCTTGATAACGGTGCTATTAACCTCTGCGCTATTTTCCGTAGCGGGGCTGATAAACGCCGTGTTCGCTAAGACCTTTGATGATATTTCTATTGTGCCGACTTTTATACTCACGCCACTGACCTATCTAGGCGGTGTTTTTTATTCTATTAGTCTATTGTCGGATTTTTGGCAGACCGTCAGCCAGGCAAACCCCATTCTCTACATGGTCAATGCCTTTAGATACGGCTTTTTGGGTATTTCTGATATCAATGTGACTGCAGCGCTAGTGATAATTTTTCTCTTCACACTCCTGCTTATCGTAGTTGCATTACATCTGTTGAAAACAGGCAAAAACCTGCGTGCATAGAGATAACCATGGGTTTTGATTTGGATCTCCCTCTTGGGAAAGAGGTTAAGAGTCCCTCATTCTATGCACCCGAGATACTGGCATCTGTGCCAAGAAATCTCTCCCGGGAGAAATCAAAGATCAATCCGGAACTCTTTCAGCGCGGTCTGGATCGCTGGACAGCCTATGAATTTGTTTGGCGTGACGTCGCAGACAAACTTCACCCGGGCATTCTGAATATTGATGTCGATTGTCGCTCAGACAATATTGTCGAATCAAAATCACTCAAGCTTTATCTCAACAG
>JABJGI010000060.1 GCA_018662305.1 Porticoccaceae bacterium | reverse complement strand
GCAGCGCGAACTGAGGTCTCGAGATGGATTTTTAATAACTGTCCTCTTCTGGATGGTACTCGGCATAATCGGCTCACTACCATTGATCTTAAGTGCCGAACCGCACCTTTCAGTCACTGACAGCATATTTGAATCTATCTCTGGACTGACAACGACCGGAGCTACGGTGATTGGCAACCTCGATGAGCTGCCGGTATCCATTCTTTTTTATCGCCAAATGTTGCAGTGGTTAGGCGGCATAGGAATTGTAGTTATCGCGCTGGCTATCCTGCCCATGTTGGGTATTGGTGGTATGCAGCTTTATCGGGCTGAAGTACCTGGCCCCGTTAAGGACGCCAAGCTGACGCCAAGAATTGGCGAAACGGCCAAGGCGTTGTTTTTTGTCTATCTCATTCTCACCATTGCCTGCGCTGTCGCATATCGACTCGGCGGTATGAGTAGTTTTGACGCCATAGCCCACAGCTTCTCCACCGTATCTATTGGCGGCTTTTCTACCCACGACGCCAGCATGGGTTATTTCCTCAACAACCCTGATTACAACGGCGGCCTGATACTCAGCATCTGTATATTTTTTACCGTGCTGTCTGGGCTGAATTTTGGATTGCACTATGTCGCGCTATTTCGCTTATCCCTTAGACACTATCTAAAAGACAGCGAGGCGAAAGCCTACCTTATGATTCTGGGAACCAGCGCAATCTTTGTCACCCTGGGCTTGATGATCGCCAATCAATTTGAGTCTTCAACCGCGGTGCTGCAGGGCGTATTTCATACCGTATCCATCATGACCACAGCAGGATTTACAGCGTCGGACCTCAGCAGCTGGCCTGAGCACATTGCCTTTTTCTTGATTTTTCTTAGCTTCTTTGGCGCCTGCGCTGCGTCGACCGGCGGCGGCATCAAAATTGGTCGAATGATGATTTTGGCGAGACAGACCTTAAGGGAAATTACCCGGCTGATTCACCCAAGCGCCGTTGTACCGATCAAGGTGGGAAACCGCCCCGTTGATACTCGTATTGCCGATGCGATATGGGGGTTTTTTGGCGCTTACCTGATTGTCTTCTACGCCATGATATTAGTGCTTTTGGCGTCGGGGTTAGACTACGTGACCGCTTGGTCAGCGGTGGCTGCAACCTTGAATAATCTCGGACCGGGACTCGGAGAGGTTACCTACAGCTATGCCTCTATTCCCGACTTTTCAAAATGGGTTCTTTGTTTTTCGATGATTTTAGGTCGTCTTGAGCTCTTTACCCTGATCGTGCTTTTTGTGCCCATGTTTTGGCAAAAATAGTTCTGGCAAAAATAGCTCTAATAAAAAAGCTCGACCAAAAAAATATTCGAACAGATCAAAATTATTGCAACTCAGCAGCAGCGGCCTCTTCAGCAAGCTCAGCTCTTTTGTCATTTACACGTTCAATTTGATCCAGAGCTCTGATCCAGTCTGGCCGAATCTCCAGCGCTTTCAGATATTCTGCTTCCGCTTCGTCCAAACTGCCCAATCGATAAAGCGCCATACCCCGATTCAAATGCAATATGTGTGATTGGCGAAAACCCAACGACTCGGCATGGTCATAGTCCGCGATAGCTCGATGATAGTTTGTCATCATGTATTGGAGGTTGCCGAGGTTCAAAAAAGTTTCTGGCGTGCGATCAGACATATCCAAGGCTGTTAGATAGTCTCTCTCGGCACGACCCACATCCCCCGCATGCACATTGATAATGCCGCGATTAATATAGGTAGCTACCAAGTCTCTGCGATTTAATCGACCTTGCATAATCGCTTTATTACAGTCGGCTAGATCGCTACGTGAGGCATCGGAAATCCGCACAGAGTAAGTGGCGTTTTCATAACAATTATGAGCAAATGTGCCGCCAAAGACAGTGACAGACTGTGCTTGCAACGAAGCTGCAAAAACAAAAAGACTGAAGGAAAAAATAACCCTAGCGGGTTTAGATAAGCTGATATGAAGTTTCATCCGGCACTCCCAAAAAGGTATTTTGGTTGACCAATTTTATTCTCGTTTTCACCAAATTACAGCAGAGTTAACAAAATTTCCATTTCAAGAATAGAAAGGCTGTCCGTCCGGCTGCCGACGAAATCTCTTGTATTCCCATTGATATTGCTCAGGCGCGGTTGAAACCAGCTGCTCGATCGATTGATTCATTGCGTCCACGGAAGCCTGCTGATCATCCGAGTAAATATCTGAATCTGGCTCGAGAAAACCGACAATATGACCTTTCTCCACTCGACGCGCATAAGCTATAAGTACCACCGGATCGGTTTTCCGAATGAGGCGACTGATCAATGTAACGGTTAACGCCGGCTGCCCAAAGAATGGGCTAAAAACTCCTCCGCTCGGCTCCGGCTGCTGATCGGGAAGAACAATGGTCATACCCCCTTCTTTCAGAGCATTTACGATACCAAGTACCCCTCGCGACGTAGCTGGAACCGTTGTGTTTGCGCCTTCCCTTCCTCGCACTTTACGAAATATTGGATCGAGTGCCGCCAATCGGGGCTCTCTGTACATAGCAGTAATTGAACGGAAGTCTGATACCCACTGGCCCGCTAATTCCCAGCTTCCAAAATGAGGAAGGAGCAAAATTACTCCCTTCCCAGAAGCCAGAGCCTGATCAAAAAGCTCTTTTTGCTCTACCCCCAGAATGTCGCGATCACGCCACTTTTTTCCGCGAAACCATACCGCCGGAGTTTCCATCGCCATGGTCGCGGTAGCGCGCAAGCTTTCTGAAACAAGTTGATCTCTATCTCGATTGGATAAATTAGGGAAACAGGCTTCAATATTCCGGGACGTAACTCTGTAATCTCGCCCACCCTTCTTGAACAAGCGATTTCCCAACCAGTTGCCCAGGCTCCGCTGAGCTGAAATCGGAAGAAAACTTAGCGTCCGCAGGACAAGCTCTAAAAATTTGGCTTTCATCGCGAAAGTGTATCAACACTTCGACAACTCAGCGGCCCTATTTATCACTCCGTTATCACAACCGAATGTCACAACCGAATGTCACAACCGAACTTCTCAACCCCAGTTCACAGCTCTAGCTCGCAACCCTACTTCGCAACCCTACTTCGCAACCCTACTTCACGACGAAGGTTCCCGCTATAATCGCCCACCTTCTTAGGATGACTTAAAAAGCGCCGCAGTGACTGACAATAAAAAGGTAAATACATTTCAGGGCCTAATCAGCTCTCTCCAGGACTTTTGGTCTGAACAGGGCTGTGTTGTATTGCAACCACTGGATATGGAAGTAGGGGCTGGAACATTCCATCCAGCAACATTTCTGCGCGCCATCGGCCCCGAGAGCTGGAACGCCGCCTATGTGCAACCTTGTCGTCGGCCTACTGACGGACGCTATGGCGAAAACCCTAATCGCTTGCAGCACTACTATCAGTTCCAGGTGATACTGAAACCATCACCCTCCGACATTCAGGATAAGTACTTAGAATCCCTTAGGTTTTTGGGAATCGATCCTTCGGTTCACGATATCCGCTTTGTTGAAGATAACTGGGAATCTCCCACTCTGGGTGCTTGGGGTTTGGGCTGGGAAGTCTGGCTCAACGGTATGGAAGTGACTCAATTCACCTATTTCCAGCAAGTAGGAGGTCTTGAGTGTTTTCCGGTATCGGGCGAAATTACCTATGGCCTTGAGCGCATCGCAATGTATCTGCAGGGTGTGGAATCAATTTATGACCTAGTCTGGAACATTGCTCCGGACGGCACACCGGTCAGCTATGGCGACGTGTTCCATCAAAACGAAGTGGAAATGTCTGCCTACAACTTTGAACAGGCCGACGTAGAGTTTCTGTTCAGCAGTTTCGACCAATACGAAAAATCATGCCAAGAGTTGCTTGAAGCAAAACTCGCACTACCTGCCTATGAAATGGTGATGAAAGCCTCTCACGCTTTTAATCTGCTTGATGCCAGACACGCTATCTCTGTGACAGAGCGCCAACGCTACATTCTTCGTGTTCGCACTCTGGCTCGCTCTGTGGCATCAGCCTATTTTGAAGCTCGCAAAGAGTTGGGCTTCCCACTCGCGCCGGAGGAACTCGCGCAACAGGTTATATCTGAATCAAAAACAAACTCGGGGGATGAGAAATGAGTCATTCCGATCTCCTGATTGAAATTGGTACAGAAGAACTGCCGCCCAAGTCTCTAGATAAGCTTCGTCTGGCCTTTGAAAAAGAATTGTGTAGCCAATTTGGCCATCATCGATTGGAGTTTAGCTCGAGCAAATCTTTTGCATCGCCACGCCGACTTACGGTGGTAATCGAGTCTCTTCTCGAAGCCCAGGCGGACGAAAAAATTGAATTAATGGGGCCAAATAAGTCAGCGGCTTTTGATGATCAGGGGGCTCCTACTCAGGCCGCTCTTGGCTTTGCCAGAAAATGCGGCGTTGAAGATGTAAGCGAGCTAGCTTTTGTAGAAACGAAAAAGGGCGAACGCCTTGCCTATTCTGAGAATCGCAAAGGACAGCAGACTGAAACCCTTTTGGCTGGGATTATTGAAACTGCGCTTTCTAAACTGCCGATTGCCAAGCGCATGCGCTGGGGTTCAAGCCGGCAGGAATTTGTTCGTCCGATTCATTGGGTGCTTCTACTGTTTGGCGACAAGACACCAGACGCCGAAGTTATGGGCTTAAAGGCCTCAAACAAAACTCTGGGGCACAGGTTCCATTCACAGGGCTGGATCGAAATTCAATCCATTTCCAGCTACGAACAGCAACTTCTTGAAGCAAATGTCATGGTCGATATGGAAAAGCGGCGTGACCTTATTATTGAGCAAGTGGAAACACTGGCTAAGACTTCCGGCGGCACTGCAGTTATCAGCCCAGGAATTCTTCAGGAAGTTACGGCGCTCGTAGAGTGGCCCGTAGCCCTCTGTGGCCGTTTTGACCAAAGCTTTCTGGATGTGCCCGAGGAAGCATTGATCTCCTCAATGGGTGAGCACCAAAAGTATTTCCATTTGCTCGATAGCAAGGGAAAGCTTCTGCCAAGCTTTATCACCATCAGCAATATTGAATCTACAGACCCAGAGAGAGTGGTAGACGGCAATGAGCGCGTTATCCGCCCTCGCCTAGCGGATGCCAAGTTCTTTTATGAAACAGACCTAAAGAAGCCTCTGGATTCCTATAAATCCAAGCTGGAGGAGATTGTCTTTCAGGCAGACCTCGGAACGCTATCTGAGAAGAGCACCCGCGTCGCCAAACTAGGCGCATACCTTTCAGAAAGATGCGGCGCGAATGCAGCAGATGTTGCACGCGCGGCGGAACTCGCCAAGTGCGACTTGGTAACAGACATGGTTCAGGAATTTGATCACCTGCAGGGAACTATGGGTCGTTACTACGCTGCCGCCATGGGTGAATCGGCGGAGGTTGCTGAAGCCATCTACGAGCAATATTTGCCAAAACAGGCGGGTGGCGTGCTTCCAAAAACTCCCACTGGAATTGCTTTGGCCTTGGCTGAACGCCTTGATAGCCTGACCGGGATTTTTGGTATTGATCAAGCACCAACGGGCTCCCGTGATCCCTTCGCTTTACGCCGGGCGAGCTTAGGTGTTTTAAATATTTTGGTGGAAAATAATATTGCCTTGGATCTCAACGAAGCCATTGGCGAGGCTTACGACAACTACCCCAAATTGCCAGTACCGCGAGACGAACTTATCAAAAACGTTCTGGCCTACATGATTGACCGCTTCCGTGCCTGGTTTGAAGACGAGGGTGTGAGCGTTGAAGTCTTTCGTGCCGTCCGTCGAGTAGAGGAGAACAATCCCTACGAAATTTACCGGCGCGTGCAGGCCGTGCAATCATTTTCTCAGTCGGAATCTGCCGCCAGTCTGGCTGAAACAAATAAACGCGTTGCTAATATTCTGGCAAAACAAGATATTTCCGCCTTGGCTGAGCCCGATAGCAAGCTATTCGAAGACGACTCTGAAAAACAACTACTCGAAGCCTTAAACAAAACAAAGAACCAGGTCACTGACTCTTTGGCGAAAGGCGACTTTGCCGCAGCGCTAACCGAAATGTCTGCACTGCAAAATCCATTAGAGAAATTTTTCGATTCGGTGATGGTGATGGCAGAGGATGAATCCCTGCGACACAATCGTCTCGCTTTGCTCAGCCAGGTAAGAGCTCTGGTACTTCAAGTTGCTGATCTATCGGAACTTGGCGGTTAAGGAAAACGCATACAAACCAAATGATTCTTCGAAAGGGACTCTACTACCTTTTCTACATTCCGAGCCTTTTTATCGCTTCGGTTTTTGTAATTACCTTGGGTCAGCTAATGCCCAAGCGCTGGTGCCTGAGCATCGCGACACTTTGGAATCTTTTTGCCAGCCGAATTCTCTACACAGTCTTTATCGGCAATAAGGTTGAACTAATAGGGAAAGAGAATATCCCCAAAGCACCTTTTGTTGCTGTCTCAAATCATCAAAGTGAGTGGGAGACACTGTATTTCTGTTACCTCCTCAACCCCATCGTAAGCATCCTAAAGAGAGAGCTTCTGCGCATACCCTTCTTTGGGTGGGCTCTATGGGGATCAGGACACATCGGTATTGATCGGGGGAATGCTCGAGGCTCCATTAAAACCATTGAAACCCAGGGTGCAAAACGCCTGGAAAAGGGCATCAACGTGCTGGTTTTCCCAGAAGGGACCCGCGTTCCCTATGGCGACTACCGACGCTTTACTCGAACAGGCGTAAAACTGGCTATCGATGCAGGCGTGCCGCTACTACCTATCGCCCACAGCGCTCACAACTGCTGGAGTCCAGGAGGCAAATTCAGCAAAGGGAAAATTCAGGTCTGGATTGGCGAACCCATAGACACCAAAAACAAAGACTCCAAAGAACTGACCGACGAAGTTGAAAGCTGGATACGCCAGAAAGCAGACCTACCGACAGAGAAGCCTCAACCGCATGATTCGTAAGTTAGCGATCACTTCCTTGTTTCTGTTTATCAAGGAAGGGGTTGGATACTTTACCCGGCTGAATTGAGAGCGAGAAAGGGGTTCGGAGTTTTGCTTTCTAGCAAGGCAAAAGCCCGCGCAAAGGAGAAAGTTTAAATGCTAATAAACGACCGACTTGAGCAGGCTTTTAACGTAGCTAGGGAGCAAAAGACCAACCCCCGACTAGACGTCGAGGTTGGCTACGGACAGAGCATTCTCCTCAATAAACTCCCGCCTTGGCTCAACCTGATCACCCATCAAACAAGTAAATATCTGATCAGCGGCAATCGCATCATCAATGGTCACCTGGAGCAGACGGCGATTTGCCGGATCCATTGTGGTTTCCCAAAGCTGCTCAGGGTTCATCTCACCAAGACCT
>JABJGI010000014.1 GCA_018662305.1 Porticoccaceae bacterium | reverse complement strand
GCGCCTCTTTTGGCCCCCTCACATTGTAATGTGGGAAGTCACAAGCAAGCACAATAGATTTATACGCCCAGGTAGCTCAGTCGGTAGAGCAGAGGATTGAAAATCCTCGTGTCGGTGGTTCGATTCCGCCCCTGGGCACCATACAGTTATAAAAAGGCCCCTCTTGCAGGGGCTTTTTTATGTCTGAGTTTATTGAGTCGAAAGCAAACCACCTGGTTCGAGCATTCCGCCCCAGGGCTCCATTCCTAACAAGATCCTGTACCCTTCAATGACTCATTTTTCTAGGCGGGTTGCCTCCACATCGCGAGTATAATTTGACTGAAAATCACTCAATCAATACAGAAGCAGGCGTATTGACTAGCTTGGAGAGCAAATGAATTCTTCAAATAAAATGGTATTCCTTCCCTTGATGCTGGCTTTGGTCGCTCCAGCAAACGCCCATCACTCCATAAACTTCCATTTTAATCCTGATATAACTATTTCGATTGAAGGCGTTGTTCAGGAGTTTAAATATCAGAATCCGCATTCTGAGTTGTTTATAGATGTGCTGGATGAAAATGGCGTTACTACAACTTGGCGCACTGAAATGACGGCTAGTAGTACGCTGAATCAACAAGGTTGGACTGCCGAGCATTTTCTACCAGGGCAAGAGATAAAAATAACGGGTTATGAAGCGCGCCGAGACCAAAACACCATATATCTTAGAAACGCTGAATTTGTAGATGGCACCTCTACCTCTTTCACCTTCGGTCAGGTGGTAAATGGTGAGGTCGTTGGCGATGAAGTTGAAGTGGGTCTAAATGTTTTGGGAAATTGGGTTCGCGCGAATGCACCGACGACCGAGGATTTTCCAGATGGTGGGCCCGGGTCGGCCACAATGAACAACAATCCACATTTGTCCAAGCTAACAGAAGTTGGTTTGGCCGCGTCGGAAAACTACAACGTGGTTACCGATGACCCTAATTTAAATTGTGAATTGCCAAGTATTCTTAGAGCCTGGCGACAACCGGATTTTTCCCCAACCAATATTAGCCAAAACGGTGATCTAATCACCATTCAGCATGAAATTTATGACCTAAAGCGGGTTATTTATTTGAATCAAGCTGCCCACCCGGCGGGCTTAACACCAAGTCGCGTAGGACATTCCATCGCCCGTTATGAGGGGAATGAATTAATTATTGAAACGACGGGATTTATACCCGGAGTGTTGATTCCTCACGAAGGCATTTTGCATAGTGAAGAGTTACGACTGACGGAACGTTTTAGTGTGGACGAACAAACTGGGTTATTGACTATGAGTTGGATTGCTACTGATCCAATACATTATAGAGAACCTCTCAGTTCGAGCTTCTCTTTTGCTCGGTCCGAAAATCCTATTTCTGAATATGATTGCCAAGTGGCTACCAAGCTAGAGTAGCGGCGGGGTAAGATCTTTCTTACCCCGGCCTTTGCGAGTGACTCAATTACTCTACCGTGAGATCGTTGCAGTTATAGGGCTCCCAAGGGAGGTTGGAAATATACAGCACATCCGTACCGCTTCTTACAGACTCAGGTGTCCAGTATAGGGTGTCGGTGGCCTCGTAATCTCGGGTCAGCGTACCGCGTTCATTGTCGAGCCAGAAGCGCTCAATGACGTGATATTGGTCGCTGTTAATTTGTGTAATGGCATTCTGAACGCTTCGAAAACCGGGTTCAAAACCAAGCGTATTGACTATTAGTACATCGTTCTGCCAGCGACCAATGGAATGGCCTGATAAATCCAGACTTAGATCAGCCGGATGCTCATCCGCATCCAAATGGATGATGCGCTTGCGATCCATAAACCCATAAGTAAGTTCGATCCTATTCTGTTCCTGGACGATTCGATTCGGCATCCAGTTAAATGTCCAGTCCGAAATAAAATCTCTGGGCTGACAATTAATTCGGGGGTCTGCGATCTCACCTGCGGCTATTCGAGCAAGCACTTCATCAGCGGCCGCTTGGCCAGCCTCTGTAAGTCGAATCGGTTCGACCCGCGGATAGGCCTCGTCCTGAACCGGTCTGGCGGTACGCGCTTCTGCTGCCCAGTCGCCGGCAATGTTTGGATCTCCCCAGGGAGTCCTTGCCTGACGGGCAGAATCAGCCACCGGCCGAGTCTCGTCAAACTGCGCAAAGCGCGTCACTTCCGGCCCACGGTCCAAAGCCATTGTTTCCAATACGCAGACATTCTCTTCCCTGCGTGATGGATTTCCGCCTACCTTGATGGGAGTGCCCGGAGAGAACATTTCTTCTGTCCAGCCGGCACGTCTTAGGGAAGTCCCTGAAAGCATTTCACACTGCACATTTATGCGTTGTCCCGAATCATCGAGAACATAGTTTCCGTCGTCGCCAGTTAAGTCGAAACTGACGTAGGAATGCGGATTGACGAAGCGAAGGTCAGTTACTAGCCCTGTGAGTGATATTTCCACACTGAGATCAAATTGAGAATTAGCCCCATGGTGTGCCGATAGATTGGTCGACAAAGCGACCAGGCCAACCACCGCAAGTAGTTTACTTACTGGCATCTTGAATACCCGCTAATTTTGTAGAGGGGTGAGAATATACAAGATTGCATGAGAAACGATATAGGAATAGATGTGATTCGGTGAGCGTCTAGAGTCGGAAGAGCACCATTTTGCCGATTAAATTTGCCAAAGCCCTATCAGGCAGATTGCTGCCAAAAACACACCTAATACTCGTTTGAAGCGGGCATCATTGCGCAGCAGATAGTCGTGCGCTCGCAGCCCGATGAAATGCCCAATCGCCGCTGCCGGTATCAACATTAGAGCGCTCAGGGTATGTAAAGAGAAACCGAATGCGACAAAGGTACCCATCTTCGTCAACACCAGAATAAACCATAGGACAAAGAGCGTGTTGCGCAGTTGGTAGCGATCCACGTGCTGTAGGTAAACGGCAACTAACATCGGCGCGCCCGTCAGGGAGGTACCAGAGATATAGCCGCCCAGCACCAATAACAGTTTCTCCGACCAGCCATCTTTACTGTGAATGGACATCTTGAATACCCACATCAATGCATAACATAGCGTGATCAGGTAAATCACTGTCACCAGCAAATTGTTTGGCAGGTTGAGTAGTCCTAGTACACCTACCACTTTGGCTGGAAAAATAAACCAGAGGGACTTCTTCAGGTAGGTCCAGTCCACCTCGCGAAGTCGTCCGACCAGGCTGATAAAGGTAAAGAAGAGTAAGTGTGTGCCGATGACCGGTAGCCAGAATACCGGCTGGTCATAGATCAGCAACATCATCGGTAGAGCGAGCGCAGCTCCCCCAAATCCTAATCCGCTGCGCACAAAACCGGTCCAGACAAAGAGCAGGACAGTCAGGTAGATCTGTAGAGAGGAAAATTGCCAAAGCTGACTCGAGCTGAGCAGTTCAATCATTCCCTGTTATCCGGTAGTACTGAGAGTAGTGGAATAGATTTTTGGCATAGAGTTGAAGGGTGAACCTTCAATTAGCAGGGTATCAATTCGAGATTTAGTGGGTAGAGCGACATCTAGTACCAACCCCAGTGAATGCTCCTGAGGTTGGTACAGTCGGCCGGCAATCTTTAAAGGCTATTAGTTCGCAGGTTTCGAGTTCAATTTTTGCGAACTCATTGCGAACCTATTTGCGAGCTTTTAAAGAGAAGCTAAAAAGTGATCGATTCCGGCTTGTACTACGTCCATATCCTGTTGGGGCGTTCCCGAACTTGCACCGATGCCGCCAACGCATTCGCCGTCGACCATAACCGGCAGGCCTCCACCAACAGTGCTGATGTGGCCGCCACATTCAGTATGAATTCCGAATGCCAGGCTTCCAGGAGTATTTACTGCATTGTATTCGTGAGTAGCTTTGCGCGCGGCGCCGGCAGTAAAAGCCTTGTCCGTTGAAACCTGAATGCTATGTGCTTTGCCGCCATCCATACGTTCGAAGGCGACCAGATTTCCTGAGTCATCCGAAATTGCGATGCACATGGGCACGCCAATTTGTTCGGCTTTGGCGCGAGCGCCTTCGATTAAAATTCGAGCGTCTTCAATGCTTAATCGTTTAACGGAAATCATGAATTGTTTCTCCTAATTCTGGAGCGCAGAGTGTACAGAAATCGGTATGGCTATGACAATCACTTTATCGATAATCGTTGACATGGGGTAAATTTATACCTACCTTACGCCTGAACTTAAGGTTTAATTTTACTAGGGGTGTATCTGTTCCTGTTCCTATTCATGAGCTAGCAGTCGTAGAGCTTGCAGTTCGTGATTTGCAAAAAAAGGAAGTCCTATTTGCATGTCCCGACTATGGGAACCAGAATAAACAGTGTTTATAGTGCCCTTAGCAGTGTTGCACCATCTCTAATCAGGAGGAAGCATGACTAACCCCGGACATTCCAATCATCTCGTTCCCCGGACCTTATGGGACAAGCTCTATCTGGGCTGGTTCTTAATTTGTTTCCTTATGGTTTGGGTCGGCACTTTGTTCGTGAACAAGCCTATCCCCGTTCTCGGTATGCCGCTGGTATATGTTTGGTGTAGCGGCTGGGGCACTGTCTGGCTGTTTGGTTGTCTGTTCTTCGGACTAAAAATTGAGAATGAGCGCCAAGCGGCGAAAGGAGAATAACCTTGGAATCTTGGCACTATACAATCATCATTGTCGTTCTGTACTCCCTGCTTATCCTCTGGGTGGGAACTGGCCGCTGGACGAAAGCCAACCGTGTTGCCATGGACGACTACTTCAAGGTCGGTTCCGGTTTTGGCTTTATCGTGTTGTATCTCGGTATCGCCGGCGGATTTCACACCGCTTTTGCGATTCCCGGCTCCATGGGTTTTTATTATTCTCATGGTGTTGCTTTTGCGGCCAACATACTCTGGACGGTACTGACGCCCTTGGGGGTCATTTATTTCATCGGATCACGAATCACTTGCCTCGGTAAGAAATTCAACTACATCACACCGGCTGATCTGATCGTCGATTATTTTGGCGACGGCAAGTTCAGAGCCTTTATTGCAATCTACATCCTAGCTGCCTGTATCCCCCTCATGACGGCGAATGTCACCGGCCCAGCCATACTTCTGTCGAGCGGTACTGAGGGACACATTCCCTATTGGGGAGCCCTGGCTATCATGGGTGTGATGGTTATCGTCTACGTGACCTCCAGCGGAATACGCGGCGTCACCTGGACTACGGTTGCTCAGGCAATCTGGATGTTCGTTGCCGTTTGGGCTGCTGCGATTTGGTGTCTCACGCTTATCGATGGCGATCTGATGACCTTATTCAATACCATTAAGGATACTGAACCTGAATTGCTGACCTTGCCCGGTCCACAGGGGCGCGCCACAGCTGAGTGGTGGCTAACTTGGCCTGTGTTCGGTATCGCGCTCTACTGGGCAATTTTGCCTAGAGGCTTTATGTTCTTTTACTCGGCAAAGGATGTAGCCACGACCCGAAGAATCGGTTTAACAGTAGGTTTTTACCTGATGGCGATGTATCTGCCAGCCATGGTTATTGGCTTCACCGCTTTTTACTTTTTTCCAACCTTAGAGGGAGCCGCTGGCGATAATTCTTTCCCTCTGCTTTTGGCAACTTACGCTCCAGCCTGGTTTGCCGGGATAATTGTCGCAGGCGGCCTCGCTGCAGGCATGTCGTCCATGGATGCAGATACCAATGCTAACGCTGCAATGCTCACAAAAGACGTGTACAAGGGCTTTATCAAAAAGAATGAATCGGACAGGCACTATCTTTCCGTTGGGCGAATCTTTGTGGTCTTCTTGGTTGCTCTTACAGTTCTCGCCGCGGGGTATCGTTGGTCGCTGGTCGTACTTATGATCGGTGTTACGGCGGCGATGATTGTTCAACTCTTGCCCGCAGTAATAGCGGTCACTATACCTATGGGTAAGTTTCGATTGACAAAGATGGGCATCACTACCGGGATCATAGCGGGGCTGATCGTCTCCTTAATGGCCCTTCTTGGTGGGAAGGCTTTCCCATTGGGGGGATTTGTCGAGATCACCGTGCCGAATCTGTTACCGGCGAGCTGGACCCGCTTCGACGCGTCCTTCCTAGGACTGGCCTTCAACATACCCCTGGCTATTATCGTTAGCCAGTTCACTAAAGCGCCTGATGCGGAAGCTGTGGCTCGTATTCATGGTGCACTCGACGAGGAATTCGGAAGACGCTCTTAAAGCGTCCTCCAGAATGAACGAAAAATACTGGCGGTTATATTTGGAAATTTGGGAGCAATTATGAAACGCAGCAAAAACATATTCTTCATACCATTCATTGCTTTGTTCGGGTTGTTTGTTCCGGGCGCTTTTGCCGATACTTTTGTTATCTATGGGGTGAGCGGCAACGTTGGTAGCTTAATTGCCGAGGAAGCACTAAATCGAGGTCACAGTGTTGTCGGTGTTTCGCGCAACCCTGAAAGCTTGCAGAACGAGAACCCGAATTTCTCTGCTGTTCAGGGGGATGTCACTGATTCGGACTCTATCCTTGAGACTGTCAGCGGTGCGGATGCTGTGATCGTCGCCGTCGGCGGTGTTGGATCAGGCAATGCACCTGAGCAGGCCTATGCTTTCCTAGGTGCGAAAGCCTATATCGAAGCTGCATCCCAGCTTGGTTCTGCGACACCTCATGTTATCCAGGTTGGTAGCGGAACGACGCTGAACACCAATGGTGTTCGAGTGTTTAATACCCTTGATCTTGAACCCGGCACATATGTACATGGATTGTTCCAGGGGCACTGGCTGGCTCTGGAAGCCTATCGCGAGTCCAGCGGTTTTGATTGGACCGTGATGTCAGCAGCCTACGGTGCCATCATGGGGCAGGGCGAAGTTACCGGCCGCTACAGGCTTGGAGATCAGGAGACGCTCTTTGACCGAAACGGTTCCAGTATGCTCTCGAGAGAGGATTACGCGATCGCCGTCATTGACATGGCGGAGAGTCATACAGTGACAGGGAAGCGTGTCGCCGTAGGGCCGGCTTATTAGAGGCTACTTAGATAGGTAGTTCAGATAGGTAGTTCAGTCAGCTCTGTTGGGTATGCTTTCGCGCACGTGACGCCATGAGAGTTCACGGGCTTCTGCGGCATCTCCTTTAGCGATTGCATGGGCGATCTCAGAATGAGAATCTACGAAGTCATGTAAATCGGCAGCCGTAAGGGACATGTTTACCCAGGTACGGCTGCTGACATCAAGCCCTTCCCAAACTCTCACAAGCGTATTGTTTCCCGTTGCTTGGATGATGGTGCCGTGAAACTCTGAATTCAGTATGACGAATTTTTTTATGTCTCCTTTGTCTGCTGCCTTTTTCATACGCTCAACGATTTTTTCCAGCTTGATGGGAAGTTCTGGGTCTCCGTTCGCGACAATATCTCCTGCAAGGGCTTCCAGCTCCGCTCGCACCATATATATTTCGGCTAATTCGGTTTCGTCCAGGGTTCGGACTCGCGTACCGCGATTGCGTTGAGATTCAATCAGGCCGATCGCTTCCAGTTCGCGCAGCGCTTCTCTAACCGGTGCCTGGCTTGTCTGCATTTCTTCGGCAATCTTGAGTTCGACCAGTCGGTCACCAGGCTTTAGAACACCTGAAACTATCCGCTCCAGAAGGGCTTCGCGAATTTGTTGGGAAAGAGATGTGCGATTTAACTTTGTGCCTTGAGGCATGAAAATACTCCATTATCGATAATAAATAATTTATGCCAAAGGCTAATGAAATACAAGGAGTTTAAAGAGGTACTCCTTAGGATAGGATGGTGATGAAAGGGCTCTGGAAGTGGAGGGTTTTGTTCTTCTATATTATCGATAATCGTTGACAAAAAGCCGGGATTTAACTTACATTGTCCGACCTTCAACAGAGGAGATTGTCGTGTCAGAGCAAAATGTATCACCCACTGCTGATGACCTTAGCGTACCAAGCCACATGCGAGCTTGGATACTGAAGGGTGCCGATGAAATCGAGATGGTTGAAAAACCTGTCCCCCAGCCTGACAAGTCTGAAGTTCTGGTTCGAATAGATGCCATTGCTGTCTGTGGTACGGATCTGGAAATTATTCGTAGCGGGTTGCCGGCGATGGTTGAGGGCGAGATAGCTTTCAATAAAGACTTCACATTTGGCCATGAATATATGGGTACTGTTGTGGGTCTCGGGCCCGATGTCGATGAATATAAAATCGGCCAACGAATTACTGTGGAAGTACATGCTGGGTGCGGCCGGTGCAAACGCTGTCGTATGGGTATGTATACCTCCTGCCATAACTACAGCTACAGATCTAAAGGCCACCGTGCGAATGGTATGACTACCGATGGTGGTTTTGCAGAATATGCGGTCAATCACATTAATACCCTGGTTCCTGTGCCGGACGATATGTCCGACGAAGAGGCTGCGCTGGTCGTAACAGCAGGAACTTCCATGTACGGGCTGACCGAACTGGGTGGGCTGGTCGCAGGCGAAAGCGTTGTTGTCAGCGGGCCTGGTCCAATCGGCCTGATAGCGGTAGCTGTAGCACGGTCACTGGGAGCGGACCCTGTCATCTTGACAGGTACTCGCGAAAACCGGCTTGAGATGGGACGTAAGTTGGGTGCTACTCACACAATCAACGTTCGCGAAGTGGAAGATTCGGTGGAAGCTGTTAAGGAGATCGTAGGAAAGCCAGGTGCTGACTATGTAATCGAGTGCGCTGGAACCGAAGGTTCTCTCAACGATTCCATTCATATGACAAACAGAGGCGGCAAAATCTGTCTTGCAGCTTTCCCTCATGAGCCTTGCAAAGTCGATCTACCTTACGCTGTGATGAACAATATCTACATGTACGGTATTCGCGGCGAAGGGAAAAGCGGTACCTATCGGGCCATGTCTTTCATGAAAGACAAACGTTTTGATGCTACCGCCATACATACACATACCTTCGCGCTGGATGATCTGCCAGAAGCCCTGCGTTACGCGCGCGAGCGAGTCGACGGTGCTATCAAGGTTATAGTGAAGGCGCGTGGCGTAGACCCCATAAAGGCTTAGTAAAGCAGGCTTAGAAAACAGGCATAAAAGCACATACATAACAGGACTAGAGAATGACTAGCAAGGCAACAAAAGGCGTTTACTCCGCTGCAATCACTCCGGTTGGAGCAGATGGCCGACCCGATACGCAAAAACTGACCAGCTATTGCAAGCAGATTATAGCGGATGGCCTGACCGGTGTAGCACCGACCGGTACTACCAGTGAAGGAAATTCACTGCCCTTTGATTGGCGCCTTAAATTGCCCGCGGCCTTTGCCGAAGCAGGCATTCCCACCGATCGCGCGATCATTGGTACAGGCTCCAGTTCAGCAGACGACGCTGCTGCCCTGACAAAAGCCGGGCTAGAGGCGGGTTATAACAATGCGCTGGTTTTGCCACCTTTCTACTATAAAAATCCCAGTGATGAGGGTGTGTTTGCTTATTACGCCCGGCTGATCGAACAGGTAGGCTCGGACTCGCTGAGGATTTATCTGTATCACTTCCCAGCGATGTCAGCTGTGCCAATCTCAATTCCATTGATTCAGCGACTCAAGCAAGAATTTGGTCCGATCATTGCCGGTTTGAAAGACAGTTCTGGCGACTATGAGGGTTCTCTGGCCTTTGTTGGCGCTGCTGATGACTTCGATGTTTTTCCTTCAAATGAAGGCGTGCTTGTCGATGGCTTAGCCAAAGGCTGTGGCGGCATTATCTCTGCGACCACACAGATCTCAGCATCTCTTTCGAAACGTACTCTGGACGCAACTGGAGAAGAGCAGGAGAGATTGCAGAGCCTGTTGAACGATGTGCGTCAGGTGATCGCTCAATATCCGCTGATGGCGGCGGTCAAACAGATACAAGTTTGGAAAACCGGTGATGACAGCTGGACAGAGTTGTTTCCGCCATTGGTCAAACTGAGCGATGAGCAGAAAAACACACTGAGAGCTGAACTTGAAGCACTGCCTGAAGAGTGCGGCATCATCATTTAAAGCGCTGTAGCCGGCCATGCCCGCTATCCAGAGTGGGCAGCAATCCGGATTCAAAGATAAATTAACTCGGGAGAGGCCTAAATGGCTGACGCACAAGTACACGAAATTCCGACAGAAGTTTACCTAGAGTGGCTGGGTCGAACCGTTGATATCCACTGGAATTACCACGCCATTCTGATGTTCTGCATCTGGATGGTGCTGGTGCCTCTATGTATCACCATCATTCGTTTTGGCAAACCCAAGCCGACCCTGGAAGGCGTGCGAGTAAAAGTTAGTCCACTCAACAAACAGTGGTGGTGGTTTACGATTCACAAATACGGGCTGTACTTTGCGGTTCTTATGTCGCTAGCTGGAATGTTTGTTGCTTTGATAGTAAGCCAGGGAATCAGCGGTTCTGTGCACTCGATTCTAGGGTTGTTGACCATTCTCATGGGATGCCTGCAGGCTATCTCAGGTATGCTTCGCGGTACTCACGGCGGTAAGTATTACTATACCGCCGACCTTGATGACCCCGAGACCTGGAAGGGTGATCACTACAGTCGCACTAAAAGGCGCCGTATTTTTGAGGCCTATCATAAGACCTCGGGTTATTTTGCCATGATGTTCGCTATCGGTGCGGTCGGTTCTGGCCTGATGCAGTACCCTATGCCTATGCTGGCAGCTTTGATGTTTATTTTGCCTTTCGCTTTTCTGGCTGCATGGGTATACCTGCACTACAAAGAGCGCGACTACGATGGTTACCGAGCTGTTCATGGTTACGGCATGGAGCATCCCTACAACAAAGAGCGCGAATTACTCTAAAGAGCTATTGCTCTTTAGAGATTGATTTCTAGCGCAAGAATAGAGACAGGAAGGAACAATGGCTGAAGTCGTAATTTCGGAGTTCATGCACGAACCTACCGCTAACAAATTAATCGCCGAATACGGTGCTTTCTGGGATCCAAAACTCTGGAGCAAAATCGACGAGTTGCATAAAGAAGTCGCCGAAGCTAAAGCTATTATCGTGCGCAACGACACCATCGTTAACACTGCGCTTTTGGATGCAGCACCAAATCTGAAGCTGGTCGCACGTATGGGTGTCGGACTTGATACCATTGACGTTGAAGCCTGCAAGGCTCGCGGAATTGAAGTTTGTCCTTCTATAGGCGCGAACGCCATATCAGTCGCTGAATACGTTATTGGCTCTGCCATGGCACTGCTGCGCGGTCGAGCCTACTTCGTTACTGACTATGTTGCCGGCGGTGGCTGGGATCGCGCTAAATTTGCCGGTGCAAGAGAGATCACAGGCCTCACTATGGGGATTATCGGCTTCGGTTCAATTGGGCAGGTTACCGGTGAGAAAGCCCGTGCGATGGGCATGGATGTGATCGCATATGATGCGGTTATGCCGGAAGATTCGCCGGCCTGGGAAAAAGCTCGACGTGTTGATCTTGATACCCTGATTGCCGAGGCGGATGTTATTTCGCTGCACTGCCCCAAGCTTCCTTCGACTATCGACATAATCGATGCGGCCGCCTTCGAGAAGATGAAGGACACTGCAATTCTGGTTAACTCCGCACGCGGAGGCATTGTTAACGAAGCGGCTTGCGCAGAGGCACTCAAGTCTGGAAAAATTGCCGGTGCCGCACTGGACTCGCTTGACGTCGAGCCCATCGATGAAAGGGCGCAAGAAATATTCCAGGGCGTACCGAATCTTATTCTCTCGCCTCATGTTGCAGGTGTGACACAGGATGCCAATCGGCGTATCGCTGAGGTAGCGGCGGAGAACGTTCGTCGCCTTCTCGGTTCGCCTAAATAGTCGATTAAAGAGCCGCCTAAAAACTAGCGCATAACTAATACCAACCAAAAGGGATGGAACTATCGTGACAGCTGATCTTCCGACTCCAGAATACGCTCACAACCTGAAACTTCTCGGTTACTCCGATCAGGGAGGGCGCCCGGACGGTGTCCAACTAATGGTCAACAAGGGGCATGCCATCATTGGCCATATGTTTTCTGATGGCTTTAGTGTCGTTGACTGCCGTGATCCCCGAAACCCCAAACCGGTGGCCTATGTGCCTGCGCCGCCCAATACCTGGAATATCCATCTTCAGAGCCATGAGGATCTGCTGCTGGTAATTAATGCCAAGAATATGTTCGCGGCGGAAGAATTCCAGAACGAAGAAGAGTATTACAAAGGTAAAATCGGTAAGAAGACCGGTATAACAGATGCGACCGCTGCTCAAGACTGGACAGCAGGAATGTCGGTCTACGATATTTCCAATCCGGCACAGCCGCGCCAGATTGGTTTTATGCCTGTTGCAGGGGGTGGTATTCACCGCCTGTGGTATACCGGCGGACGCTGGGCCTATGCCTCTGCATTGCTGGACGGTTTTACCGATTACATATTCATCACCATCGATATGGCAGATCCCACCAACCCGAAAGAAGCGGGACGCTATTGGTTGCCGGGTATGAACGCGGCGGCTGGCGAAGAACCAGCCGAAGACGATGCCCGCGGCGGGCTGCACCACGCCATTGTTCATGGCGATACGGCATATGGCGCATGGCGCGATGCCGGAATGGTGATTATGGATGTTAAGGATAGAGCCAATCCCGAGCTGATCGTGCATCGCAATTGGTCGCCTCCTTTTGGCGGTGGAACACATAACTGTCTACCTCTTCCGGATCGCGACCTGCTAGTAGTTGCTGATGAGGCGGTGCTGGACAACTGTGCCGATGGCGTTAAGCACATCTGGTTATTTGATATCCGCGAACCTTCAAATCCGGTCAGCATTTCCACGGTACCTCTGCCGAGTGAAGACGATTTCGTGAACAAGGGTGCACATTTTGGTCCGCACAACATTCACGAAAACCGTCCGGACGGCCTGGTAAGCGACCAGCTGATCTTTGCTACTCAGCAGAATGCGGGTATTCGGGTTTACGATATTTCTAACGAATACCGGCCCGAAGAAGTTGCGGCCTTTGTTCCACCGCCGCCTGCGCGCTTGATGGACAAACGACCAAACCGTGCCCAAGTGATCCAGTCCTGTGACATTTGGGTATCCAAGGAAGGCATTGTTTACGCTTCCGACTACAACGCCGGGCTTTATATCCTCGAATATGAGGGCTAGTCATGGCTGAGATGAATTTGAACGCAGACCCACTGGTTTGGGGACATGGTCCAATAGAGTTTGCTATGTTCCTGGAGCCAACCTGTCCTTTTTCGGCCAAGGCCTTCGGTAAGATTGATGAGCTGCTCGTAAAGGCCGGAGCCGACAAGATCAGCGTAAAGGTTTACCTTCATTCTCAGCCCTGGCACATGTACTCCGGTGTTATAACCCGTGCGATAATCGCAGCATCGACTCTTAATGGCGGCAAGGAAACTGCTAGAGCAGTGATGAATGCGGTCTACGCACATCGTGATGACTACGAGTTCGATGATCATGCTAGCGGGTCAAATATGGATGCGACCCCCAACCAGATCCTGGAGCGTATCAAGAAAGATTCAGGTGTCGATGTTGCCGAGGCATTTGCCATCCCGGCTCTGACTCAGCCGGTCAAGAACCATACGCGCTTTGCGCGCCAGAACGGTATTCATGTTTCGCCCACCTTTATGATTGACGGGCTTATCGCCCCCTCTATTGGCAGTGGTGATGAAGTGGAATCCTGGATGGAGCAGATGGGCCTAAGCTAAACAGGCCTGAACAAGAAAGAAAGATTCGAAGGCGGCTCTGCCATTACCAATCAGGTCTGAGCGCCACTGACAAAACATTTTAAGAATTGAGGAATAGCCACATGACCAACTACACCCAGCGAGCCAACTTATCCATAGGGGACTCTTTGTGCGATTTGGTTGAACAGAAAATCGCTCCCGGAACCGGGATCGATATGGAGAAATTCTGGCCTGAACTGGAACAGTTGTTAAACGACCTCGCTCCCAAGAACAAAGCACTGCTGGAAAAGCGTGAACAGCTGCAGCAGAAAATCGATCAATGGCACGACCAGAATCAAGATCTGGATCCCGCTGCTTATAAAAGCTTTCTGCAAGAGATTGGATATCTTGTCCCTGAGGGCGAAGACTTTTCCGTTACCACCGAGAAGGTAGACGAGGAGATCGCTACCATCGCCGGACCTCAGTTGGTGGTACCCGTTAAGAATGCTCGCTTTGCGCTCAACGCTGCCAATGCCCGCTGGGGAAGTCTTTACGACGCACTTTACGGAACTGATGTTATATCCGATGAAGGTGGTGCCCAAGCTGAAGGCGGTTACAACCCTGTGCGCGGGCAAAAGGTTGTCGACTTTGCGCGTGAGTATCTGGATGAAATTTTCCCGCTGAGCGGCGGTTCACATGCCGGAAGTCAGGGGTATCGTTCCGATGCCGCTAACTTGGTAGTGACTCTGGAAAATGGCAGCGAAACTGGACTGGCTAGCCCAGAACAATTTGTCGGCCTCAAAAAGGAAGGTGACCAGCTGAGTGCCGTCCTGCTTAAAAACAATGGTATTCATATTGAAATTCAGTTTGATTCCGAGGGCAGTATCGGCAAGAGCGATTCTGCCGGGATTCAGGATATTCTCTGTGAAGCCGCGGTCACCACCATTATGGACTGCGAAGACTCTATCGCAGCGGTGGACGCCGAAGATAAGACTGAGGTCTACAGCAACTGGCTGGGCCTTATGCAAGGAACTCTCACGGCTAGCTTCAGTAAAGGTGGCCGGGAGATGACCCGCAGCATGAATGCTGACAGGACTTACGAGACTCCTGATGGCGGAAGCCTGACCTTGCATGGCCGCAGCATGCTCTTTGTACGAAATGTCGGTCATCTGATGACCAATGACGCGATTCTGGACGCCGACGGCAACGAGTCACCTGAGGGTATTCTGGATGCCGTGTTCACCTCCATGGCAGCCATGCATGATTTGCAGGGCAATACCGAGCGTAAAAACAGTCGCTCAGGCAGTGTTTATATTGTTAAGCCGAAAATGCACGGCCCAGAAGAAGTTGCCTTTACTGTTGAGTTGTTTGAGCGTGTGGAGCAGCTACTAGGACTTGAAGCGAACACTCTAAAAGTTGGCATTATGGACGAGGAGCGCCGTACTACCCTCAATCTGAAAGAGTGTATCCGCGCAGCGAGCGAGCGAGTGGTATTTATTAATACTGGCTTCCTGGATCGCACAGGTGATGAGATCCACACCTCGATTCGTGCCGGTGCTTTTGTGCCCAAGTCGCGCATGAAACAACAGGATTGGATTCTGGCTTACGAAGACTGGAACGTTGATATTGGGCTGGAGTGCGGCCTTCAAGGTAAAGCACAGATCGGTAAGGGCATGTGGGCAATGCCAGATGAGATGGCAGCCATGATGGAGCAAAAAATAGGTCACCCGAATGCGGGTGCCAGCACGGCTTGGGTGCCTTCACCAACCGCAGCTGTTCTGCACAGTATTCACTATCATCGTCTCAATGTAGCCGCGCGTCAGGACGAATTAAAATCTCGTGATCGAGCGAAGCTGGAAGATATCCTGAACGTTCCACTGATGTCAGAAGCGGAGCAAAGCGCTTTGACTGAAGAGCAAATCCAGGCGGAAATAGACAACAATGCTCAGGGTATTCTGGGTTATGTAGTTCGCTGGGTAGATCAGGGTATTGGTTGTTCCAAAGTGCCAGACATCAACAATGTTGGCCTTATGGAAGATCGCGCGACATTGCGTATTTCCTCACAGTATCTGGCCAACTGGCTTCGCCATGGCGTTTGTACAGAGGAGCAGGTTCTGGAGAGCCTCAAACGAATGGCGGCTGTGGTAGATGGGCAAAACGCTGGCGATTCGGATTATGAAGCTATGGCTCCTGGCTATGAGGGAATTGCATTCCAGGCTGCCTGTGATCTGGTGTTCAAAGGCGAAACCCAACCATCGGGTTACACCGAACCGCTTCTGCATGCACACCGAATTGCAAAAAAACAGGAACAGAGTGCAGGCTGATAATTTAGCTGGATAGGGATCGATGCAGCTGACACCCTTTCACATTGCTGTTCAGGTTCGCGATATCGACGAAGCCAGAGAATTCTATGGCGTGAAAATGGGACTTCCAGAAGGAAGGAGCTCAGAAGACTGGATTGATTTCAATCTCTTCGGTCATCAATACGTCGTTCATCTAAACCCGCAGATTGGCAGCAATGGGAAAGTAACTAGCACGTCAAATCCGGTAGATGGGCATGGCGTGCCAATTCCCCACTGTGGAGTGGTATTACACTTTGACGAATGGGAAGAATTTTCCGAGAAGGTCAGGGAATTCGTCGATGAGTTTATTATCGAACCCTATGTGCGGTTCAAAGGGCAGCCCGGGGAGCAAGGCACTATGTTTTTCATGGATCCTTCCGGAAATGCTCTTGAGTTTAAGGCCTTTAGAGATATTGAGAACGAGCTGTTTGCAAAGTAGCTTTCTGATACCGAACTGCGCGACAGTCAGAACTAAACTATTTGATTAATACAGGAACAATTATGGAACTGAATGTGTATCTCTCCGGTGAAATCCATACGGATTGGAGGCAGCGAATAAAAGAGGGCTGTGAGGCTCATAATCTCAACATCGTATTCACATCTGCCGTTACCGATCACGACGCCAGCGACGCCGCGGGTGATTTACTCGGCGAAGAAACCAACCAGTTTTGGCGAGATCACAAGTCAGCAAAAGTGAATGCCATTCGCATCAAAACGGCTCTGGAAAACTGTGATGTTGGTGTTGTCCGTTTCGGATCTCAATACAAACAGTGGAACGCCGCATTTGATGCTGGATACCTGGCAGCATTGGGTACGCCCTACATCACTATTCACGATGAAGACATAATACACCCACTCAAGGAAGTTGATGCCTCCGCCTTGGCATGGTCAACAACCCCAGAGCAGGTGGTCGAAATACTTAAGTACGTCTCTACAAAAGAATAAGCCTAAACCCCTTTTTTGAAGCAGGCTTTGAGCTTAGTTGCTATTCTTGAACGCACTGCTACCAAAAGGGGGAAGTAGCGATGTCCATTAAAAATCTATTTTCAGCAGCGGCATTCATGCTGGCGCTGATTCCAGCAGCCCTGATGGCGCACCACTCTCGTTCGGAGTTTTCTGATGAGGTTGTAGAAAAGCAGGGCGAACTGGTTCGAGTTATCTGGAGAAATCCTCACGCCGGACTGGATGTTCGAGTTACTAATGAAGATGGAAGCGAAGATGTGTGGCGCGTGGAAACCTTCGCTAGCCCCAATCTCTTCAACCGCATGGGGGTAGAGGAAGCGCATTTTGTCGTCGGTGAACAAATCGTTATTGCCGGCAGCGAATCCACCAAACGATCCAATTACATGCTGGGGTTAAACGCGCTGTTTGAAAACGGCACGGAGGCGGTCATGTCTGCCACGCTTGAACCCCGCTGGTCACAGGAGCATGTAGGTGGGTCGGATCAAGCTGTTGTGGATCTCAGTACTAAGGTCGATGGGAGTGAAAACAAAAAGCTGTTCCGCGTATGGAGCATCGCAGGTCGCACTGCCGGTGTCAGCCGTTCTACACCCTACTCAGATACTGCAAGAGAACAGATTGCTGCCTTCGATACGGTTAACGCACCTGTCGCTAGATGTGAAACACCAGGCATGCCCATTTTTATGACTCAACCTCTATCCATGGTGATTGAAGAGCAGGGGGATAACATGAAGCTCACCACAGAGTACTTTGGCGTTGAGCGCACTATTCACATCGGAGATGATTTGCCTGCCCCCCAGGACATAGAGCCGAGTCAGAATGGTTACTCAGTAGGTCGTTGGCAGGATGATCTGACGCTTGTAGTAGAGACATCTAGGGTCGACTATCCCTACTACAGCTCAAATGGGGCGCTTCAAGATGGTGTTCGAACCATCGAATATTTTCGTCTGAGCGAAGATCAAACTGAAATGGCATATCGCATCGAGATTGAAGACGATTTGGCGCTAGATGGCACAGCCTTCTATGAGCGCTTATTCGTTGCGCTCGGTGCAGAATTTATCGAGCTGGATTGCACGCTCTTTTAGTAACTAGAATTTAGAACTCTCTCT
>JABJGI010000106.1 GCA_018662305.1 Porticoccaceae bacterium | reverse complement strand
GAGATAGATTCAAATATGCTGTCAGTGACTGAAAGGTGCGGTTCGGCACTTAAGATCAATGGTAGTGAGCCGATTATGCCGAGTACCATCCAGAAGAGGACAGTTATTAAAAATCCATCTCGAGACCTCAGTTCGCGCTGCTCTCTGCTAAAGGGTATCCAGAGGCAGGCACCCAAAGTCATGGTGATAATCAGCGAATAAATAAAAGCCGAAGAAGAGCCATCGTTGTGGAACAGAGACACCACCAGAGGAATCAGATAGGCGGTACTAAAAAGCATGAGCAAAATGCCAAGAACCTTAAGGATGACTCCGTAGTTCATGGTTTAAAAGAAGCTGATACTGACGGAAAAAAGTTGTTCAACTTTGCGAATATCGTCTTTGTCCACCAAGAAGATAATCAAGTGATCCTCATCTTCAATAACGATATCACCCTTGCCCATCAGAACCTGCGGCTTGTTATCGATGTTGCGCACAATGCAACCGATGGTCGCGCCATCAGGTAGTTTGATGTCGCCAATACGCCGACCGACAACCTTAGAAGATTTTGAATCGCCGTGGGCAACGATTTCCATCGCTTCCGCAGCCCCGCGACGCAAAGAATGCACCTTCACCGTATCGCCACGGCGCACAAAGGCTAGCAATGCACTGGTGGTAATTTGGGAAGGTGAGATAGCGATGTCTATATCTTCGCTGCTTTGCATCAAGTCGACATACACGGGGTTGTTAATCAGAGTTACGACTTTGCCGGCCTTTAGGCGCTTGGCCAGCATGGAAGAAATAATGTTTGCTGCATCATTATTGGTGAGAGCAAGAAACACATCGACGGTTTCGATACCCTCTTCTTTAAGAAGGTCCTGGTCCGAGGAACTGCCGTTAAGAACGATACTTCTGTGCAGTCTTTCGGCGAGGAACTCACAGCGCTCAGGATCCAATTCAATGACCTTGACCTGGTAATCTTTTTCCAGCGATTGAGCGACGCGGAATCCGATATTGCCGCCGCCGGCAATTACGATGCGCCGGTAAGGTTTTTCCCGATCGGCTAATTCAGCCATTACCTCTCGAATATGATTTTTGGCGGCGAGGAAAAATACTTCGTCCCCGGATTCAATCTGAGTGTCGCCCTCTGCCAAAATTGGGCGGTTATGTCGATAAATGGCAGCGACACGGGTTTCAGCCTTACCGAGCTGATTCACTAATTCTCGAATAGGTTTGCCAACCATGGGCGCATCGGGTTGAGCACTTACAGCAACCAGCTGCACGTGACCATTGGCGAATTCTTTTACCTGCAAAGCGCCAGGCTGATGAATGAGCTGTACTAGGTGTTCAGTAACAAGCTGCTCCGGCGTAATGGCGACATCCACCGGCATGTCTTCCGATTTAAACAGGCGTTTGCGCACATCGTCATTGGTGTAGCCCACTGAACGAATTCGGGCGATTTTGTGGGGAGTGCGGAAAAGGGAATGAGCAATCTGGCAAGCGACCATATTGATTTCATCGTATGCCGTCACTGCCACG
Organism: Porticoccaceae bacterium; assembly: GCA_018662305.1. Taxonomy (GTDB): domain Bacteria; phylum Pseudomonadota; class Gammaproteobacteria; order Pseudomonadales; family GM7GCV1; genus JABJGI01. The sequence continues at coordinate 1,566 of JABJGI010000106.1, read as the reverse complement.
AGCATATCGGCATCTTCAATGCCGGCTTGTTCAAGAATCTCAGGGTGAGAGCCCCAGCCGCAGACGGTTTGAATGTCGAGACGGTCGCGAAGTTCGCTAAGCAAGACCTCGCTAGAATCGACCAAGGTGATGTCATTTGCTTCGCTGGCAAGGTTAGTGGCAAGTGTGCTGCCTACCTGCCCCGCACCCAATATGACTATTTTCATTCTTTTTTATCCCGCTGGTCTAAGGTCAAGATGCCTTGGCCATAAGCGCATAATAAAAGCCATCCTGTGCTTGCGCCATGGGTAAAAGCTGAATTCCCGGGCTGCAATCAAAAATACGGTTTTCTTTATCACTGGCGGCTTCTCCAATCTGTGTGTCGAGCAGTTGTAAGTCACTACGATCCTTTGCGAAATGGCTTACAACGTCCTGATTTTCAGATTTCAGTATTGAACAGGTGACATAAAGCAGTTTGCCACCCTCCGCTAGTGTTGACCACAGGGCCTCGAGCAATTTGATCTGGCGTTCACGAAAGCCGCTGATATCTTCCGGCGTCCGCAGATGCTTGATATCTGGATGGCGCCGAATGACACCGGAACCCGAACAGGGTGCATCCAGCAATATGCAGTCGAAGGGTTCCCCGGACCACCAGCTATCGGGGTCGCTTGCGTCCCCGGCTTTTATTTCTGCAGGATATTTGAGTCGGCCAATATTAGACTCAACTCTGTCGATACGTTGTTCATCAATATCTAGAGCGAGCAGGGATATTTCAGGACAGCGTTCAAGCAGGTGGCCCGCTTTGCCGCCTGGCGCTGCGCATGCATCCAGCACCCGATCGCCGCTCTTTGGGTCGAGAAGATAGGCAGCGATTTGAGCGCCTTCGTCTTGCACAGAGGCCAGCCCTTGTTCGAACCCAGGAATACGATGGGGGCTGACAACAGAATCGAGTTGCACCGCTGACTCAATAAGCTGGCCCTGCTTTGCTTCAATGCCAAGATCGGATAATGCGGCAAGTAGCTCGGATTGGTTGCTGCGATCCAAGTTAGCCCGCAGAGTCATGGGGGGGCGAGAGTTCCCCGCTTCAAATATTTGTTCCGCCTGATCCGGCCATTGCCGCTCAATACTGTTGATCAACCAGCTTGGATGGGCTGTGGCGAATACCCTATTTGCCTGAAGTTCTTTTTCGAGAGGCTCTTGCTCGCGCAAATAATTGCGCAAGGCGCCATTGAGAAGCCCGGTGGCCCATGGTTTCTTAAGCTGTTTGGCGGCTTGTACGGTTTCTGACACAGCGGCGTGATCAGAAACTCGCAGGTGGCGAACTTGGTAGAGGCCAATAAGCAACAGGGCCAAGATGTCCGCGTCTTTTTCCTTAAGCCCCTTGCGCAACAGTTTTTCAGCAAGGAGCTCGAGGGCTGGCAAAAATCTGAGTGTGCCGTAGCTGAGTTCAGAAATGAGGCCGCGATCGGGATCCTCTTGATCAATCGAATCAAGATTAAGAGCGGCCTGCTTTCTCAAGACGGGGGCTATTTGTGCGGCCGCCCGAGCGCGAGCGTTTTTCAACTTGTTTCGGTCAAAGTTAGGGCG
>JABJGI010000099.1 GCA_018662305.1 Porticoccaceae bacterium | reverse complement strand
TGTCCTATCTACTAATGTTCCGGTGCGATTGATCGATTTAACCCAGTTTGAACTATAAAAATATGGAACTAAACCCACTCTTCTGGTAACGTCGCGCCTCGTTTTTAAACCCTAAGTTTTGGCCAGTGAGGCCAAATGTGAGAGAAGAATTCATGGCGACAAAAGCTGCATCTAAAACCGCTAAGAAACCTGCTGCAAAATCAACTGCTAAAGCAGGCGCAAAAACGGCGAAGAAAGCTGCACCCAAGGCCGCTCCTAAAGCGAAAACTGCAGCGAAGCCCAAAGCAGCAGCGAAGCCCAAAGCGGCAGCTGCGCCTAAGGCAAGAACTCCAAGCAAAGCCAAGGCAGCAAGCAAAGCTACTGATTCCAACGTAGCAGTACACGGTATAGCGCCCTATAAAACCAAGAAGGGCGAAGAGTATATGAACACGGATCAGCGTGCTCATTTCACCGAGATACTGAACGCCTGGAAAGCTGAACTTATGGAAGAAGTTGATCGCACCATGAGCCATATGAAGGACGAAGCAGCAAACTTCCCCGATCCAGCCGATCGCGCTACACAGGAAGAAGAATTTAGCCTCGAGCTACGAACCCGTGACCGGGAGCGCAAGCTGATCAAGAAAATTGATCAAACTCTAGAGCTGATTAAAAACGATGAATACGGCTGGTGTGACCAGTGCGGAGTGGAAATTGGTGTTCGCCGCCTCGAAGCTCGCCCAACCGCAACACTTTGCATCGACTGTAAAACTCTCGATGAAATTCGCGAGAAACAAACCACTGCCTAATACAATAATCCCGGCACTCCTTGCTCTTAAGGGTGTCGGCATTGTTCCGCTGGTATGACTCAAATTTACCGCGGTCGTTTTGCCCCATCCCCTACTGGCCCTCTTCATTTTGGTTCTCTAGTTGCGGCCGTAGCTAGCTGGCTCGACGCTCGTGCGAACAACGGCGAATGGCTAGTCCGCATCGAAGATATCGATCCGCCAAGGGTATTTCCTGACTCCGCACGATCCATACTAACCTCGCTGGAGCAACATGGTTTGGTTTGGGACGGCAGCGTGGAATATCAGAGCAATCATTACGCCTATTATTCTGATGCTCTCAAAGAGTTGACCGAGCTCGGTCGCACCTATCCTTGCAGCTGTTCTCGGGCTGATCTCGCCGAAATGGGTGGATCCTATGATGGCCGATGCCAGAATGCACCGCCGGCTGAAAGCGAAGAACACGCCATTCGCTTTATAGTCGATGAAGCGGCCTGCTGGCAGGATTTAATTCAAGGCCCTGCCCAGTTCGACAAGGCGGCGATTCAGGGCGATTTTATTGTCCTGCGTCGAGATGATTTATTTAGCTATCAGCTTGCCGTCGCCATTGACGACTGGCAGCAGGGCATAACCCATGTAATTCGCGGTTACGACCTATTTGACTCCACAGCCCGTCAAATAATGCTTTTACAGGCTCTGGGAAAGAATGTGCCGCAATATGCTCACTTTGCCGTGGCGACAGATGCTGAAGACGCCAAGCTGAGCAAACAAAGCAAAGCTCCTGCAGTTGAAGATGAATTAGCCACAGCCAATATTATTAGCGCTTTGGAATATCTTGGGCAGGAAATTCCGCACTCAGCGCCAAAGCGCAGCGCGGCGGAGCTTATGGATATGGCCAGCCGCAATTGGCGTCTCGATAAAGTGCCTAAAAAACAATCAATTAGGGTATGCTAGGCATCTTATTCGGACGGTCAAACCTCGGGACAACTGGTGCTTAAAAAAATATTCAAAAAGACACCTGGTAAATCCAAACAAATAGCTAAACGCGACCACAAAATTCAGCTTGAGCAGACATCCAAGGCCGCTCGAGATATTTGTGAGCGCCTGCAAAGCAAGGGCCATCAAGCCTATATGGTCGGTGGCTGTATTAGAGACCTGCTATCCGGAATTAATCCCAAGGACTTCGACGTTGCTACCAGCGCAACGCCAGAACAGGTAGTACGACTATTTTCTCGAGCGCGCATCATCGGACGACGCTTTCGTATTGTTCACGTTCGCCAAGGTCGAGAGCTCATTGAAGTAACAACCTTTAGAGCGCATCACACCCAAGGCAAAGATCGCCACGGCAAACAGAGTGATAGCGGCATGCTGGTGCGAGACAATGTCTACGGCAGCTTGGAAGAAGACGCAATGCGCAGAGATTTCACCTGCAACGCATTCTACTTCGACCCCAGCAATGAAACCCTATATGACATGTGCAACGGCTTTGCCGACTTGAAAGATGGAATACTCCAAACCATTGGTGACCCCTATGAGCGATTCAAGGAAGATCCGGTCCGAATGCTTCGCGCCATTCGCTTTGAATCCAAACTAGATCTCGAACTCGACGAGGAAAGCCAGGACGCGTTGTCGATCAACCGTCATATGCTTTCTGAAGTATCCCCTGCACGGCTTTTCGACGAGGTCATTAAGGTACTGATGACGGCGCACGCTGACGTCGCGTACAACATGCTGGTGGAAACCCGGTTATTTGATCAGCTTTTCCCAGCCAGTGCCGAAGCCATAGAAATTGATGCCGGCACCGCTCGTTTCGTTGAACTGGCAATGAGAAACACCGTTGATCGTATTCAGCAAGATAAGGGTGTAGCGCCTTTTTTCCTCTACGCTGCAATATTGTGGCCACCGACGAAATTAGCTTATGAGGAGTTTACTCAGGGTGGGATGTCCCCCTTCGAGGCAATGGAAGCAGCGGGCCGAATGACCATGGAGCGGCAGTTGCCTCGCATCACGATTCCCAAACGCTTCACCCTTCCCATTATGGAAGTCTGGAAGCTGCAAACCCTCTTACCACGCACCACGGCTAAACGTGCTGCGCGAACAGCTGATCACCCCCGTTTTAGAGCCGCCTATGACTTTTTACTGCTAAGAGAGGAGTCGGGGGAAGACACTGAAAACTTGGGACACTGGTGGACTGAGTACCAAAAAACTAATCCCGTTTCGAAAAAGGAATTCTCGAATTCAAAAGCTGGTGGGAAAAACCGCAGAAGACGCCGACGACCAAACCGAAACCGCGCTGAATCTGGAAACAATGATTCTGGAAATAAGGAATCCGGAAATTCGTGAACCACCGAGTTTTTCTTGGTTTAGGTAGCAACTTGGGAGAACCCAAGCGCAATATTCTGAAAGCCGTCGACCTCGTGCGCGAACGAACAGAATGCGAGGCCGCACAGCTGTCACCGCTCTATCAAACGCCACCCTTTGGGGAAGTCGAACAGCCAGACTTCGTTAACGCCGTGATTGAGGTCTATTGCTCCATGACACCGCACGAGCTTCTAATGACCTGTAAATCCATAGAAGCAGAAATGGGCCGCGAAGAATCCGTCCGCTGGGGGCCACGCCTTATAGACATCGATATTCTAATTTTTGACGACCTTGAAATTGACGAAGAAAACCTGAAAATTCCCCACCCTGGAATTCAGGAACGCGCTTTTGTGCTTTATCCGCTCGACGATCTCGACAAAAACCTTGAGTTACCGGGCTTGGGTAAGACATCGGAACTTAAGGCTCGTTTGGATAAGCCTGAAATCAGCTTGCTATAGAAAATTTCCTTCCATATCTGTCGGCCAAAAAAGATACACTTGCACCATAAACTCATTAGATAGAACCCATAACTGAACGCGCCGTGGAACTGGACTTCGAAACACTGGGAATTAACCCAGACGAACACCAACTGCCTAACTACATCGCCGTAGAAGGCGCTATTGGTGTGGGTAAAACCACGCTGGCGCGTAATCTGGCGAAGACCTTTGACTACGAAACGCTTCTGGAGATGCCAGAGGACAACCCTTTTCTCGAACGCTTCTATTCGGACCCCAAGGCCAACGCCCTGCCCGCTCAGCTTTACTTCTTGTTTCAGCGAACTCGGCAACTGGAAGAGATAAAACAACGGGATATGTTCCACCCGGTGCGGGTCGCAGACTTTCTGTTGGAAAAAGATCCGATATTCGCCCAGGTGACACTGGATGATGACGAGTTACGTCTTTACCAGATGGTGTACGAGCAACTTACGCTGGACGCCCCTAAGCCCGATTTGGTGATATACCTGCAGGCTCCTACTGAGGTATTGAAGCAGCGTATTCGTAAGCGTGGGCTCAATTCTGAGCGCTATATCGAACCGGATTACCTGGCTCGGCTAAATGACGCCTACGCCGCTTATTTTCATTTCTACGAAGAAAGCCCGCTGCTAATCGTCAACACAACCGATGTCAATTTCGCCACCAATCAGCAACACTACGCAGACTTGGTGCGCTATATCTTGACCCTTAAGACGGGCACACACTATTACAATCCCTTGTCTGGAAAATAGGTAACTAAGTAATTACAACGCCTGTAGAACCATTTTGGAATGACCTATGAGTCTAAGTAAAAAAGTCACCGTTCGCTCCCTAAAGCTTGGAAAAAGCAAAGGGGAAAAGTTCGCCATGATTACGTCCTATGATGCAACCTTCGCCCGTCTTTCAGAGGAAGCCGGAATCGAATGCCTCTTAGTGGGAGATTCCTTAGGTAACGTCGTACAGGGCCAAGACTCTACCCTTCCCGTCACTATTGAAGATATGTGTTACCACACCAGTTGCGTGGCAAAGGGCGTAAATAGAGCGTTAATCGTCGCTGATATGCCCTTTATGTCCTACTCATCGCCAGAATTGGCCTTCGATAACGCGGCCGCACTTATGCAATCCGGCGCACACATGGTAAAGATGGAAGGTGGCGCCTGGGTTGCTGGGACCATTGCACTGCTTACTGAACGCGGCATACCTGTCTGTGCACATATGGGTTTACTGCCTCAGTCAGTGAACAAGATCGGCGGTTACCGACTGCACGGCAAAACAAAAACTGAAGCAAAGAAAATGCTGGCGGAAACAAAGCTGCTTGAAGAGGCCGGAGCAGATCTGATGCTTTTGGAAATGGTTCCGGCCCAGCTCGCCGGTCAAATTACGCAGAAATTGAAGGTGCCCGTTATTGGGATAGGTGCGGGCAATCAAACGGATGCACAGGTACTGGTTTGCTATGACTTGCTGGGCGTGAGTGGATACATCCCACGCTTTGCCAATAACTTTTTGCATTCGAACAATGGCTCTATTCAGGAAGCGCTAGCGGCCTATGCCACAGCGGTTAAGAACGGCTCTTTCCCCGATGAGGCCCACACGCCGGGCTAGCATCTGCCATATTAAGAATACAACTTCGGTGCTCGACAAACCCACACAGCTTTGTCGAGCAGACTGAGGCGCGTTCCGCCAAATCAAGGATAGCCCTCTTATTCTTAATATCCTGTATCAGTTCTATTTGATGCCAAATTCTGGGTTTAGACTAGTCAATCTATTTTCCCGGACATATACATGCGCCAGGCTCCACTCTTTTTGCTATTAGTCTTTACAAGCTTAGCCTGGCCGGAGGAAGTTACCATCGAAAGCATTAAAGACCTGCAGTGGAAAAACAGAATAATTTTAATATCTGCGGGCGAGGCTTCAGAGGAATGGATATATAGGCTAGGAGAATCAAAAGCCGAAATTGTCGATAGGGATATCGTCTGGATAGCGCTCTGGGGAAGCTCCTATAGAAGCAATCTAGCGGCCTCGATATCTGAAAAGTTGGTCGACGAAATTCAAAGTCGGTATTTCGAAAACGAAACTACAAGGATGGTGCTGATTGGTAAAGATGGTGGCGTAAAAGACGCATCAAACCGTCTGAATTTATCCGAATTATTCGCGCTTATTGACGGCATGCCGATGCGTCGCGCGGAGATAAGGTCCCGCTCAAATTAGCCGCAACTTAACAAAACTATCTAGGACAATGGACTTTTCTATGGAATACTTAGTGTTCTAAATCGATCGATTTTGGGGGAAATATGATCCAGAGGTCTTCAATAACCTATTTTATTGGGTTCTTTCTAGCCAGTTTCTGGCTATCTTCAGCGTTCGCACATCATTCTCACGGTAATTACCAAATGACGGAGTACATAAATTTGGAAGGCGAGGTGAATGAATTGCATTGGATGAACCCGCATACCTGGATATACCTAGACGTCGAAAACGAACAAGGAGAGGTCGAAACCTGGTCTCTCGAAGGTGCCAGTCCGTCACAACTTATAAACGACGGCTGGGCTTCAGACAGTGTTCAAGCCGGCGATCAAATAAAGGTTCGATGCCACCAGCTTCGAGACGGTTCTAACGGCTGCCTTTTGGGCTTTGTCACTCCTCCGGGCGGTGAAGAGAAGGAGTGGGATTAGTCCCGCTCCCACTAGAGGATAACAACATGTCTAAGCTAACCAACCTGAGCTTCACACACTTCTGCTTACTTGGTGCCCTGCTGATGAGCGGATCTCTTTCCGCCCAAAGCTGGATCGAATATACGAGCCAGGAAGACTTTTTTAATATCAATTTTCCAGGGCAGCCGGGGATAAGCGAAATATCCTACCCTTCAGAGTATGGCGCGGTTTTCCCAGGGCGGGTTTACAGCTCCTCCATTGGTGACAGAAGCTACACCGTTACCGTAATTGACTACACTGATTCGGAAAATATACACCAGTCACGGTCAAATACGACCGAGGCTGATAGCCTGGCAAGTTATATTTACTGGCAGATTGACGTAGTTGCATCGGTCGCTTACGCAGCAACTCAATTTCGCAACAGAGGAAGCACTGTCGACTATGACGCCTGGCACCATATCGAGCGTGTTCCTGGCCATCAACTAAACCTCACTAATCCAGATGGCTCCCGTAGCTATATCGGAATATATTTACATGAGGCTCGACTCTATATAGTTGAAGCAACAGCGCCCAGAGGGACACCACCACAATTACAGTTCCAACAGAGTCTCGGTTTTATTGATGAAGACGGGATGCGCATTCGCTACAACTGGAATGACAAAGGGCATCTTATTCGTGAGGAGAACCCTAACCCTTAGTCGCCAATATCATCAGACATAAAAAAACCCCGCAATCGCGGGGTTTTTTTATTCCAAAGAATAGAGAACTAAAAATAAGATAGCTTAGGCGTTGCCTCGGTTATCTTCGTCTTCCTCTTCGGACTCTTGATCTGCCGCCGGCGCTTCTTCAGCAACCACATCTTCCACTAGGGGAACGTCGGCTTCTGAATTCGCTTCAGGTTCTGCTGCCATTCCTTCTGCATCAGTACCACCTTCGGCCTCCTGAGCTGGCTCAGTTGCAATGCCTTCGACGTCAGTTCCGCTATCAGCTTCTGGAGATGATTCGGGAGCTGCTTCAGGAGCAGTTTCCGCTTCCACAGCTTCGTCAGAACCTGAGGCAGCTGCTGCGTCATCTTTAGCGGCTTCTTTCAGAGACAGCTTGATGCGACCGCGCTGATCGTAGTCGATGCACTTAACGCGAACGATTTCGCCTTCGCTGAGGTAGTCTGTAACTTTTTCGACACGCTCTTCGGCAATTTGGCTGATGTGAAGCAAACCTTCCGTACCGGGGATAATCTCAACAAAAGCACCGAAATCAACGATTCGGGTAATTTTGCCTTCGTAGATCACACCTACTTCTGGTTCGGCAACAATGGCTTCAATGCGCTCTAGGCAGTTTTGCAAAGCATCGTCGTCGTCCGCATAAACCTTGATAGTGCCGTCGTCTTCGATATCGATAGTGGTACCAGTTTCTTCGGTAAGCGCTCGAATAGTAGCTCCGCCTTTACCAATAACGTCACGGATCTTGTCCTGATCGATTTTGAAGCTGTGCAGACGCGGAGCGTTTGCATTCACTTCTGAACGCGAGCTGTCGATTAGCTTGTTCATTTCGGCGAGAATATGCAGACGAGCGCTGTTGGCTTGCTCAAGTGCGATTTCCATAATCTGCTCGGTGATGCCTTCAATTTTGATATCCATCTGCAGCGCAGTGATACCGTTGGCAGAACCGGCAACTTTAAAGTCCATATCGCCGAGGTGATCTTCGTCACCGAGGATGTCGGTCAATACGGCAAAGTCATCGCCTTCTTTAACCAAGCCCATCGCTATACCAGCAACTGGAGCTTTCAGAGGAACACCGGCATCCATAAGTGCCAAGCTGGTGCCACATACAGAGGCCATTGAGCTTGAACCGTTGGATTCGGTAATTTCAGATACCACACGGATTGTGTATGGGAAGTCTTCAGGCGTTGGCAACATTGCAGCAACACCACGACGAGCCAATCGACCGTGTCCAATTTCACGACGGCTGGTAAAACCAACACGTCCAGCTTCACCTACCGAGTAAGGAGGGAAGTTATAGTGGAGCATGAAGTAGTCTTTACGCGAGCCTTCAAGAGCGTCGATGATAGCTGCATCACGTTGTGCTCCAAGAGTCGCTACAACAACAGCCTGTGTTTCGCCACGGGTGAATAGTGCCGAACCATGAGCCTTGTCCAATACGCCAACTTCAACCGCAATGGGTCGAACAGTTTTAGTATCACGACCATCAATTCGCGGCTCACCAGCTGTGATGCGACTGCGAACGATATGTTTCTCGAT
>JABJGI010000042.1 GCA_018662305.1 Porticoccaceae bacterium | reverse complement strand
TCTATCCAGTTGAGCTATGGGTGCTCGATTCGTTAGATATTCCATAAGGAATATTCAAAAAAATTGGTCGGGGTAGAGAGATTCGAACTCCCGACATCCTGCTCCCAAAGCAGGCGCGCTACCAGACTGCGCTATACCCCGAATTTCGCCAGAATCAGCGAGCGCGCATGATACTGATGAGACATAAGAGCGTCAATTAACTCCGAGGGAAGATTGCGCATAATCTTCGATAAAACTCGTTTAATTTGAGAATTAGAATTTCATACCTAGGCTGAATTGAAAAGTATGGGCTGTCAGTCGGTAAATTCCATTTGCGCTTTCACCCGCTGCATTGGTGAGTGCCTCGTCAACCTCCCGTCTGGATTTCCCATATTGATAGGATATAGCCCATTCGAATCGCTCACCCTCGCTGGCCACACCCAAATTCAGCCAATGACTATCCGTATCGCTAACAGCTGGGTTGTAAAAAGTTTCTGTTTGGACTGCTTTGTTAAAGTCATAGCCGATGCTGTAAATGTAGTCGCCGTAGACTCTTGATACGCCTAATTCATATATGTAGTCGTCCTGCCACTCAAATGGGTAAGGAATGTCACCCAGAGCTGTGCCGGTTAATATCGGCGTCCCTACAGTACTCCAGCCTCCCCATTCGACATTAAATTCAATGTTAGTTCGTCTATCCGGCCTGAAAGAATACCCGAGCACAAGATAGTCCGGTACTTCCAAGTTTAGAGATGTCCCAAGCTCCCCTGGAGCAAGAGATACGTTCGTTACTCCTTCGTATTCGTGCTCAACCGAACTTCGATATGTTGCCCCATAGCTGTGTCGTTCGGAGGGCTGCCAGAGAATGGAACCAAGATAACCCATACCGGTATCTCTAGCGGCCACCGTAATACGGTCACCGGGAGCGAAACCAATTCCTTGCCGAATATCTAGTTTGGTGTAGTTGTAGGTTAAGCCGAATCCGAGTGTAAGCTGTTCACTTACTTGGAAACTTCCAACCGGAGAGAAAGTTACGTAATCGATCTTCGCCTTTTCGGTAATTGTCCGAAATGGTGTCGAACTAGGCCATTCATTCCCCAAACCAAAAGGCGCATATAACCCGAGCCCCCAACTAAATCTCTCACCGGGGTTTGCGTAGAACATTTGGGGAGCGGCCTGAACTTTGTTGTTGTTCGAGTAATCAACACCAGATATTTCTGCTCCAACATCAAAATCTATCAGATAGCTCCCTAAACGAATTTCCTCACTCTCGAGCTGTCCTAATCCGGCAGGGTTGTAGTAAACAGCTGAAGCATTGTCTGCGGTGGCAACAAAAGCACTCCCACGGGACGTCGCATAGGCATCCTGGTTTGGCAGGCGAAAACCCGCCGCAGAAACATCAACCGCGACCAACTGCAGAGCAACGGCAGATGCAGCAGAGAATAACGAGAAAACCAAACGATTTGCTTTACTCATATAGCGCCTCAGGAAAACAGGATAAAAATATCCTCCAACCAGTCGCTCTCCTGAGCTTTTGTAATGGTTCCTTCCCCCTGGCTAGAGAGTGAAATTAGAATTTGTGACAGAGCTTTTTCTTCGTTGAAGTCGATGTCAATGTCCGCGCCGGCCTCATAGACAAGAAGATACAATCTAAGTAGGTCTGCCATTGCTTCAGTTGAATCATGATCGGACCCTAAATTTACCCATCGACTAAAACTATTACGGCATCCATTTGATCTTGAAAACTTAAGTTCAGTCCCTTTTTCGCTGAGCGCAATGGATACTTCTGTGGCAGAAGGATCAGCACTTCCCATCACGGAAATACCCCTTAGAATTAGCTCACCGGCGAATTCTCCGAAAGCACCTGAGATTTGGTCCGTACTTGAGTCACCTTTAATCGCAACTCCTGTCATGCTCTCTAAATCACCGGTCTTACCTTCCGACAGATCAATAGATATTCGTTTGGCAAACGCAATAGCTTGATTGGCTTCATCCTCTGGGCCAGAGTACATCTCTGAAACAGATATATCTTCAGCACTAGTCAGTGGATTTCTTAATTCAGAAAGCTTTCTCAGCAATGCTTCGAGAGCGGAAAGTGCCGTTCTGCTATCTGAGCGAGCCGCTGCTAGAGCAGCTAGCACCTGAATCCGCTCTATCCTTGCTCCACGAGCCTTTGCCGACATTTTCTCGGACATCAGCTCTTGATTCGAACTCTCCAATAAATGGAATCTCATTGCCACTCTAAGATCGATAAGAAGCGCATCAATGTTGCTCCAGGGCTTCTCTATATAACGAATAATCTCGCCCCTATTAACTGCTGCAATTACGTCTTCCAATTCCGAATAAGCCGTCGTCAACATGCGAACTATGGTTGGATGCTCATCGCGAGCATATTCCAGAAGCTCAACTCCAAGCCCTCCGGGCATTCGTTGATCCGTGAGCAAAACACCGATTTGATCTCCTTGGCGTTGCAGCACATCTTTGGCTTCCGCCACGTTGCCCGCAAGCAGAACTGGAAACTCTTGTGAGGCAATTCGTTCAAAGGTCTTACGTGTCATTTCCTCATCGTCTACAAATAAGACGTAGGGACTCCCCTCAACTTGACTGTTCACTTAGCTATCTCCTTCGGCTGGTATTTGATCGCTGGCATCAGGACGAGCCAGATCGAAATAAAATTCAGTGTATGAGGCCGAGTCAGTATCTACTGAAAACACGCCTCCGTGGTTCTCAATTATCGTGTAGCAGGTGCTCAACCCCATTCCTAAACCCGCTCCAACATCTTTAGTTGTGAAGAACGGATCGAATATCTTTTCGACGATATCTCTGGGTATGCCAGTTCCGTTGTCTTTCACGCACAGCTTCAGCCGGCCTGTGTCCATTTCCTCTGCACGTATAAGAATCTCCGCCTCATGGCTTGTTTCCGACATCGCATGACATGCGTTTTCAAATAAATTAATAAGCACCTGCACGATGTGGCTCTGTGATCCTACAACCCTTGTATGCTCACCAATATCTCTGACAATTTTTACACCTCTTAGCGAATTTGCGGAAAGCCGCTCCGCACTCGCAATTGCCCCAGCAATATCAAACTCCTGAGTCATGTGCACCGCTTCTGGGTAGGCGAAGGTTTTTAGATCTTTAACAATTGCGGAGATCCTTTCCATACCGTCGCGCACATCCCCCATCATTTCTTGAATATGCTCCTGCTCCTTCATTACTGGATCGCGCTCCAATAGCTGAAAGGTGCCATAAGCGTAGTTCAGGGGGTTATTTACTTCATGAAGTAATCCAGCCGCCAAACGGCCCAAAGCATTCAGTTTTTCACTTTGAATCAGCTTGCCCTGTGTATTCTGCAAATCACCTAAGGTTTCTTCCAGTTCTTTATTCCGCTGATCAATAGTGCGCTGCAGTTGTGAGGTGAACCAAAGGTTCGCCAACCGCTTTTTGATCTCTATAGTTGAGAACGGCTTCGTCAAAAAATCATCGGCACCATTGTCGAGCGCATCCAGCTTGGCTTTTTCATCGGTTTTTGCGGTCAATAACATGATCTTGACCGAACGAAGCTCTTCCTTTTCACGAATCATCTTACAAAGCCTAAGGCCATCTATCTCCGGCAGCATCAGATCGGTAATTACTAGATCGGGCTGAGAGGAATTAATAAGCTCCCAACCGGCTTTACCATTCGCGGCAGTATGTATCTGAAAATTTTCTGCAAGAGCCTCCTGCAGATAAGATCTGACGTCAGGCTCGTCTTCCACAATTACTAAGGTGGGGCGATGGTCCTCACCCGACTCCTGAACTTCTGAAGTAGTTACCTCTTCTCCCATATGTGATGACTCAGCCGCATAACGTGCCCTTGCATGCACATCTCCGCTGAATTCGCCGGCTTGCTCTATTAGTGATTTCACATTTTCATCTCCCTGACTCAAAGGCAATTTGACAGTAAAAGTAGCGCCATGCCCCACTTCACTTTCGACAAAAACCTCTCCTTTCTGTAGCTCGACTAACTCTTTGACTAAAGCCAGCCCCAGTCCGGTGCCTTGATACTTCCTAGTCGAAGAAGAGTCGACTTGCTGAAATCGATCAAAAATCATCTCGAAGTTAGACGCCTCGATGCCCGGCCCGGTGTCTTCAATAGATAAAACCCCCCAGTTGCCTTCCTTCATAATATTGACCGCGACCTTTCCCCTTTGAGGCGTGAACTTAACGGCATTGTTCACGAGGTTTATTATGATTTTCTCCAGAGCCCTCTGATCTCCTTTCACGGTCACATCGTCCAACTCCACTGCGCTAAGAGAGACATTCTGTTGCTGAGCAAAATGGCGCATACCTCCCACCACATTATTTGCCAAGGAATTGAGCTTAACCGGAACCCTTTCCAAGCGAGTCATCCCCTCTTCCAGCTTCATCACATCTAGAAGATCGTTCACTAGATTCAATAAGCGATAGGAATTGTCTCGCACGAATACAAGCTGAGTTTTAACCCGCTCAGGTAACTGCGTTCCGCGCAGCATGTCTTCTACTGGAGACAAAATTAGCGTTAGAGGAGTTCTTAGTTCGTGGCTGATATTGGCGAAAAAACTGGACTTCATTCGATCCAACTCGGCTAGATCGTGATTACGCTGATCCAGGTCATGATTCTTCTGATCTAGCTCATACCTCAGTGAGAACTCCCTGACTCGTGCCTTTTCAGCAAAGTAGCTAGCGGCGCAAGCTATTATTCCTGTCACTAAGACAAAATAGATGTTGTTGTAGACGATACGCCATAAATCCAGATCTAACCCGTAGTAAAACCCAGCAGCAACAAAGGACGCCATTGTGAATACCAGCAGCACTATTGCATCTGAAAGAGTGAAGGGCAGGAGTAGGGAAACACCAACGATGAGGAGGCACAGAGCAGCGTAATATGGACCGGCGAAGCCTTCTGTTGTAGCGATCATCAAACACATTGAAATTGCGACAGTGAATGGCATTGCAAAACCCGTCACAAAGATATTCTCTCTGAACCAGTCAAATCGGTGAAAGAATAATATTAGCCCCACCACAACCAAACTGATGTATCTGATCAAGGTTAATTCGGACAACAATTCTGGATAGAGGACCAAATCCAAAGAGGTGCCCATGGGAAAGGCGATAAGTGCAACTACGCACCCGATTCGCGACCGCTGGCATCTATCCGCTGCATTAGCGAGCAGATATTGTTTACGCAGTTCTGATTGATCAGTCACGAAGCCTCTTCGGCCTTTTTGTATTCCAGAAATACGTTTACGCCGGTATCGTCGCAATAAACCTTCTGCTCCCAATCGCTCGGTATAAGAGCCTCCATATCTTTTTCATTCCGATATACAAGATGCCATTCAGCGATGTACTCCATAGAAGCTTGCGCTGAATTGTCCTTGTGCACGTTGGTAGAAAGAACCCAGCAACCCGGTTTGACGAGCGCGTGGAATAGCTTAAGTACTCGGCTACACGCTTTCTGGGAGAAATAGTCAAACAGACCCGCGCAATAGATAAAATCGTAGGTATCCCTGTCGGTCTCTTTGATTCTGGCCGACTGCCTTAAGATCTGGTCGACAGAACGATGGACCACATTTAGTCTCATACCTGAATTATGATTTGCGAGTCTCCTGGTCACTTTTTCATAGGTGTAATCTAGAGTTTCCTGGCTGAAATCTATCAGGGTAAGCTCCACATTTGCGGGCACATTTCTCTCTTCCAGCAGCTGCTGTATCTCCACTGCGGGACCACAACCGAGATTCAGAATTTTGAACGTTTTACCTGAGGCAATCGCCGCATCAATTTGTTTGTTTAGATGCTGTTTCAAAATGACGATTCTGTTGCGGTGAGCCTCTGCCGGCCCACCGGCTAAAAACAGGCTATTGATGATCTTGAAGTAGGTACTTGGCCCCTCATTGGGGTTTCGAACCATCATATTTACCATTTCATAATCGCCGGCATAACCCAAGGGTTTTACGTAGGTTCTGTGAACGAAGGGCGACCGCAACATCAGCGGGTGGAGATCCCTCTGAGCATAGACTCTATGGATATCTGATAGCTCCTCAGGAACAAACTTCGACTCGCCTTCGAAGTTCGCCATGTGCTGATACAAGTGAGGAAGCACAGCCTCCTTGATCTCATCGACATATTCATCACGAAGTGTCCCGCTCTGACCAACGCCTCTGGCATCCGCTACCATGTCCATTTGCTCTATCCAGCGGCTTAACTCCGACAAATCAGTGCGCAAACGACCGACAGCTACCTGAAAATCCGATCTCACACTTTTGTAAACGTCTAGGTCTGCTAGAAAGCTGTCTACTTCAGATCTTAGCGCCTGTCGGTCTCCTATTACCTCGGTGGCATCTTTCCAGGGTTCCGTTAGCGTCGCCGAAAGCACTAAGTAGATTCCCGTATTGACCAGCGAGGTCACCACGGCGCTACCCTGATAAACAACCCTTCCCTGCCTTCGAACCGTTAGATCCGTCAGCATCTCAGACATCTGCGCTACAGAATAAGGGTCATAGACCTCCATAGACACCGTCTGCCGCGTGATCCCTATTAAAGAACCTCGTGCTTCGTTTCTCTGACTATTCTTAAATGTGACGGTTGAATTAAGCTGACGACTTTTAGTTGCCATATCTACCTTAGTGGTTTGTATCGGTATTGAATGCTCGGTTCACAGCAATCTGCACCTGCGCCAAAGCGGTTTTGGACAAAAAGTTCTCATCGATATAGGAATCCAACTTTTCTATCAGCCTCGCTGCGCGGGCTTCGTCCAAATTGTCCGTGAGCGCCACCATATGTTTATTTGCAATAGCTTCAATGCCCGCTTCGTAGTCGCCCAACTGATCCAGGGAGTGCATCGCATAAAGCTTCCAACTCTCACAATCGCTGGCAACTTCAGTCATCATGTTGTGCAAAATTATTTCATCGCCAACCGAGCCGTAATCTGTCGCAGAAAGCTTCTCTCGAAAACGACTTATGGCCTCCTGCAACAGCGCTTCTAGATCCGGCAATGTCCAGGGTTTTTCCACAAAACGGAATACTTCCCCACGATTTATACTTTCAATTGCGCTATTTAAATCGGCATAGGCGGTTGTAAGAATTCGTACAATATGAGGCCGGTTTTCGCTGACCCATCGCAATAGTTCAGTGCCCCTTGCTCCAGGCATAACCTGATCAGTCACCACCACGCCAACGTCTCTAGACTCCTTCAGCACAGCGAGCGCTTCATCAACATTCGCTGCAAGACGAACTCTGCACATCGACGAAAATGCGCGCGACAAATACTTGAGCGTTTGCTCCTCGTCATCGACGAACAATACCTCAATATTGGACAAGTCAGATTTGATGTCTTTCATGTGGTCCCTTCAATACTACATCCCTGTTTGCTCTGGCGCGCAGCTAAACAACAATAAAGCTGATTTACAAGAACCTCTTTAAGCATTTATAGTCTAGTTCTCAAGTTGTGAATGGTTAATACCATCGATGCCTAGAGCCCAAAATTCAACCCACACGCTCAACTATCTGGCCAGTATCCATTACGCTACACAAGTGGAAGATCTGGGCAGTCTTTGCCGCATGCTCAAATCACAGCATGATCTTAGTGGGATGATGATTCAACAGATTCAGTTTGATGGCCGATCGTTCAGCAATCCAAGCTGTAGATGTTTTGGTTCATATGTGAATTTTCGCGGCGAATATTTTGATGATGAACTCTACACAGATGACGCCCTGTTATCCGCCGGACTAGAGTACGGAGTCGAATTTAACTGGGATAAAGCCTCCGCTCTGGATACTAATTTTGCTCGTTCGAAGGAGATCAGACTGAGACTCCAACAAGCCGGAATGTTATCTGGCATTTCAAGCGTGCAGCGATCTTCTGGAATAAGAAATACCGTCATTGCGGTGCATATGGCTAGCTCAAACGAATACTTATCCGATGAACAAGCCAGAGTATATGAAGAGATTGCTCCCTACTTGCTCAGATTGTCCGAATGCGACTGGCTAAGTGATGGCCCCATAATTAGCCTCAGACAACTTAGTATTGCTCAGCAATTAAAGGATGGAATGTCGCAACGCCAGACAGCGAATGAACTTCGCATCCCTCTTCGAGCGGTAAAGTTTCACATCAACCGAATTAATGATTCGCTGAATGTCGAAAGCATCGAGCAAGCGATAGAACTGCTCGAAGCACACTGCGTTTTTTAGCTGCGCGCAGTTTCCTCTAAAATGATTCGGCTTATAGCCCAAACACCGGACTCTTGGGTGGAGGCGGTTCTTACCAGTTTTAACACTTTTCTTAACGATCACGCTGCGGCGGAAAAAAAAGCTTCAGGCATGGCAATGTCCATGGCCTTGCACTTTCGTGACCGCGAAAGATTGGTGACGGAAATGATTGATTTATCCATTGAGGAAATGACTCATTTCCGCGAGTGTGTTCGACTACTCCACGAACGTGGACTCAAGCTCTTGCCTGATGAGAAAGACGAATACGTGAACGAATTGCGCTCTCAAGTACGCACCACCCGCGAAGAGGGGTTTCTCGATAGGTTGCTAGTTGGTGGGATTATCGAAGCGCGTGGCGTTGAACGATTCGGCATGTTAGCTAAGGCTCTTCCAAAGGGAGATTTAAAGAGCTTCTACGAAGCTATTACGCGCTCAGAGGAACGACATAACGGACTCTTTCTCGAATTAGCGCGGGAATATTTCGCCGATGAAGAAATTCAGGAACGCCTGCAGGAATTGTTGGAGTTCGAAGCCGAGCTTGTTGAGCGCCTTCCGATCCGCCCCTACCTCCATTAGTTCAATTGAACTTCAAGCCAGTTCAAAAATACCTAGATCATTACGCCGAACCTGAATCGAGCGAGCTGGACTGCCCCTCCAACTCTAAGTTTGAACGTTGTCTTGTTATTCCGGCCTTTGCTGAATCTCCAAATTTCATTCTCCGCTTAATCAAAGCCTGGCCCGAAGACGAACAACTTTTGGTGATACTAGTAATTAACAGACCAGAGCCCTGCAGCGAGCCATACTTGGAACAAGCTAGCACCTGCCTTGAACAAGCTCAGCACCTACTCTCTCGAGTCGAAGCAGTCTCCAAACATCTTAGCTGGCGAAAAGCGGTAGATTGTTCAATTCAATTTCTCCTGGTAGATCGCTGCTCGGCACACCCTATCCCTAAAGACCAGGGTGTTGGATTGGCTCGGAAAATTGGTTGTGATATTGCTTTGCAACTCCACGCGACAGGACAACTTAATTCACAATGGGTGCATACGACCGACGCCGACGCCCATCTTCCAGCAAATTATTTCACTCCTAAGCTGCAGGATTGCTCAGCCGGCGTCTATTCACACCGATATCTAAAGACGGACCCGGAACTTTATCAGGTCACTCAGATATACGATCTCCGCAATCGGGCCTATCGTCAACAGCTAGATGTAGCCGGGTCTAGCTACGGATTCAACCCCACAGGGAGCTTGCTGGCATTGAATTTTTCTAGCTACGCTCAGGTACGTGGTTTCCCCAAACGTGCCGGAGGAGAAGATTTTTATATTCTCAATAAGATGCAAAAAAACCAGGGCGTCTCTGAAATATGCTCAGACCCGGTTGAACTCGAATGTCGATTATCTGATCGCGTACCCTTTGGTACAGGCCCAGCCGTTTCCAAATTGATCGCGAGCACACAGCCTGAGAAAGAGGAAATTTTTTACCATCCGAAATGTTTTGAGGTTTTTGCTAAAGGCCTGACTCTTCTTAAATGCACACATCCCGCTGAATGGTTCCGCACCAAAGAAATACCAGAAGAATTCAAAGAAGCTCTAAAAAACTTGAATTGCGAATCAGCGATTACACATCTGGCCCCCTTGTATGAAAAAGATGAATTAGAGGCTGCTCGCAAATTTCAGCGTTATCAATATCATTTAGATCTTTGGTTTGATGCTTTCCTCAGCCTCAAAACGATCCATTTCTTGCGCGACAATTATTTTTCATCGATCAGCCATGAAGAATGGCTAAAGATTCAGTCTGATTAAATCAACTTCATGGCGAATAAGAAAAGAAACTGATAGTTTGAACGCAAAGAACTAGTTACCGAGCCAAGGCGTTGAACCAACTCACCACCATCGAACTGTCCAAAGAATACTTAAAATTTTCTGCAGGGCATTTCACTATATTTTCTGAAACCGAACGGGAAAGGCTTCACGGCCACAATTTTGCTGTTTCGGCGAGTATCGTTGCTCCGGTTGGGGAAAACGGTCTCTGTTTTAGCTATGGGGAATTTAAGAGCAAACTTCAAAATCTCTGCGAAAAACTTGATGAATATCTACTACTTCCCGGACTTTCACCCTACCTAAAAATAGAAAAGCAAGAACAGGAGTACTTGGTCATCTTTAACGGCGAGGAAATGCGTTTTTTGACTTCTGACACTCTGGTACTGCCCATACGTAATTCTACCGTCGAGGAATTTGCCAACTATTTATTGGGCCAGTTAATGAAAGATTCTGATATAAGCCACTACGATGTGCGACAGGTGGAAATGAAAGTCTCATCCGGTCCCGGCCAGTGGGGGTCTTGTGTGTGGAGAGCTGAGGACGAATCCGAGGCTGGTCAAGATGGATAAGTTATTAATTATCACCGGCGGAAGCCGCGGCATTGGCCTCGCAACGATCCGGGCATTTGTCAGCGACGGATATCGAGCCATTAACCTTTCTAGAAGCCCCACAGATTTAGACCTAGCCACGCAATGCAAAGTGGATCTGTCAGACACCGATTGGCCCCACCAGATGGGTGGTGACTTACTGGACTTAGTGGGAACCCCAGACCGCATTGTATTAGTACACAACGCAGCGCTTTTGCTGAAAGATAGTCTCCAAAATGCTCCTGAATTTTCCAGGGTGATGCAGGTTAACCTGATCGCAGCACAGCAGCTAAACCAATTGCTGCTACCTAGAATGAAACCCGGCTCCAGCATTCTCTACCTTGGATCAACTCTTTCTAAAAAGGCGGTGGCTAACACCCTCACCTACTCCACTTCAAAACATGCGGTACTCGGCCTGATGCGGGCGACGTGCCAGGATCTCATCGGCCAGAGCATTCACACCGCGTCTATCTGCCCCGGCTTTACCGACACTGAGATGCTGCGTGATCATATTGGCCAAGACGAAGAAATTATGAAGATGCTAGGCGAAGCCAACGCTTTTGGTCGACTAGTAAATCCAGAAGAAATAGCGAACTGCCTTAAATTCTGCGCTGAAAACCCAGCCATTAATGGCGCAGAGATCGACGCTAATCTGGGGCAAATAGAGCATTAGCTAGAAACTTCTATTCGTACTTTTGATCCTCGATCTGCAAATAAGGCTTGAGCTTCCACACCAGAAAATAGACTAGCGGCGTATCCAGTGCAGCTGCGAAAAACTTAAATAGGTAGTTATTAAACATCAGCACCAAAAGCAGTCCTAAGGCCATTTCTCCCCGAAGAAATGCCGCGCCGAAGGTAACGCTTATTACCATAAAAGAATCCACCAGCTGACTCATCATGGTACTGAAGTTGTTACGCAACCAGAGGTGTTTTCCCTTGGTTAACCGCTTCCAGAAATGGAACAAGCGTACATCGATATACTGAGCGGCAACGTATGCCAGCATAGAAGCGAATACTGCACCGGAAGTGGTGGCATAAATTAGGCCAAAGAGTTCAATGGATCCGCTCGCCACAGTTCCGTTGGGCAGCCCTACCTCTCCAGATAGAGGAATGTCTTGCCAAGGTGGCCGAGATTCCATACCCACTGCTGGAACAAGCTGCCCCAGATACAGCACAGCCAATATAAAGAAATTCAGTATTAAGCCCACAGTGACCATACGGTTCGCTCTGCGCTTGCCATAGAGCTCACAAACGAGGTCAGTACAGAGGAAGGTCAATGGGTACGGCAGCACACCGACGGCTAACTGCATAGGTCCTAACTGCACAAAACGCGTGATGCCAATAACATTGAGCAAGGTCATCGAGCAGATGAAAAATCCAGCGAGGATCAAAAAAACAAATTCTCTTCGCTCCCGAAGCTCCTCCGTTATTTGCTGCGAATCAGACATAGGCCCTCCTTCCACTTCGACCTAACTATCGCGAGCTGTTCTGAGAGTAACTAGTTCTTCTGCCATGGTCGGATGAATACCTATAGTTCGGTCAAAATCTGCTTTGGTGGCACCTGCCGTTATGGCGACTGCCGCACCTTGAATAATTTCACCTGCGTCTGGAGCTATGGCGTGCACTCCGAGAACCTTATCAGTCTCCTTGTGAACTAACATCTTCATATAAATGCGTTCACTGCTGCGGTCAGTCAGGTTGTGCTTTAGGTGCTTAAAATCGGTCTCATACACAGCGTAGGGAATACCCTTCTCTATTGCATGATCTTCTGTCATCCCAACACTAGAAATGTTTGGCTGTGTAAAAACAGCCGAGGGGATGATGCTGTAGTCAATGTCCACAGCCTTAGCTTCCATCCAGTAATCAACTAGAGCCATGGCTTCCGCCGTTGCTACAGGCGTAAGAGCCATTCTGCCGACCACATCTCCTAGCGCATATATGCCTGGTACGCTTGACTCAAAGTTATCGTCCACTAAAACAGCGCCCTGCTTTGACGTCTGAATATCTAGTTGATCGGACCAGAGGTCTTTTGTGCGTGGAATCCTGCCCGTTGCGTAAAACACTTCATCGGATTCAAGTTCACCACCATCAGTTAGACGGATATTTTTCTTACCCTCACCCGAAAGCCCGATTTCTTCAATATCCGTCGATAGGCGCAAATCGATACCGCTGTTTTCAATCATGCCCACCATGCGTTCGCGAATATCTTTGTCAAAGCCTCTTAAAAACAGCTCTCCTCGATAAAGCAATGTGACTGCTGAACCCATTCCAGCCAATATGCAGGCAAACTCAAGCGCAATAAAACCGCCTCCGACAATCACAATGGATTTTGGGCGTTCTGGTAAAAAGAATATTTGATCTGAGGTTATGCAGTGCTCGGAACCGGGCACATTAGGTTTAAAAGGCTCACCCCCAACAGCAATTAGAATACGCTCTGCCGAGTATTTGTTGTCACCGACTACCACAGTATTGGCATCTTCGATGAAGCCCCTGCCGTCTATGATCGTCACCCCAGCATTGTCTAGCAGTTTTAGATAGATGCCATTTAGACGACTGATCTCAGCGTCCTTTTTCTTCATAAAATGCGGCCAGTCAAATTCACCGCTTTCCACAGACCATCCAAATGCCCGGGCGTCTTCCATTTCATGGGAGAAATGCGACGCATAGACCATGAGCTTTTTCGGAACACAGCCAACATTTACGCAAGTTCCTCCCCAATGGGTATCCTCAACAATTGCCACTTTGTAGCCACGACTTGCGGCGACTCGGGCAGCTCGTACACCACCGGAGCCCCCACCAATTACAATCAAATCAAAATTATCCAAGTACCTTACCTGCTGCTAGACTAGCCAGCTTTCGCCGAGCCAGATTGAAGTATGTTGTCATCTAGACGCACATTCTGCCTAGTTGTTACCTTGATGTCCCTACCGCTGACGCTATCAGAAGCATTGGCGGACTATATCGGTGCAGAGAACTGTGCCAGTTGCCATCAGCAGGAGTGGCAAGACTGGCAGGGAAGTCATCACCAGCTTTCTATGGCCGAAGCCACCGAATCAACTGTGCTAGGCGACTTTGGCGGTGCGGAGATTCTGTATCGAGACATTCTCAGTCAATTCTCTGAAAGGGATGGAAAATACTACGTCACCACGGACAACTCTGTGGGCGAAATGGAAGAATTTGAAATCACCCATACTTTTGGCTGGGAACCTCTACAGCAATATCTCATTAGCTTTGAAGATGGGCGTAAACAAGCACTGAACCTAGCCTGGGATAGTCGGCCAGAATCTGAGGGCGGTCAGCGTTGGTTTAATCTTTATAGCGAAGATGACATTGAAGCAGGAGATTTGCTTCACTGGACCTCCTTTCCCTTTACTTGGAACACAAGCTGCGCTGCTTGTCACTCAACCAATCTAGAAAAAAACTACCAAACAGAATCCAATTCCTTTGACACCAGTTGGTCAGAAATTAACGTTGCCTGTGAAGCTTGTCATGGCGAAGGATCTGAGCATCTAAGCTGGGTAGCGAATCAAGACCCAAGCACAGAAAATGGCGGCTTCCCCTGGCCCCTCGAAACCACAGGTGGATGGGCCTTTACAGAACCTGGAAGTGCTGTTGCCTCTCAGGTTGGAGCCTCTGGACCTCAAGTGGAACAAGAAGTTTGCGCTCAGTGCCATTCACTGCGCACAGAGCTTCAACCCTTTCTCGGCAGTTATCACGACGCCTTTCAGATCAGCCCCGTTGAGGAGCCTCTATATCATCTGGATGGCCAAATCCGCGAAGAAGTTTTTGTGATGGGCTCATTTACGCAGAGCCGAATGCACGATATGGGCGTTACCTGCTCAAACTGCCATCAACCCCACAGCCTGGAGTTACTGGCGGAGCCAAACCAAGTTTGCGCCCAATGCCACCTGCCCAGCCTTTACGACACTGAAGAGCATCATTTCCATCCCCTCGAGAGTGCTGGAGCGCTCTGCGTCGACTGCCATATGCCGGCAAGCAACTTCATGGTTATTGATGGTCGTCGAGACCACAATATTCGTGTGCCACGACCTGATCTATCAGAGGAATTCGATAGTCCCAACGCCTGCACCCAGTGTCATATGGAGGAGTCTGATCAATGGGCCGTGGAATACTTCAACCAATGGTGGCCAAATGTCGGAAGCCATTACGCAGAGCATTTGGCCGAATCGGAACAACCTCAGAACACGCGCCTAAGCCGTTTGTTTTCTGTGCTCTCTGAACCGGACACCAACTCAATCGCGCGCTCTAGGCTACTGCAGGAAATAGGCGCAACCGGTTCCCAAACGGCCTTTAACGCCATTCGCAGATACAGCCGTTCTGATTCAGTTATCGAAAGGCAGGGAGCAGTTTCTGCACTGGCCAACTTCCCGCTAGAACAGACTCAAAGCCTACTTTTTCCCTTGTTAGAGGATGAATTTTTATCCGTTCGACTGGCGACAACACGCCAGTTAGCCTCATTGGACCAGACTCAACTAAATACTGAACAGCAGAACAGACTCTCTCAAGCTTTAACAGAATCGCTAAGAGCTCTGGAATCACAGCAGGACTCTCCTGGCAACGCCCTGCAACTCTCTGCTCTCTATAGCAGTCTGGGCGATACTGAAAATGCGTTGAGAACGGTAGATCAGGCGCTCAGGATTGCCCCCGACTGGATGCCTGCCCTAATCAATCAGGCAGCTCTTTATTCAAGTATCGGTGATGAAAATGCCGCTGGTACCAGCTTACGTCGCGCAATTTCCGCCTACCCTGATCAGGCTGAGCCATACTATGCACTTGGTTTGTCGCAGATCAGAACCGGGGAACGAAGCTCAGCCCTGCTAAACCTAGAGCGGGCTTCGAATCTAAACACAGATAACGCTCACTACCGTTACGTTTATGCAGTTGCTCTGTATGAAGCTGGGCAAACAGAACTGGCGATCTCAGAGATCGCGCAAACTTATGACTCAAACCCAGATCAAATCTACATAGGTATTGCGGCAGCCAGTTACCAAATACAACTGGGGCAGATTGAAGAAGCGAAACAAATCTTGGAGTTGCTCGAACAGTACGGCTCAGACAATCCACAGGTTAGACAGATCGCAGATTATTTGCTGCAATTCCCCTAAGAGTGATAAACCACCAACTGGCTTCTATTATTTATATCTCATCACACAAGGGGAAGAAATCGTGAGCTCAAATTTATTCGAATTATTTCAAGAGCGATACGCTACAAAACTCGATAAAACCTTCCTCGAAATACCCGGGGGGAAAAGCTATAGCTTTGGCGAGATTGATGATCTTTCCGCACGGATGGCTGCCAAACTTTTGGAGAATGGTCTCAAGGTGGGAGACCGTGTGGTGGCTCAGGTGGACAAGACACCCGGTGCAGTGGCGCTCTACCTGGCTGTTCTGCGAAGTGGCGGGATATTTGTCCCACTAAACACCGCTTACACGGCAACTGAAGTCGAGTACTTCCTTGGTGATGCAAAACCTAGCCTGTTCTTTTGTGGCTTGGAAAATCTGGCTGATTTGTCGGAGATTGCTCAGGCTCAAGGTGTCTCAAAAACGATACTATTGGGGAACAACGAAACAGAGGCATTCTGGGGAGAAGCTCTGCAGACTGATCCAAAAACTGAAATAGCACCTCGATCCGATTCCGACCTCGCTTCCTTTCTCTATACCTCGGGAACCACAGGCCGCTCCAAAGGAGCTATGTTGAGCCATGAGAACTTGGCATCAAACGCCCTGACACTACATGAATTATGGCAATTTGAGCCAGAAGACGTCTTGCTGCATGCCCTACCCATATTCCACATACACGGGCTCTTTGTCGCTCTTCATTGCGCCCTACTCAATGCATCCAAAGTAATCTTTCTGCCGACTTTTGATGTTTCCGAAATACTTCGGGGAATGCGCGGCGAAGCTTCCGTGCTGATGGGAGTGCCAACTTTCTATTCTCGCCTTCTGGCTAGCCCAGACTTTCAATCTGACGATTGCAAGGGAATGAGACTCTTTATATCGGGTTCGGCGCCGATGACCGAACAAGTTCATAAGGCATGGACAAACAAAACGGGCCACAAGATTCTGGAACGCTATGGCATGACAGAAGCTGGAATGATTACATCCAACCCCTACGATGGAGAACGTATCCCTGGAACCGTAGGCTTTGCTCTACCTGGAGTTGAAGTGCGGATTGCGGACGAGCATGGCAAGGAAGTTACTCAAGGTGATATTGGCTGCATTGAAGTGCGCGGCCCCAATATTTTCCAAGGTTATTGGCAGATGCCTGAAAAAACCGCAGAAGAATTTCGCGAAGACGGCTACTTCATCACCGGTGACCTTGGGATCATGGATGAGAATGGCAGAGTTTCCATCGTGGGTCGCGGTAAGGACTTGATCATTTCTGGCGGGTACAACATTTACCCCAAAGAGATTGAGGTAATACTGGATGAGCACCCCTGCGTACTAGAGTCAGCGGTAATCGGCGTGCCTCACTCTGACTTTGGGGAGGCGGTATTTGCCGTTGTGGTTCCCCAGTCTGGCAAGGAGGTTTCCGAGGAGGAACTGAAAGAGTTTTTGCGCGAGAAAATGGCACGTTTTAAGCAGCCTAAAACTATTGTGCTTGTCGAGGAATTACCGAGAAACACTATGGGCAAAGTGCAAAAGAACCTGCTGCGCGAGCAATTTGCTTCCCATTCATCAGATTAACTTGCTGGTAAAGCCGCCACAGCATGGCATTGCTCAACTCCTGTGCGATAATTCTCGCCTCGCTCTATCTTAAGTTCTTCCATGAAAAAACTGGCCTTTTGGTCTCCCTGGATTCAAAAATGGCGGAAGACCTGGTCTCAGGACATCTCGACCCCTAAAAACCGTTTTTGTGCCTACTTCGACATGGTCATTTTTGACCATGGTTACACACGCTACCTTTACCCCAACAGCGCCTGGATTTCTGATCAGGTTTTTCGCCAAAATCACCCCCCTCCCTTGATGGTTAAAAAGGCCGCCGATCAAGGCATCCGCACCATTGTGAATTTTCGCGGAATCAATGAATTTGGTAGCAATCTTCTCTCAGCAGAATCCTGTGAAAAAAATGGGATTAACTTGGTGTACTTTCGCGCTTTATCTCGTGCTGCCCCAAAAAAAGAAATGCTTCATGAAGCGGTGAAACTCTTTGACAGCCTTGATTATCCTGCGCTATTCCACTGCAAGTCTGGCGCAGACCGCGCCGGTTTGATGTCTGCTCTTTACTTACTGATACACCTAAAACGACCCGTTGAAGAAGCGCAAAAAGAACTTAGCTGGAAATTCGGCCATTTTCGCAGTGCAAAAACTGGCATTCTCGATTACTTTCTCGATAGCTACGCCGCATCGCATCGACGAACTGGAATTGAATTTATGGACTGGGTCGACTTGGAGTACGATCCCGAAGAGCTTACGCGGAACTTTAGGACCAAGAGTGGATCAAGCTTTATCGTTGATCGAATACTTCGTCGTGAATAGATGGAGTAAAAATGGGAGCGCAAGACATGGCTAAAGAGTACCAGGTCAACACTTCTTTGTTGCTCTCCAGAGTTTGGCGTGACTATCTAAAGGGCAGAGTTGTTCTTTTGGTTTTGGCTGCCATATTGATGGCAC
Source organism: Porticoccaceae bacterium (assembly GCA_018662305.1). Lineage (GTDB taxonomy): Bacteria > Pseudomonadota > Gammaproteobacteria > Pseudomonadales > GM7GCV1 > JABJGI01. The sequence goes on along the minus strand of JABJGI010000042.1, from coordinate 1,205 downwards.
TCGACGGTGGCTCATTGGGCCTGTTGGCCTATTATGTCGAACCTATGATTGACGAAGTATTTATCGCCCAAGACGCCGACGCCATCACGCCGATAGCACTCGTTCTCTTTAGTATTTTTGCCCTGCGGGCACTGGCGTCCTTTGGCCAAAGAACACTTACCGCAGCCATCGGCCTCCGTGTGGTAGCCGATATGCAAAAAGATCTTAGCTCCCACTTGATGACTCTCGATGGCCGCTTCTTTAGCCATAACTCGCCGGGTAATTTACTTGAAAGAGTTCGTGGAGATACGCAAACCATACAGACTACCGCCAGCAACGCCCTTATTGTTATAGGCAGGGACGCAGTTTCCTTAGTAGCACTGATCGCAGTGGCCATCAGCATTGATTGGAAATGGACACTGGTGGCCTTTATTGGCCTGCCACTTCTAGCTCTTCCGGTAAATTTTCTCCATAAGCTGGTACAACGAGCTACTCTAAAATCACGCCTGGCTGCAGCCACTCTCAGCACCCGACTGGATGAAATATTTCACGGTATCAAAGCCATCAAGGCCAATCGCATGGAAGATCATGAAGCAGATCTTGCTGAGGAAGGAGTTGAGGATTTTCGCCATCGGACCTTCCAGGCGGAACGGGGTAAAGCCGCGCTGCCATCCGTTGTCGACCTTATCGCAGGACTTGGATTAGTCACGGTAATGATTTACGGCGGCCAGGAGATTGTGTCGGGAGAAAAAACTCTGGGCGACTTTATGGCTTTTTTCACTTCATTGGCATTGCTATTTGATCCTATTAGACGCCTAGCTGGTGTGGGTGGTCAGTTGCAGGCTGCAGCGGTAAGTCTGGATCGAATCTACGAACTACTAGATGAAAAACCAAAGATTCTCGACTCCCCAGACGCAGCGCCCATCGCCGAGCCTGATGGAGAGATCAAATTTCAGGATGTTTACTTTAGCTACAATGAAAAACAGCCGGTACTCAAGGGACTAAGCCTAGTAGCTGAAGCAGGCAAAATGACAGCCATCGTTGGTCCATCAGGCGCCGGGAAAAGCACTCTTTTTAACTTGCTAAGTCGTTTCGAGGAACCCAGTTCCGGCGCCCTGATTATCGGCGACCAACCTTTAGACAAAATTTTGATATCCGAGCTTAGGGATTCAATCGCCTTAGTTACCCAGGAAACGGCTCTTTTTGACGAGAGCATTTATCAAAAT
>JABJGI010000015.1 GCA_018662305.1 Porticoccaceae bacterium | reverse complement strand
GACACGACGATTTGCGTAATTAAGGGGAGCTCTGCTCTTGAACTGATAAAAACCTGAGTGATTCTAGGAACCACCCAAACCATCATAAAGGCGACGACAGAAATGCTCCCAACCACTAGGATTGCCGGGTAAATAAGCCCTCGTGCAAACATTTTCTGGTTTTCCGCACCAGCTTCAAGATCGTCTGCCAAGCGCAGAAGAATGCTGTGCAGATGACCGGTTTCTTCGCCCACCCCTACACTAGCAATTACGCTCTCAGGAATATTGTAAGGCGATCGGGCCATGGCACTGGAGAAGGATCTACCTTCGGATATTTCAGCGCGCCAGGCTTCTCCAATACGTCTTTCTCTTTCTGACTCTGCCTGCTCAACTGTCATTTTCAGCGCAGAATCAAGGGGCAAGCCAGAATTAATCAAAACACCTATCTGCCGTAAAACCATGGCCAACTGAAACCGACTTAGACCTCTGGTTCTGCGACTGACGCCATTTTTGTTTTTAGCCTTGGCCGATACGTTCTTTTCACCAGCTGAAGTAACCGGAGTCACCATTTCGGCAAACAAGCTTTGCTCTTTTAGCAGGCGACGCACATGCTTTTCCGAATCCGCAGTAATAGATCCTTTTTTTGTCTTACCCTTGGCGTCAATGGCCTGATAGTCAAATGCGGGCATAGGTTTGGCTGCCGATATCCTGACTAGGCGCTAGTAACGCGCAGAACTTCTTCGATGGTAGTCAGGCCCTGTCGGATCAGCTCAAAACCCGATTCTTGAATACTGGGAACATCGGCCCGAATAGCCTGTTCGATCTCTACCTCACCGGCACCGTCGTGTATGAGTCTCTGCAAATCGTCGCTAATAACTACAAGCTCAAAAATCCCAAGACGACCGTCAAATCCAGTGTGGTTACATTGTTCGCAGCCCTTAGGGGAATAGATGATAGTTCCAGCTGTTACGCCCAACTTTTCCGCCACCAGAGCATCGGCCTGAGCCTCCTCTTTGCATGAGGAGCAGAGTCTGCGCACCAATCGTTGCGCCAACACTCCGCGCAGAGTGGATGCCAATAAAAAACCGTCTACACCCAAGTCCTGCATTCGGGTAACAGCACCAGCTGCCGTATTGGTGTGAAGAGTGGATAGCACCAAGTGACCCGTTAAACTCGCCTGAGTCGCAATTTCCGCCGTTTCCGGATCTCGGATTTCGCCAATCAATATCACATCGGGATCTTGCCTAAGCATTGCTCTCAATCCCTTGGCGAAGGTCATGCCAGCACGAAGGTTGACCTGCGTCTGGCTAATACCGGCCAAGTCATATTCCACCGGATCTTCAACGGTCATAATATTTCGCTGTTGACGATCCATCTGCTGAAGCGCGGCATAGAGTGTTGTAGTTTTACCCGATCCGGTGGGGCCGGTAACTAGAATAATTCCGTGTGGACGCTCAACAAGATCCACCAAAGTGGACTTTAACTTGGCGCTCATGCCGAGATCGTCCACCCTGAGTTGTCCGGCCTGTTTGTCGAGCAATCGAAGTACAACCCGTTCTCCATAGCTTGAAGGCATGGTAGAGATCCGCATATCTATTTGGCGCCCACCCAGACGCACCGTCATGCGGCCATCCTGTGGTAATCGCTTTTCGGCAATGTCGAGCCTGGACATCACCTTGATTCGGGATATAAGCAGCGGTGCGATTTGCACTGAAGGAGTGAGCACCGTTTTTAGTACGCCGTCCAACCTGAACCGAACTCGCGCTTCGGTCTCATAGGGCTCCAAGTGAATATCCGAAGCTTGCTCCTTAAGCGCCTCAGCAAGAATAGCGTTTAGCAAGCGAATAATGGGCGCGTCGTCATCGGCATCCAGCAAGTCGGCATTGTTCTCCAGTTCCTCCGCTGCAGACTCGAGATCAACAAAGTCTTGAATATCCTCCATAACAGCCGCTGAGGAGTCCTTTCGGTTTGCGTAGGTAAGCCTGAGAAGCTCGTCAAAGTCTTCGGTGGACTTAGTCACCACCTTGATTGCGGATATTTGGTTCGCATGAAGATAGCGCCGGGCTTCGATCACCGCGCTGGAATTTGTGTCGGGGGCGACAAATATCTCCGTATCCCTCACCAGAATACGGTTCGTGCGGGCAAACTCAAAAGGCAACAACTCCGGGCCGCTGACTGATTCCTCCTCTTGAACTTCTTGCTCTACCAATGACTGCTCAACCAATACACTAGCCCTTCATTATTTTCAAAATCTACCCTAAGACGAAATTGTGCAGATATTAGGGCGATATTCCCTACTTGCTGTCGCACTTTGTAGATAAACGTTGTGCCACTAGTTTAGTTGACTTGCCTCACAAAAAATATGGGATTAGAGCGCTTCTTTGAAATAAGGTCTGGTGAGCGAAAACTCAAACTGCCCTTGCCATACTCATATGTCTGCAATCTTTAATCTGTCATAATCGCGCCCCAAAATAGACTCAAGATTATTTCCGAGGCGTCTTTTGAAAGTTACTGTTTTTGGTATTGGATATGTGGGTTTGGTTCAGGCAGCTGTGCTAGCAGATGTAGGCCACACCCTGATGTGCGTAGACATCGATCCCAATAAGATCGCAAAGCTCAAGGAAGGACAAATTCCAATTTATGAACCCGGCCTTGAAGCATTGGTTAAGGAAAATATTACACAGGAACGCCTACTCTTTACGACCAACGCAGCAGATGGCGCAGCGCATAGCGATCTATTTTTTATCGCCGTTGGCACCCCACCAGACGAAGATGGGTCCGCAGACTTAAAATACGTACTGGCCGTGGCTGCCAGCATCGCAGAGCATATTGATGGGGACGCAATTGTCGTCACCAAGTCTACAGTTCCTGTTGGCACGGCGGACAAGGTATCTGCACGTATCAATGAGGTTCTCGCGACACGAGGCGTAAACTTCAAAGTCTCGGTCGTCTCAAATCCAGAATTTTTAAAAGAGGGTGCCGCGGTATCGGATTGCCAGCGACCCGACCGCATCATCATCGGCACAGATGACACAGCGGCGGAAGCTCGCCTGCGAGAGCTCTATGCGCCTTTTAACAGAACGAACGATCGTATTATCTGCATGGATGTACGTTCTGCTGAACTAACAAAGTATGCCGCGAACTGCATGCTGGCCACAAAAATTAGTTTTATGAACGAATTAGCTAATTTGGCGGAACGAATGGGGGCAGATATCGAAAACGTTCGCCACGGCATTGGCTCTGATTCCAGAATCGGTTACTCCTTCATATACCCAGGCTGTGGATATGGCGGATCCTGCTTCCCCAAGGACGTTCAGGCACTGGTGCGCTCAGCCAACCAAGTGGGTTACGAGCCGGAACTTTTGCAATCAGTAGAATCCGTCAACTATCGCCAAAAAGAGATCATGTTTAATCTGTTATCTAAGCACTTCGATGGAAATCTATCAGGAAAAACCATCGCGCTATGGGGCTTATCCTTCAAACCCAACACCGATGATATGCGTGAGGCCTCGAGCCGTGTCCTAATGGAAAACCTTTGGCAAGCTGGGGCAAAGGTCCAAGCCTTTGACCCCGAAGCCATGGAGGAAACGCGGCGAATATATGGCGAAAGAGATGATCTAGTTTTGATGGGCAACAAAGAAGCCACACTCGACGGAGCGGATGCGCTCGCCATATGCACAGAGTGGAAGCAGTTTCGTGCCCCTCGTTTCGACCAAATTAGGGAAATGCTTAGCCAGCCGGTAATCGTAGATGGTCGTAACATGTACGATCCCAAAGATCTGAAGAAAATGGGGTTTTCCTATTACGCCATGGGTCGTGGCGACTCGGTCAGGCTGAACCAGGTGATCTAATGCAGATACTGGTCACCGGCGCAGCTGGATTTATTGGTTCCTTTACAGCTCAGAAATTACTGAGCCAGGGCCATTCCGTTGTCGGAATTGATAATCTCAACGACTACTACGATCCTGACCTTAAGCAGGCTCGTCTTGAGCGATTACTGCCGCAGAAGAATTTTAGCTTCAAGCAAATCGAAATTGCCGATACCCCGGCCGTAGAATCCCTATTTCAAGAAAACCAGTTCAAACGTATTATCCATCTCGCCGCCCAAGCCGGAGTTCGCTACTCTCTTAAGAATCCACACTCCTATGCTCAATCAAATGTGGTCGGCACTCTCAACATTCTTGAAGGCTGCCGGAACGTAGAAGGCTTTGAGCATCTGGTCTATGCGTCATCCTCTTCAGTCTATGGGCTGAATTCCAAAATGCCTTTTTCGACTGCAGACAACGTCGACCATCCGGTTTCACTCTATGCGGCGAGCAAAAAGTCCAACGAGCTCATGGCGCATTCCTATTCGCACCTTTTTAGCATTCCAACTACGGGATTGAGGTTTTTCACCGTCTATGGCCCTTGGGGTCGACCTGATATGGCTTATTGGACTTTTTCAGAGAAAATTCTTCGCGGTGAACCTCTGCCAATCTTTAATCAGGGAAAATTAAAACGAGACTTTACCTATGTTGATGACATAGTCGAAGGGGTGGTTCGCTCTCTCGATGTAATCCCCACAGCACGGCCAGGACATGCTCCTGAAACACCCGCCGAAAGTAGTGCTCCCTATCGCATATACAACATTGGGAATAATCAACCGGTTGAAATCGAAGTCTTTATTCAAACTCTCGAGCAAGCTTTGGGAAAAACCGCAGTACGTGAATATCTGCCAATGCAGCCAGGAGATGTGGAAGCCACCTGGGCAGATATCGATGATCTAAACCTCAGCGTGGGCTATCAACCTTCTACACCTCTATCAGAAGGTATCGAACAATTCGCCAGCTGGTATTTGGGCTATAGGGCCTAAACCAAGAAATTTTCCAGACTCAAGCCCTAATCCAACCCCTAATCTAATCCTTAATCCAACCCGCTTACTCCTCCCATCTAGCTCTCCTCTCCCGCTTTCCAATTTCCCGCCGAACTTCAGTCATTTCTGACTAATTAGAGGTTGTCACCTTACTTTTTTGTGCAGCACACAAAAAATTTTTGACTTGGCGTTTTTGTGGGAATAGCATTCACTTTAGTGCGCTGCACAATAACCAATTTTGACCCATTCGATCAATCGTTTGAGTACACGGAGATAGACTAATGACCAACCAATACGCAGATTCCTTTAACGAATTTGGTAAATCAGCTATAGAAGCAACTAAGGAGCTTGTAGAAATTAACAGCAGACTGATGAGCAAGATGCTAGAAAATCAGATCAGTGTGGCAAATATGTTTGTTGAAAGCAGCGAAAAACAGGTTTCTTCAGTCAGCACTGCCGATCCAAAAGATTTTGTCGCCTCACAGACCGCGTTTTTTGAAGAGTACGCAACAAAATTGACCGAGGTAGCCCAGGCCAATGCCAAGCTCGCGCAAGAAGCGGGTGAAGAGCTAAAAACCTGGTTCGAAAAAGGCGTTAAGACGGCTGACGAAGTGGTTAAAGATGCCGCAAAAACTGCGGCCACTGTTTCGCCAATCCAACCTGTAGCAAAAATAGCTCCAGCCAAAAAAACTTCTGCCAAAAAAGCGGCGCCAAAAACTGCACCCGTCGTGAAGCCCGCTACTGCCAAGAAAACAGCTAAGGCTTCTGCAAAGCCCGCCGCAAAAAAAGCACCGGCTAAGAAAGCTCCAGCCAAGAAAGCTCCAGCTAAAAAAGTCGCGGCAAAAGCAGCTCCTAAAGTAGCCTAACAACATAATCCAGTTTAAGGATCTCGATTCAATCCTCCCCCCTCCGAATCGAGAGACCTGATACCTAACCCGCCTTCTGGCGGGTTTTTTTTAGCTCCTTTTTCAGAAAAACTTACCTTCAGATCAAGAATTACTGAACGCCAAGAACGGATTTCTGCAAAGTGTATCCACAATTCCAAGATAGACTAACGGCGCATTTTTCTAGTTGGGGAATTTCTGCAATGCAATCAAAAAACCTGAAAAGATCAGGTACTTATATCTCAAAAAATATATTTTCGGTATTTTCTTTGCTGGCCTTAATTGGCTGCGGCGGAGGCGGAGGTAGCGGTACGAGTGGCGGAGGTGATACACCCACCACGCCAACCACACCCACCTATAGTGTGAGTTCAACCTTTATCAAAGGCCTTGTCACTGGTGCAACCTGTGAGTTTTTTGAACTAACTGCTGCCGGTGCAAAAAGCGATTTAGTGACCTCTGGCAACACCACAAATGGTGTGGTCAGTTTTGGCAGCGATATTGAATATCAAGGGTCCGCAGTCATCGAGTGTATTGGCGGGTCCTATACAGATGAGGCTACCGGAGCGACTTTAACCGCTCCACTAATGCGTGCAGTGGTGAATTTGGATGGTAACGGCTCCTTTGTTGTTTCCCCTCTCACTGAAATTGCCGCTCAGTTGGCTGAAACGGGCGGTGATTTAGGCATGGCATTGACCACACACAACTCAGGCGTGGCTTCGGCCTTGGGTCTGGATGCTGATATCACCGAATTAGTTCCTCTGGACTTAAACAATATCGCGGCGGTTAATACTGCATCGGGCCGATATGGAACTGTTCTGGCTCTTATTTCTCAATTGAATGCGAATGATGCCAGTGGCGGCTTATCTGATGTTTTGGACGAACTAGCTGGGGATCTTGAAGATAGCAGTCTGTCTGTAGCTACACTAACAGACCTAAGCGAAGCGGTCTCCGATCTGTCCACATCAACCGTAGCAGAGAATATTAGCGATACAGCCCTAGCTAATGTCGTTGCCAGCGCAGGCATACCGATTGAGGATGACAACCCAGTCGCTGAAACTGGCCAGCCTAATATCTTAGTTATTCTTTCCGACGATCAAGGCGTAGATTCCTCTGCAGAGTACGACTATTCGATGGATCCTCCCAACACTCCTGTTTTGAGCGCTCTGGCTGCTGATGGAGTTGTATTCCAAAACGCCTGGGCAACGCCCGCTTGTTCCAGCACAAGAGCCGGTCTGTTAACCGGAAAGCATGGGATTAATAACGGCGTACCGACAGTTCCAGGAAACCTCGACGAAAACGATGAAATCATCTATGAATACCTAGGCGAAAACACGGCAACCTCAAACTACGCAAGCGCCTATATCGGAAAGTGGCACCTTGGAACAGACCTGATCGATGGAGATACAAATCCTGTCGGAAATGGGATCCCCTACTTTGCCGGCGCACTTCAGGGGAATATTAGCGATTACGATAGCTGGAATCTCACAATCGATAGTTCAGATACAGCTATTAGCGAAAGCGTCAGTACCGAATACAACACCAG
>JABJGI010000016.1 GCA_018662305.1 Porticoccaceae bacterium | reverse complement strand
TCTACCAAAGTCGGATCAATCATGGTGTCTGCACTAATGCTACTAAAGGCTTTTACAACATGAGCTCTGGGCGCAAGGCTTTGCAGTCTCTCTGCCATTGAAATATAAGAGGGATAATCGGCTCTTCCGTCTTCGTCAATCACTCGCGGATTAATAGGGTCAATAATAATTTTTCCACTCAAGTCGCCCAGACTTATCAGGGCGTCTTCTGCTACTGCCCAGGGCACCGCCAGGAGAATGATATCGGCTTGCTGTGCAGCATCCAGAGGTTGCGCTGCAGATGAGTTGCCATCCGTTGCTTCTACCAAAGCTTGCACGTCATCTCGCATGGGTGAACGCGAGCCATAAATAATGTCATGTCCAAGGCTGGCAAATCTTGGCCCCAAAGCGGCGCCGACGGACCCAGTGCCAATAACTGCGATGGTGTCTGCAGAAGCAGTTGCAGAGCCGAATTGCAAAAGTCCCAAGACTAGAATGCCAGATAGTTGTTTTCCAAATCTCATTTGCTTCTCCTGTTAGGTAGCATATTTGTCAGCACGTCGTCCTTGTGCACAAAGTGGTGGTAAAGGGCTGCACCGGCATGCACGGCAATCAGCACCCATAATATGTAGGGTCCAACCAGATGATAGTGAAAGAAGTCAAAGGGTGCTTCCCATTGCTCCCATGTCAGATTTAACTTATCCATAATCCAGATGCCGGGCTCAGTCCGTCTAAAACCATCGATGCGGAAGATACCGTAATTGACGCCGCCACCGTTTCCCAGATATCCGGATACCGGCATAGCAAACATAAAAAAGTAGAGCAAAAAATGAGTGGCCTTAGAGGCCTTTACCTGCCACCAAGGCATGCTGTCCGGAAGTTTAGGTTTAGGGTTGGTATGACGCCAATACAGCCGAAGGAAAAGGAAAAGCAAGACGCTAAAGCCAACGGCCTTATGCAGCGTCTGTGAAAGCCGCCAGGGCTCGGATCTGACTTCAAAGAATATGTGCGCATACCAATATAGAATGTAGGCGAGCAGAAAAGCCAGTGCGGTCAACCAATGCAGCCACTTAGCGACGCTACCGTATGAAGTCTCTGAATTTTTGAGCATCAATCCTTCCGTGCTGAGAAAATCTACTAGGGTGCAGTATTCAAAACAAAATCCAGAATTTCGTCACTCAGCATGCGATCTGATGTGCCGATGGAGTTATTGCTGGAGTAATGGTTATGGCCCTGCAACTGTCTGATTCTGGGCATGCTTCCCTGTTCAACGCCCAATTCATATGCGATCTGCAACGCCGAAGTATGTAGCTCTTCCCAATCGTATTCTGAAGTGATCAATAGCACCGGAATTGAGATGCGGCTAATATTTCCAGAGAGCTGCTGTTCTTCAGGGTCATTGCCAAAGCTGCTGCCAAAATAAGCTGGGGTATCGGCGCCATAACTCGCACTGACTAGAATAATCCCAGCCGCTAGAGGATATTGGGTATTCAGCACCTCGGGACGAAATGCATAGTTTGCAACATGACCGCCTCCCGCTGATTTTCCGATCACAAAAATTCGGTTTGGATCGCCACCATACTGTTCAATATTGTCGTATACCCATTGAATCGCTGCGCCAATATCGTTGGCGCCGTCCGGCCAGTTAATTTCTGGAGCTAGACGGTAGGTAGCACTGACGCCTACCAGTCCAATACTGGCGAAATATTCACCGACGTTGTGCGAGTTTTCCTTGGCCCCGCGAGTGTAGCCACCGCCATGGAAATACATGATGACGGGCTGCAAATCTGTACCTCGCCTTTGAGTATCCACATGAACGTCGAGTTTATGACGGTTGTGTGTTCCATAGGATATGTCCAGCGTCGTTGCCACCTCGCTGGGGCGATAGGTTTTGGGTTCGCTGGCATAGAGCTCATTCGTCTGAGCAACACTTCCCTCATCATTTCTGGCCCATTCGGCAAGAGTTTGATTAATCGACTCAGGCATAGTGCTCCTTAGTCCGTTAGCGAGTTCTCGCTCGTGTTCGGCTTCAAGCCCCCAGCGGAATTTTTGCAGCCGGTCACCGGGGTCTCGGCAAAATTCGAGAGTGGAGGTTCGGTAACCATAGCCAGGAAAAACCAAAATTTCGGCACCGGCATCGAAACGTTCTGGACCAATGGTGAGACAAAGTTCTGGCCGGGCTCTTAGGCTGAATTGCCCATTTGGAACCATATCCCATGCCTGCAGAGTGCTTTGTTCGCAATTGGCCGTGAGAATTTGTGCACCTGCTTGCATAGAATCAACCGCAAGGCAGCGATTGTAAGCGGGCATAATGAAATGGCCGGAGTCATAGTCGACCCACTTAAATATCTGGTCGACATTGTCTTCACCATATTTGCAGGTATGGACGCGCAGCGGTTCCTCGGGGCGAGCATTGACACCAAAGCCCGCTACATCCAGACAGTAGCCGCGAGGTTCGTCCAGAGGCTCGGCCGTGCGCAGGTAGCCTTCGGCATTCGCCACTAGTGGTAAGCAAAAAAATATAAGAAATATAAGGCGAATAAAACAGCGAAAAAGCGAACGATTCATAACAAAACTCCCCCCCCGAGAGTGGGCAAATCTTAGCATAGGGATATTATTCTCAACGGAAACGACTGACAGCTTTACCAAACTTAGCCTAGCTCGAGAAATCAGTCATTGGTAACAAAAATTGAAAGTTTGCCTAAGAAAAACAAGACTTTAAGAAAGTTAGATTGTAGTTGTTTTAGTGTCAATTTGATTCTGCTCTGGGTAGTATCGCCGAACTGTAAAGTCTGTTCGCAGACTCATTAGGGGACCAGATATGCATAACAAATTATTCGGGGGCTTGTTGTCAGCTCTTTTTCTACTCGGCTTGGTAGCTTGCTCGGAATCCGAGCCAGCGCAGGAGCAGGGCGATTCAGCCGCTCATTCTGCCGTTCAAAGTACCGCAGACTGGATACTAATTAACGGAAAGATACTTACCGTAGATCCGGAGTTCAGCCAGGTCGAAGCGATGGCGATTGAGGACGGCCTTGTTTTGGCAACTGGAACCAATGAAGAGATTCAGGCTTTCCAAGGAGCCGAAACAGAGGTAACCGATTTGCAAAATCAAACGGTTATCCCAGGCTTAATTGACAATCACATGCACTATGTTCGAGCGACCAAGCATTGGTATCGGTCCGTGCGCTTGGATGGCGTGAAATCGAGAACAGAGGCCTTTGCCCTGATCCAGGAACGCGCATCGAATCTTCCCGAAGGGGAATGGTTGATGGTGATGGGCGGTTTCGTTTTTGATCAGTTTCAAGATGATTCTGAGATTTTTAATCGAGAGGAACTAGACCAAGTACTGCCCGATAGACCCCTTTATATGCAGGAAGGTTACAGCCGCGCATTTGTAAATAGCGCTGCCTTGGAAGCTGCGGGGGTTTCGAATGAAACAGTCTCGCCTGGTTTGATTCGAGATGAGCAAGGCGAGCTAACGGGAGAGTTGCGGGGCGGAGCCACCTATGGACTGGTTGACAGGCATATTCCCGAGCCCTCAGAGTTGGCCTGGGACAACAGCGTCAAGCTCACCATAGACGGGTTGCTTAGCTCGGGCCTAACAACGGTCTATGACGTTGGCGGAAATACCGTTACACCGGCATTTTATGAATCGGTGGGCCGAATTGCCGACGCACGCGAGCTAAAAATGCGCGTGTTCTACTCGTTAAACGAGCAAAACAGCGACAGCAACTCTGCTGAGGAAATTATGGCGGAGATGAGATCCAATTCTCCAGATCTCGAAGGATTGCGATTTGCTCAATTTGGTTACGGCGAAACCGTATATCGTCCGATGCGAGCCAACCCCTTTGTGGTTTCAGATGAAGACCGAGAGCACTTCAAAAATATCTCCATTACTGCCGTGGAGAACGGCTGGCAGACCAATGAGCATTCCAGCCGGGAAATAAAAATTTCTGCCATGCTGGATTTATTGGAAGAGGTCGCAGAAAGCCATCCGGCAATGCTAGATATGCGTTTTACCATCGCCCATACCAACGGTATTCAGCCGGCTTCAATAGAACGTGCCAAGGCACTGGGAATGGTGTTTGCGGTCCATAGTTCGCGACGGCAATCAACGATATCTGGTTCCGAAAATCCAGCCAGCCAGCCGCCTGCTCAGGTGATTAACGATCTGGGCGGAACTTGGGGCCTTGGGTCTGATGCAACCACTGTAGGTAGTCCAAACCCTATGCATACCATTGGATGGGTGGTTAGTGGTCGCAATATTGCCGGAAATATTACTCAGCCCTTCACCGTATCCCGCGAAGATGCATTGCGTGCGCACACTGCGACCAACGCCTACATACTATTCCGAGAAGATCATCTGGGAAGTTTGGAACCAGGTAAGCAAGCAGATTTTGTCGTGTTGGATCGAGACTACATGACAGTGCCCGAAGAAGAAATCGAAGATCTGTATTCAGTAATGACCGTTGTCGAGGGTGAGGTTGTTTATGCCGCGCCTGAACTTTAGAGGATATTTCACCATGATTAGATTTATTTTGACTGGATTGCTGCTAGCAATCAGTGTCTCGGCACAGGCACACCATTCCATGACTCATTTCGAAGAGGCTGTTACGGAAATGGAAGGTGTCTTGGTAGATATCAGCTGGCGTAATCCACACGTATTCTTTTTTCTGGAAACCGAAGAAGCCAATGGCGAAAAGAAAACATGGGAAATGGAAGCTGGCACTATTTACGTTCTCGGTCGAGCTGGCGTAACTCGCGATCTTTTTACCCTAGGTGAGACAGTCCGTGTCGCCGGCAATAGATCGGGTGTTTACGACGACAAATTCTGGGTGGAGAACATTCTTACCGAAAATGGCAATGAGGTTTTGGTGGTTCTGAACGGTGCGCCGCGCTGGAACGACGAACTTATTGGCGGCCGAAGTAGTTGGAACAATGAGGCATTTATTCGGGATGAAGTAGCTGCACAGGGAAATGGTTTTTTCCGCGTCTGGAGCCCTCCTGTGCGCGGCAGTGTTACTCCCAGGCTAACCGGAGCGCCGACCAATCAGCTGGCAAATATTGCTACAGATGCATCCAAAGCTGCCATTGATGGTTGGGATCCTTATGCCTTTGACGACGCCTGTGAACTTCCGGGTCTGCCTAGAGTAAACCATGGCCCTCATCCTCATAGTTTTGTTCAAGAGGGTGAGAATATTCTTCTGGTAAGCGAGGAGTTTTATATCACTCGAACCATCCATATGAACTCTGATGTTGATCCAGAGACTCAGCCCTTGAGTCCACTGGGATATTCGGTAGGCCGATGGGAGGATGAAAACACCCTAATTGTTGAGACATCCCGAATCAATTTTCCTTATCTGAATTTGGGTGGTTACGGACAGAGTGAGCAGGTACATATAACCGAGCGCTACGTTCTGGATGACGAAGAGAATCGTATGGATTACGAAGTAATTATTCGCGACCCAGTGATGCTCAATGAGCCTTATATCAAGCGCGACGTCTGGGTTGATATCGGCGAATCCATCAACGAAGAATACGATTGCGTACCAAAGACCGCCGCGCACTAGCTGGTGATGCCCTCAACTCACCTAAGAACTTTCGGAACCAACATGTCTATAGCTCGCAGATTTTCAACCTTTGTAGTCGCCTTGGCTTGGACTACATTCATCCCACTGTCCGCTTTGGGACACCACTCAACTACTCATTTTTCGGATGAGTTCACCGAGATGGAGGGCAAACTGGTCGATTTGCACTGGCGCAACCCGCACGTCTACTTCTTTTTGGAAACGGAAGAGGTTAATGGGGACAAAAAAGTCTGGGAAATGGAGGCCGGGACTATTTACATGATTGGCAGAGCCGGTGTGACGGAAGATTTGTTTACAGTCGGTGAAACCATCCGGGTGGCAGGAAATAAATCCAATGTCTATGAGGATAAGTTCTGGCTGACCAACGTCATGGGTGGCGACGGTCAGGAAATATTGGTGGTTGCGGGAGGCAGAGCTCGATGGAATGACGAAGCGCTTGGCGGCAGACGTCAATGGACCAATGAGGCATTTCTGCAGGGTGATTCCAGTTTAGCTTCATCTGGTGAAGGTATTTTCCGTGTGTGGAGCCCGGTTGTGGGCGAGACCCCAAGAATTGAGGGTCCGGCAACAAACCGAATTCCGCAGATTGCTACCGATCTGGCCCTATCTGCCCGCGAAACTTGGGATCCCTATGCATTTGACGATGCTTGCGAAGTTCCCGGTATGCCGCGCATCAATGACGCTCCTCATCCGCATCAATTTATTCAGGATGGAGAGAATATTATTCTTATCGGTGAAGAGTTTTATGCACCGCGCACTATTCATATGAACTCCAATATTGATCCAAATTCTCAGTCCTACTCAAAGTTCGGTTTTTCACTTGGCCGCTGGCATGATGAAAATACCCTGGTCATCGAGACCAGCCGTATCGACTACAATCGTATGGATTTGAGTGGTATCGGTCAGAGCAGAGAGATAAAGGTTGTAGAAAAATACCTGCTCAGTGAAGAGGAAGGGCGACTGGACTACGAGGTAATTACCACTGATCCAGAGATGCTAACGGAGCCCTACGTACGTCGGGGCGTGTGGATGGATTTGGGAGAAACGTTCGACGAATTTGATTGCACTCCCAAATAGAGGACAGAGAAATTCACAGGTTCGGGGGAACAGGATGAATAAAGACCTTGCTATCTGCCTGACCTTGCTAGTCCTCGCTTTTCCTGCGCTTGCACATCACTCGCAGGCAGAATTCGATAGTAGCCAGATGCTGGAGATGAGTGGAGAAATCGTTGCTGCGTACTGGCGCAACCCCCATGTAAATTTCACACTAAAAGTTGTTGATCAGTCTGGTGAAGAACAGCACTGGGAAATGGAGACATCAGCCTGGAATGCGTTGTCTCGCAGGGGTTTGACCAGAGATATGGTTGAATCAGGTGATCTGGTCAGAGTTGCCCTAAACGTTTCAACAAAGCGGCAGAATCACGCGAGATTAATGAATATGTTGCTGGAAGACGGGTCGGAGGTTCGTTTTGCAGGGAACAGCAGAGTCTGGACGGAAGATGTCGCGGGTTTAAATCAGGTTCAGCCTAGCCCAGATCCAAATGCCACCAATTCTGGCTCAGGGCTATTTCAGGTCTGGAGTATTGCAGGTGGTCGTCGAGTACCTCTGGATCGTGAATTACCCCTTAGGGACGAAGCCAGAGCTGCGCAGGCATCATGGAACCCGCTCACTGAAGACCCTTTGTTAAACTGTATTGCTCCGGGCATGCCTCCCACTATGGGTAATCCCTATCCCATGCAGTTTATTCAGCAGGGAGAGAATATTTTTATTCACCTCGAGGAGTTTGATAACAAGCGCCTAATACATATGTCAGCCACTACGCCAGCTTCGAAGAGTCATCTAGGTCACTCGGTCGGTAGATGGGAAGAAGGCAGTCTTTTGATCGACACCACAAATATTAATTACCCATACTTCAATCGTGTTGGCGTTTCGCAAAGCGAAAACGTCACGACCTTTGAGCGATTTACATTGAGCGAAGATGAAGCACGATTGGACTACGAACTGACTATTACCGACCCCTCTACATTAACTGAGCCGGTTACCTGGCGTACCTATTATGAGGTGCGGCCGGGCGAAGAGGTGAAGTCTTACGAATGTATTGTGGAAAGATATGTCCCGCAGTAGAGCCCCCGTTTAGGCTACCGCTTGGCCAACAAGGGCGGAGGCGACCATCAAGGCAAACATAATGCCTACGCCCGCCAGAACAACTAAGCCGACATTTCTTAACGCTGTTCGATCTTCTGCAATCATCTTTTGTCTCCAAATACAGTTCTAATTTGAATACAACCAGACTAAATCTTTCCGCGATTTTGGTGTTTGATTCAGATCAACGATTTATTCAGATCGGGTTCAATTTCGGGCACAGAATAGGCGAAGGTCTTTGTGGGATTTTTGAATTTTGGGCAATGAGAAAACTAGTCGATCTGGGAAGAGGCTTCTGAAACCGCAGAGCGACTCCGATCCACAGCGCAAAGTTAGCTTATATTCGTTGAATCTAGAATTTCCGCATGTTACTTAAGGCATATGAATTGTTTCTTGCTTTGGGGGCCTGGAACAATATCTGACCAAATTCTCATTTTTTGAGAAAGGAGAGTCCAATGAAAAACTCCCTATATCAAGTATCTGCGCTGCTATTGCTCTTTGTGCTTTCGGGCTGCGCTCAAGAGGCCGGAGACGAGAATGTCGCCGAAGCGCCGAATCAAGCATTGGCCGA
>JABJGI010000074.1 GCA_018662305.1 Porticoccaceae bacterium | reverse complement strand
AGTCCTCGCGGAGAGAGGTTTACCAAAGAGAATATTAAACCTCGACTGAATATGAGAGATTTCCTTGAAACCATGCGCGGCAGTGGTTTGCAAACAGGAGGGCCGCCAAGCTTGAATCAGGCGGATCGCAAAGCTTTTGCCGATGGTTTGGATAGGTGGCTTTCGAAACGAAAGGCGTAATAAACTGCCCAGTTAATTCAGAAAAATTGAAATCCATGAATAAAGAAATCCAGCAGGAAATCGAGGCGGCAACTTTCCGCCGTTTTTTGAAGCATCTCGATGATCACAAAGAGGTGCAGAATATTGATCTGATGATTCTGGCGGACTTCTGCCGTAACTGCTTAAGCAAATGGTACATGGCCGAAGCGGCGGCGCGTGGCGAAGAATTTGATTATGACCAAGCCCGCGAGATCGTCTATGGAATGCCATATTCCGAATGGAAGGAAAAGCACCAGGCTGAGGCAACAGCGGATCAAATGGCAGCATTCGAGGCAAAACAAGGTAAGCTTTAGCAATCTTGCTATTGGTACAGCGAGAAAGGAGATAGTGCACTAACTTGCTGATTTGAAGATAGTCATCTGAGTTTTGAGTGCTGGTCTAATGTGTTTTCTGTCGCATTCGAAAATTGAGTCGGGCTTGTAGCTAAATGAAAAAATTCCTTATAACCACTCTAGTTGGCGGGGCTTTATTCCTCATTCCATTAGCTTTCCTGACCTGGGTTCTGACCCGGGGCTTCCAGCTCATGATTGCCTTGGTCGAGCCCATTGCGCCCTATATTCCTGTTGATTCTGTAGCCGGTATTGGCCTTGTGAGTCTTCTCGCACTTATTCTTCTAGTTTTTGTCTGCCTCATCACTGGGCTACTGGCTCGCGCCAAGTTTGCACAGCTTTTTTACCGTAGGAGTGACGCGGTTATTGGCGCTATGGTGCCTAGTTATATTTGGACCAAGGTGGTCCTGAAAAACCTCTCTGGGGAGGGTAATGATGATGACTTTAAACCGGTACTGGTAACAATGGACGATTTAAAGCAGATCGCCTTTGAGATGGAGAGAGCGGAAGATGGCACTGTCGTTGTGTTTTTCCCCGGAGCTCCTGAAGTTCAGAGTGGAACAGTGGGATTTGTTGATCCTGAAAGAGTGGAGCCGCTCAACACAAATTTGTTGGCCCTCAATAATGTGTTGCGAAAAATGGGTAAGGGTGGGGCTGCACTTCTGAATCAAAAGAAATAGACTGGGCGAACGTAGCTAAGGAGTCGAGAATGCGGGTATTGGCATTGGTTTTTGTGATCGGGGTTCCCCTTGTTTTTGCCTTTGTCTGGTTGAGAAAGCAGCAACAGAAACGCCAGGCAGAGCTGGAGGAGATTCAACAGCGTATTGCCGAAAAGGAATCTAAGGACAGGTCAGATGCTGTTGAATCCGAAGAATAATCCAAAAGCCTGGATTTGTGTCCTAACCCTATTGGCTTTCCCAAGAGTTTTTGCTGACGAGGTTCAAATCGTTAGTGCAGATTTTCGGCAGGCGAGTGATGGTACTTGGTCAGTGGATGTTGGTCTGTTGCATGAAGACAGCGGCTGGGACCATTACGCCGATATTTGGCGCGTCCTGGACGAGCAGGGAAGGATCCTGGGCGAGCGGGTTTTACTTCATCCCCATGAGAATGAGCAACCCTTTGTGCGCGGAACTAATGGCCTTGTTATTCCAGAAGACGCCATACTCTATGTGGTAGCACACGATTCGGTTCATGGTTGGTCAAGAAATCGTCTCGAGGTGGACCTTAGTAAAGCCGAGGATGGACGCTTAATTATCTCCGAACACGACTAACTTGCTTTTACCTCTCAAGGACGAAAACCCACTGGTAATTATCCCCTTCCAGTTGGTCACCCTGTTGCTCATTCTCGCCAACACAGCGGTCTTTATGATCGAGGTTTTTATGCAGAATGGCGTCAGTCTGGTTGTGGCGCAGCTGGGTGCGGTGCCTTCAGAAATCGTTTCAGGGGAAGAGTGTTGGCCAGAAAGTTGCCGGTTTCCTCACCTTTTTACTCTATTAACTAATACCTTTGCGCATGCTGGTTGGGGCCATTTTTTGGGAAACATGCTCTTTCTCTGGGTATTTGGTGACAATGTCGAAGATGCGATGGGGCATCTTTCTTTCCTGTTTTTCTATCTACTGTGTGGGCTGGTAGCCAGTCTCAGTCATGTGCTTTTCAATCTTGATTCTAGTGTTCCTTTGATTGGCGCTTCTGGCGCAATTTCCGGGGTTATGGGTGCCTATCTGCTTTTACATCCGAAGGTTAAGGTGCTGGTGCTAGTTTTGAAGGGGATTCCCATCAGGTTATCCGCCAGAATCGTTCTGCTAGTTTGGGTGGGGCTCCAGTTTTTTATGTTGTCCACTGACTCATCTGGCAATGTCGCGGTTTTATCTCATATCGGTGGGTTTGTCGCTGGCATGGCACTGATTCCCTTTTTCAAATACAAAGAGGTGCCACTCTTTGACCAAGGCACGCCTCACTAATACTAAGGCAGGATTGGAAAATTCGAGCCACAAAAAAACCCGACAGTGCAAAACATGCCGGGTTTTTTATTTGGCAGATCTAACCTAGGTGATTTCGACTCGAATTTCACCAAGGTTTTCGACGCCAGCTCGAATCACGTCACCGCGCTGAACTAGGCCAATACCTTCTGGGGTGCCAGTCAGAATGATGTCACCTGCGCGAAGTTCATAGTGCTGAGACAAAATAGCAATACCTTCCGCCACCGACCAGCGCTGAAGGGATAAGTCTGAGTCTTGCTTGATTTCGCCATTAACGCTCAGCCAGATTCTGCCTTCATCACCCGTATGACCAACATCCTCAACCCGAGTCAGGGGGCCAACAGGAGCGGACTTGTCAAAAGCTTTGCTGATTGACCATGGGCGTGACAGCCTTTGAGCTTCGTGCTGGAGATCCTCTCTGGTCATATCCAGGCTAACACCGTAAGCGTAGATGTGATCCAGTGCATCGGCAGGATCAATGTTTTCGCCGCCGCTCTTAAGTGCAACCACCATCTCGGCTTCATACCTAAGAGCCTGTGTTTTAAGCGGGTAGGGGTGGCCTTCACGGTAATCCACGACAGCGTCGCGCGGTTTAATAAAGAAAAAGGGTGGGTTAACCGTGGGGTCATCTCCGGACTCTAAAGCATGAGCGGCATAGTTTCGGCCCAGGCAGTAGACGCGATTAACTGGAAAACGATCACTGGTCCCGTTGATTTCCATAGAAATTACGGGTGGCAGATCCATAACGTAACCTGCGTCTTGAGCGGAAGCAGGAGTAATACCTGCCCCCAATGCGGCGGCACCAGCTGCGGCGGCACTGCCAGTTAGAAAGCGACGACGGCTTTCAGCCTTTTTCTCTTCCATTAATATTCCCCTTAGATATTGAATTTAGTTTTGATGAGTCGAGAGTAATTCTCTTTACTTCCTGAGTCCATCTATCGCAACAGCAATTTACAGTTACACCGATGGTGGGAATTGATTCCCCATTTATTTAGACGTCCGAATGGAGAATCTACCCATAGATTTGGAGGCTGAAAATCAGAGGCCAACCAGTTCTAACAGGTCCTGATCGTATTTAGCTTGTGCTTCCTGATACATGGGTTGGACAGATTCCACGAATAGCTGGCGCTGTTCTGGTGTTAAGTCGAGGATTTCTCCACCGGATTCACGAATGACTTCTTCGGCGTCTATTTCTGCCTGATCGTGCAGTCCTCTTTGCAGTTCTATAGCCTCGTTCACCGCCGCCTGGAATTCATTGCGGAAATCCTCTGGCCAGGAATTGAAAGTTTCTCGGTTTACAAAAATAGGCCGGGATAGATAAGAGTGGTAAGTCTTGGTGTAGTACTTCTGGTAGTTGTACATGCCGTAGGTCACGACGTTTTCGAAGGGATTCTCCTGTCCATCCAGCTCACCAGAGGCGAGGCCAGGTATAACATCGGGGAGGGAGGTGACTAGTGGGGCCGCGCCCATCAGCTCGAGCGGTCGTGTTTCGATAGCTAAGGTTCGAATTTTTAACCCAGTCATATCCTCTGGGCTATCAACGGGCCTGATTGCGTTAGAGACATGGCGAAAGCCGTTTTCGTAGAAACCCAACACTTTTAGGTTTGAATTCGCTTCGATCGAGTCAATGGCGGCTCTCCCTAGGGCGCCGTCCATTGCAGCTCTGGCAGCGTCGGAATCTGAGAAAAGAAAGGGAAGAGCAGCCACCTCGAGTGCAGGAACGCCGACATGCATGGTGACGTAACCTAGTGTGAGCGCATCTTTGTCGATCAAGCCTATTTGTGCGTTAGCCGCTGGATAGCCCAGGTCTAATAGGTTGTATACGTAGCGAACAGTAAGGTCGTCCCCAAAAGCATTTTGCATTCGTTCGCCGATGATGGTGAGCCCCTGGCTAAAACTGGAAGTGCTCGGACCGTAGCCTGCAAGTATAATTTCTGAAGGATAGTCTGATTCGGTAATAAGCTGCGAAATAACCTCATTTCGACGCTGATCCATCGGCGCGCAAGATAGGATCAGGGCACAAATAGGAAGCCAATAACTTCTTTTGAATTTTTTGTAAGTCACCATATTTCTCTCCTCCCCCGCTCCCAAAAAAAGCAGAACTATCCCGGTGTTTGAGCCATGTTAACCCTCAAGGGTGGTCGGGAGCCAACTCGAGTAATTTCAAAACCAAAACATCTCGATTTCTCAATACCACAAAAGCTGCGCTTTTCTTGTGACTGAGGGCTGCCGCAAGTACAATCCGCGGCATTATTTTTACCCTTCCCGTCTCGCTTACGAGACGACTTAAGTTGTTGTTTATTTGGAGAAGTTTAATGGCGGTTGAACGCACGCTTAGCATTATTAAACCAGATGCGGTCGCAAAAAATGTGATCGGTAAAATAATCTCTCGATTTGAGAAGTCTGGACTGAAAATTGTTGCCCAGAGAATGCTGCAAATGGATGCAGAAAAAGCGGGCGGTTTTTATGCCGAGCACGAAGGAAAACCCTTTTATGGTTCGCTCGTTGAGTTTATGACTTCGGGCCCTGTAGTTGTTCAGGTATTGGAAGGCGAAAACGCCATTGCGCTGAATCGCGAATTGATGGGGGCAACAAACCCTGAAGAGGCTGCTGCGGATACAATTCGAGCAGACTTTGCCGATTCTATGACCACAAACGCCGTGCATGGGTCGGATTCTCCTGCTTCGGCTGAACGAGAAATCGCTTATTTCTTTGCCGCCGATGAGGTTTGTGCTCGCTAAGAAGTGGTCGAATGACCGCCGAAAGGCCTACCTCACATGACGCAAAAAGCCCCTGAATTTAGTGCAACCGAGAAGGTCAACTTGCTCGGCTTGTCTCCTATTCAGATGAAAGACTTTTTCGAGTCCATCGGCGAAAAAAGTTTCAGAGCCTCTCAGTTAGTTAAATGGATTCATCAGTATGGCGTTTCATCGTTTTACGAAATGACCAATATATCCAAAGACTTACGGGATAAACTTAATAATATAGCTGAGGTTAGAGCTCCTAAAGTCGTAGCCGACCACCTGTCTAAAGATGGCACGCGAAAATGGATTATTCAGGTGGAGGGCGGAAGTTGCATTGAGACAGTTCTTATTCCTGAAGGTGATCGCGGCACACTTTGCGTGTCCTCCCAGGTTGGCTGTTCTCTCGACTGTAGCTTTTGCAGTACCGGTAAGCAGGGGTTTAACCGAGACCTCACTTCGGCAGAGATCATAGGGCAGTTGTGGATAGCCGCCAAAGCATACGACTCTCTAGGCCCAACCCAAAATAGAGTCATTACCAATGTGGTGATGATGGGTATGGGTGAGCCCCTGATGAACTTCGACAACGTCGTTGCCGCAATGCAGTTGATGATGGAGGACAATGCCTATGGACTATCAAAGAGGCGTGTCACCTTGAGCACAGCGGGAGTTGTGCCCAAACTGGATCAATTGGCTGATCATGTAGATGTTTCGCTCGCCATCTCTCTGCACGCCGCAAACGATGAGCTGCGTAACGAGTTGGTGCCAATAAATCGGAAATATCCCATTGCGAAACTTATGGATAGTGCTCAGAACTATATTGCACGCATGCCGGATCTTAGACGTAAGCTGACAATTGAGTACACGCTCATAGATCAAGTAAACGACCGAATGGAACACGCAGAGGAGCTGGCAAAACTCTTGGAAGGCGTGCCGTGCAAGATAAACCTAATCCCATTCAATCCTTTTCCACTCAGCGATTATCAGCGAGCTTCAGGTAATGCGATAAAGCGATTTCAGGATTATTTGATTGGGGAAGGATTTACTACCACGGTTCGAACAACCAGGGGAGAGGATATTGATGCGGCCTGTGGGCAGTTGGCCGGTGCGGTAAACGATCTGACTCGACGTAGCCAACGCTACCGGGATCGGGCAGAATCTGTGGTCAAAATTATGGAGACCTCTTCCTAATGCGAGTTACCTTGTTCTTTAGCTTGGTATTGTTGGCTCTTGTCGGCTGCGGGACCACTACGACCAGTGGTGGAGATCCTCAAAGAGCACTGGAAAACTATATTCAGCTTGGGCGTAACTACTTGTCTGAGGGTGAGCGTGAGCAGGCCCGCTTTAATCTGCTGAAGGCCCTAGAGATTGATGACCGCTCTCCGGATGCCAACAACATAATGGCCTTGCTCTATGAGACCGAAGGAGAGGTAAACGAAGCCAAGCGTCTATATCGTCGAGCTATCTCCTCGGATAGAAGTTATAGCCCCGCCCGCATGAATTACGCTCGCGTACTTTATGCAGAAGGCGAATACTCTGAAGCACGAGATCAGTATCAAGTTGCATCTGAAGATGTGAACTATCGTCTTAGGGCTGATGCCTTTTTAGGAGTAGGGCTCTCACAGATGCGCTTGGGAGATCACGAAGGGGCGAAGACTGCTTTTAATCGTGCCATATTGCTGAACTCGAACATCGGCCCGGCCTTTTTAGAGATGGCGCAAATCGCCTATGAGAGCAGAGAGTATCCTCTGGCGCTGGAATACCTTGAAAATTACGAGACTAGGGCAGCCGAAACGCCACGCAGTTTGATGTTGGGCATACAGCTGGCACGCATATTTGGAGAGTCGGAAAAGGAAGAAGGTTACAGTTTTACGCTGCAAAATATGTTTCCGACATCAATAGAAGCGAGGGAGCTTCAATTGAATCAGTAGGCAAACTACTGAGGACGAGAAGGCCATATGATTGCAGAAGATGAAAAAGCTAATGCAACAGAAGAAGACCTAGAGCCTTCGGGCAAACCCTTGGCTGACCCTGGTGCGATGTTGGTTGAAGCTCGTGAGGCTCAGGGTATTACGCTGGCACGCATGGCTCGAGATTTAGGCTTAACTGAATCAGCGGTGCGCCAGCTGGAGCAGAATCTATACGACAAATTCCCCGCAGGTATCTACGTGCGCGGCTATATTAAGAATTACAGCAAAATTGTATCTCTCGATCATGATGAGGTGATGGAGGTGCTGGAAGAATTTATTACGCTGAATGGAAGTTTGGCATCCCATGGCTCGAATTATGATCCCCTGGGTGAATTTGCCAATGAGAAGAAAAAATTGTCGCCCATGATTATTTCATCCGCAGTTGTGATTCTTCTACTGGCAACCTATATCGCCTACCGTGTTTTTGCGGCTTGATTCGTTGGCCCCAAGCTTGAGTCTAAGGAAAGTCGTCCGAGTAAATTAATCTATGTTTTCCGAATCCCCTATTGTCCGTCGCAAATCCAAACAAATAATGGTTGGCGATGTACCTGTGGGTGGTGATGCGCCGATCAGCGTACAAAGCATGACAAATACAGAAACCACAGATGTTGCAGCGACCGTTGCTCAGATCAAGGAGCTTGAGGACGCGGGTGCGGATATTGTTCGAGTTTCTGTACCTTCGATGGATGCTTCAACAGCTTTCGGAGAGATTCGTAAAGAGGTCGATATTCCCTTGGTGGCGGATATTCACTTTGATTACAAAATTGCACTTGATGTGGCAGACCGGGGTGTGAATTGCCTGCGTATAAATCCAGGCAACATCGGGCGAGAAGATCGTATTCGCGCTGTAGTTGATAAGGCCAGAGAAAATAATCTGCCCATTCGCATTGGAGTTAATGCAGGCTCTCTTGAGAAAGACTTGCAGGTTAAGTACGGCGAACCTACACCTAAGGCTTTGGTTGAATCGGCAATGCGGCATGTGGAGATTCTGGATCGACTCGATTTCGACAATTTCAAGCTCAGTCTTAAAGCCTCTGATATTTTTATGACGGTGGCAGCCTATCGGTTGATTGCCGGTGAGATAGATCAACCTCTGCATTTGGGTATAACGGAAGCGGGCGCTCTGCGCAGCGGCACGGTCAAGTCTTCGATTGGTTTGGGCATGCTATTAATGGATGGCATTGGCGACACTATCCGAGTGTCTCTCGCCGCGGACCCGGTAGAAGAAGTGCGAGTTGGCTGGGATATGCTGAAAAGCATGCGGCTGCGCTCTAAGGGGATTAATTTTATCGCCTGCCCTAGTTGCTCACGTCAGAATTTCGATGTCATCAAAACGATGAATCGTTTGGAAGCCAATTTAGAAGACATTCGCGTGCCTATGGATGTAGCGGTTATTGGTTGTTATGTAAATGGGCCGGGTGAATCAAAAGAAGTAGATGTCGGCATTACTGGAGCTGATCCGGAAAGTCTCGTCTATCTGGATGGAAAGCCGCATAAGAAAATACATTCCGGTGATGTTGCTGAGCAATTGGAAAATATTATTCGAGCCAAAGCTGCCGAAAAAGAAGCAGAACTGGATCAAATTATTGTTAGCTCAAAGGCGGCAAGCTAAGTGATCAGGCAATTATTGTGACCAGCACGCGCTCAGTTAAGGGTATGAATGATTTGCTGCCTGCAGATAGCAGCAAATGGCAGCGGGTAGAGCAGAGCCTTAAATCAGTCCTTAATAGCTACGGTTATAGCGAAATTCGTTTTCCTATTCTGGAAAAGACCGAATTATTCAGGCGCTCGATTGGCGAAGTCACAGATATTGTCGAAAAGGAAATGTATACATTCCCGGATCGAAACGACGAAAATCTTACATTGCGCCCTGAAGGTACTGCCGGATGTGTGCGAGCCTGTATTCAAAACTCGCTTTTAAACTCCGGGCCTTTGCGGCTTTGGTACAACGGCCCTATGTTTCGCTATGAACGGCCGCAAAAAGGCCGAATGCGCCAGTTTCATCAGTTTGGGGTGGAGTGCTTTGGCATGACTGGCCCGGATATTGATGCGGAAGTGATCGCCATGACGGCAGCTTTTTGGCGCGCGCTTGGTGTAGCTGAGGCGGTTACTCTAGAAATCAATTCTCTAGGCACATCGGCGAGTCGTCAGGCCCACAAAAAAGCCTTGATAGAGTATTTCGAAACGCATAAGTCGGTGTTGGATGAAGACAGCCAAAGACGTTTGGACACTAATCCCTTACGAATCTTGGACACCAAGAATCCGGAAATGCAGGATTTGGTGGAGAGCGCGCCTAAGCTATCTGAATATATGGATGAAGAGTCCAGAATCCACTTTGAAGGTCTGTGCCAACTCTTAGATCAGCTCGACATTAGCTATCGCGTTAATCACCGGCTAGTTCGGGGGTTGGATTACTATTCAAAAACAGTATTCGAATGGGTAACCGATGCCTTGGGCGCTCAAGGCACGGTTTGTGGTGGCGGTCGTTACGATGGCTTAATCCCGCAACTCGGCGGCCCTGAGACTCCAGCCTTGGGTTTTGGCTTGGGAGTTGAGCGACTAATGCTTCTTGTAGAAGAGATTAATCCTGGGTTTCTGCAGCAGCAGGCTGTCGATATTTTTGTTATCGCCTCTGATCAAGAGGTGACTCAGGCGCTGCAATTAGCAGAGAAAATTCGAATTGCTGAACCAAGACTATCTGTTGTGGTCAATTGTGGCGGTGGAAGTTTTAAAAGCCAGTTTAAAAAAGCGGATCGGAGCGGAGCTGAATTGGCTCTGATACTAGGGGAAGATGAGGTCAGAGAGTCCAGAGTGACTCTCAAATATCTTCGCGAAAAGAAAGATCAGGAAAGTCTAACCTTAGATGAAGCCCTGAACAGGTTGCGTTCTTTGTGAGCGCAACCCATCATAGCGCCCCTGAAAATACCGCGCCGAATAAAGTAGGCCAATTGAATTTTGAATCGCTCTATTTAACTTAGGGCACTGAAGAGAGAAAAGCGTTGAACGACTTGCGAACAGAAGAAGAACAGATTGCCGCCATTAAAGCTTGGTGGACCTCCAATGGCACACAGCTTCTAGCTGGTGTGCTGGTTATTGCACTGGGTTATTTTGGTTATCAGGGCTGGCAGAACAACAAAGCCGAAGAGGCCATCGCGGCTGGCGATCTATACCTACAATTGCAGGAAGCGGTCGTTTTGAGTTCGCAAGCTCAAGGCTCTGTTACCTCTCTTGATTTGGAGCGGGTAAGAACAATCGGTTATCTCGCTGACCAGTTGCAGGATGAGTTTGGTGACAATGGTTATGCGGTACTAGGTGCTTTAGCAGCAGCCCGGGCGGCGGCAGATCGGGATGACTATCCAGAAGCGATTACTCGCCTCGAATGGGCTTTGCAAGCAGAGGAAGATGTAGCCGGACAACAATTAATCACTTATAGGCTCGCAATTGCGAAAGCAGCCAGTGGAGCCGAGCAAGAAGCCCTAAGTATGTTGACCGGATCAGACGATTCCTACGCTGCCCTGTACGCAGAGGCGAGGGGAGATATCTACCGCAGCCTGGGTGATACGGAATCTGCGAAAGAAGAATATGAGTCGGCGGTTGAACTGCTCTTGGAAGGTCAAGCCAGCTATGCACCTACTCTCGAATTTAAACTTGCCGATGTTGCAGCTGGTCTCGCTGCCTTGTCGGCGAATACTCAATAGGAAAATCCCTTGCTCAAAAAGATAGCGCTGGGTTCGCTTATCGCCGGTTTTCTGGCCGGTTGTGCCGGTACGGAAATTGACGAAAGCCTACTGCCAGTTGAACTGGTGGACTTTGAACCCAGTATCAATGTCTCAGAAATCTGGTCTGTAGATATTGGCTCTGGAGCTGAAGAGTTTGATGCGGTTCTTTCACCTGTGTTGTCTGGTGAGACTGTCTACGTATCTGATCATGATGGCCGCGTAACGGCAGTAAATCTTGAGACTGGTCGTACTCAATGGACCAACAATTTGCGTACAGCAATATCCGCCGGCGTGGGTATTGGTGATGGACTTGTCTTTGTTGCCGGTGGTGAAGGTGTAGTTTTTGCGCTAAGCCAAGAGGATGGCTCTCTCGTCTGGCAAAAACAGATTACCAGTGAAATTCTAGCGGCTCCCCAGTCCGGATCAGGGGTCGTTGTGGTTGCTGCACAAGACGGACGTGTTGTTGGTCTAAACGCAGCTGATGGTGAGCAAATTTGGCGTGCCGATGCGGTTAAACCTCTGCTAACGGTTCGCGGCAATGCTTCTCCTACCATTCTGGACAGTATCGTACTTGTGGGGCATGACTCTGGAAGGGTTACCGCATACCGCATTGCCGATGGTGCTGCTCTGTGGATTGCTCGAGTTGCTGTGCCTGAAGGTTCAAATGAACTGCAGCGCATGGTCGACGTGGATGCCAGAGTGATTTACGCCAATGGTCTTGTATATGGCGTTAGTTTTCAGGGTGGCATCATGGCTATCAACCCGTCCACAGGGCGTGGTACTTGGTTTCAGGAAACCTCCAGCACCAATGAGATTGGCGTATATGGAGGAACCCTGGCGATTACTGACGATCGGGGCAAAGTGATCTCCTACAGTTCAGCTACCGGTGACCTTATCTGGGAGTCAGAAGATCTGCTCAATCGCGGAGTTACCGGGCCAGTGGTTCACGACCTTGCGGTCGCAGTGGCTGATTTTGAAGGCTATGTTCACCTATTTCGACGCAATACCGGAGCGATGATAGGTCGAATTCGCATCAGCCGAGACCCGGTAAGATCCCCTCTGATACCAATAGAGGACGGCTTTATCGTTCTAGACACCACTGGGCGCCTTACGGCCCTTCGCATCGGCGATTCCTGATTAATTAGTCTCATAAATCGAGAAACTAATGGCTGTCGACAAGCTCGACAATCCTATTATTAGTGCAGCAGAATATTCCAATGATCTCCACCTTCGCACTTGTGGGTCGGCCCAACGTGGGCAAATCCACTCTTTTCAATCGACTTACTCGAAGTCGAGATGCGCTGGTGGCGGATTTTCCAGGTCTCACACGCGATCGTAAGTACGGCAAGGCCAGCTTCGAAGAAACAAGCTTCATCGTAATCGATACCGGAGGTATCAGCGGTGAAGAAGAGGGGATTGACCTCGAGATGGCTGAGCAGTCAATGCTGGCGATCGACGAAGCAGACGAAATTCTCTTTATGGTGGATGCTCGTGCAGGTTTAACTCCAGCGGATCAACATATCGCCAATATGTTGCGAAAAAAGAATATCGACGTGCATTTGTTGGTCAACAAGATTGACGGTATTCAGGAAGAAGTCGGCACCGGGGAGTTTCACGGCCTGGGTTTTGGTACACCTCATCCCATCAGTTCCAGTCAAGGTCGAGGTATAAACCAGCTTTTAAAACAGCTGCTTCCTGAGGCGATTCAAGAGCCTGAGCCGGAAGAAGAACCCAACGAATATATCTACGAAGAAGAGGTAGTCGAAGAGGAAGAAGTCGAGTCAGATCAAGAAGAGAAAGACCAGCCAATCCGCATCGCTGTGGTTGGTCGACCTAACGTTGGTAAGTCGACGCTAGTCAATCGAATGCTGGGCGAAGAGCGAGTGGTAGTTTTCGATATGCCGGGAACAACTCGAGATTCAATTTATATCGACTATGAGCGCAACGGTAAGAAATACACCCTGATTGATACGGCGGGGGTGCGAAGGCGCAAGAATGTGAAGGAAACCGTAGAGAAATTTTCCATCGTAAAGACCCTAAATGCCATCAATGATGCCGAAGTGGTGGTTATCCTCTTTGATGGGCAAGAGGGTCTGGTAGATCAGGATTTACACCTGCTTGGCTATGCTATTGAGTCCGGGAGGGCGTTGGTGGTGGCAGTGAATAAGTGGGACGGTCTTGAAGAAAGCGAAAGGGAGTGGATCAAAGGGCAGCTCGACCGTCGTCTGCGATTTGTCGAGTACGCAGATGTTCATTACATTTCAGCGCTGCATGGTTCCGGAGTAGGCAAGCTTTATGACTCAATCGAGCGCGCCTATCAAAGCGCCATGGAAACACTCAGTACTAACCGGCTAACTCGTATTCTTGAAGACGCCCTTAGTGATCATCCGCCACCTCTGGTGCGCGGCCGTCGAATGAAAATGCGTTACGCGCACGCCGGCGGTAAAAATCCGCCGTCGATTATCATTCACGGTAATTCCTTGAGTGACGTGCCGAATCATTATGTTCGGTACCTACAAAAAACTTTCCGTAAAGCCCTCGATCTGCATGGCACACCCTTAAAAGTAGTATTCAAGAGTGGAGAAAACCCCTTTGCGGGCAAAAAAAATGTCCTCACTAAGCGTCAAATTTCAAAAAAACGACGCATGATGAAACACGTCAAAAAGAAGCGTTAAAGGCACAAATCTACCGAGTAAATTCCTGCTAGAATCTCCGCAATTGATGATTTAATTGTGCCGGGGGTGTTCATTGGATTTTAACGAAATATCGACATTGATCGCCATGACACTTGGGGTTTCCTGGGCTAGTGGTATTAATCTCTATGCGGCGGTTTTAGCTCTCGGCTTGGCTGGCGCCACCGGTCATGCGGTGCTCCCGGAAGAGCTGCAGGTCATCCAGTCTCCAATGGTTATAGGCGCTGCAGCGCTGATGTACTGCGTCGAATTCTGCGCCGATAAAATACCTGGCGTCGATACCGGTTGGGACACCATTCATACCTTTGTTCGGCTACCGGCAGGCGCTTTGCTGGCCGCAGGAATGGTCTCGGATGTTGGCATGGCAGCTGAAGTTGCGGCTGCTTTGGTAGGAGGCAGTATTGCCGCAGGCACTCATGCCACCAAGGCAGGTTCCAGAGCCTTAATTAATACCTCTCCTGAACCCTTTAGTAACTGGACGGCCTCCATCGGTGAAGATATAGCGGTATTTGCAGGTATCTGGGCGATGCTAAACCATCCTTGGATTTTCCTCGGCCTGTTGCTGCTTTTTATCCTCTTTATGATTTGGGTGCTTCCTAAAATTTGGCGTGGAATAAAAATGATTCTGCGGAAAATTCGTGGCAAAAAAGACCCGGAAGAAGAAACTGAAAGCCCTAGGGAGGGATTAGCGACAGCTAGTTCTAGTGAAAGTAGTGAGAGCGGATGACTGACGAATTAACCCTCGCTCTAAGAAAGTCGGCGATGAACTATTTAGGTCGTCGCGAACACTCCGTATTTGAACTCAAGCAAAAACTACTGAACCGATTCCATGAGGCCAGCGACGATCTGGTTATGCAGGTTGTTGGTCGGCTAACAGAGCAAGGATTGCAATCAGACGAGCGATTCGCAGACATGTTTGTGCGCAGCCGAGTCAATAAAGGAAAGGGGCCCGGGCGAATTCGCCGTGAGCTAGAGCAGCAGAATCTGAGCTCTGCCTTAACTGACAAAGCGCTGGAACAAAATCAGACCGACTGGCATCAAAGCGCTTTGCAGCAATTAGATAAAAAGTATGAGCCAGCGGATATGGCTGAGTTCAAGATAAGAGCAAAGGCGATGAATTTCCTTTACCGAAGAGGCTTTGATTCGGATATAGCCTCTCGGGCAGTGGAGGTTTTCGCAAAATCAGAGGGTCAGTTTTGATGAGTTCGCCCTACACAGCTTCCACCACTCCTATAGCATTGCTCGCAATTTTCCTCTGCGCGCTGAGTACACCTGCAAATTCTGCTGACTTGGTCGGGCAATGGATAGAAGGGGGGTTGATCTTCGGCAATACAGAACCAGGTTCGAGTGTGAGCTTCAAGGGAGAGCCGGTGCAGCTATCAACCCAAGGGCTTTTTGTACTGGGACTGCACCGTGACGAAGATGAGCCGGTAACTTTGAGCATTGAGCTGCCAGATGGGAGCATTGAGGAGCAGGTCTTTGAAGTTGCTCAGCGAGACTACAATATTCAGAGTATTGAGGGCATCGCGCAAAATATTATGGAGCCCAGCGAGGAAGACCAGGATCGCATTTGGGCGGACTATGTAATGACGTCTGAGGCGCGAAAAATACGCAGCGATCTGGAAGAGTTTCTTTCCGATTTTGATTGGCCCGTAAGAGGCCCTATATCCGGCGTCTACGGTAGCCAGCGAATCTACAATGGTAAGCCGGGAACGCCTCATTACGGGCTGGATATCGCAGTAGCCACCGGTACTCCTGTTGTCGCTCCGGCTGCAGGCCGAATAATTATGGTTCACGACGATATGTTCTATTCCGGCGGTACTATCATGCTGGATCACGGACATGGAGTTTCTTCCTCTTTTTTGCACTTGAGTAAAACCCTAGTGGCCGTTGGTGACTGGGTCGATCAGGGGGATCCCATTGCAGAGGTCGGCGCCACCGGGCGGGTTACCGGTGCGCATTTGGATTGGCGCATGAATTGGGGGAATTCCCGTGTTGACCCGGAGTTACTCCTCCGTGCCTCTGGCGCCTGGGATCTGGATTAGATTCGGCGACCGGAGAAAATAACGCTCAGCTTTTCCTTGATTCTAA
Source organism: Porticoccaceae bacterium (assembly GCA_018662305.1). Taxonomy (GTDB): domain Bacteria; phylum Pseudomonadota; class Gammaproteobacteria; order Pseudomonadales; family GM7GCV1; genus JABJGI01. The sequence goes on along the minus strand of JABJGI010000074.1, from coordinate 1,106 downwards.
AGGCAGCCAGCCAGCGAATCGATAGCTTAGAAACCCTCGATGGCTTAGAATCGGCGACTCAAAATTAAGCTTTCATTCGAACTTAGATGTTAGATAAAAAACTACTCAGCATATTAGTCTGCCCGGTTACCAAAACGACCTTGAATTACGATATGCAGGCTCAAGAACTCCTGTCTACGGCGGCTGGCTTGGCCTATCCTATTCGCGACGGAATTCCGGTATTACTGGAATCGGAAGCACGTAAACTGTCGGCGGAAGAAGTTCTGTCCATGAAGAAAAAATTTCGATCCTGATGTCTGATTTTGTAGCGCCAGAAGGGCCGAGTGTTTTTAAGCGAATTATTGACGGAGAAATTCCTTCAGAGGTGCTCTTTCAAGACGATCTCTGTTTTGTGATCGCTGACATCAATCCCAGTGCGCCAACGCATTTGCTGCTGATTCCCAAGCAGGAAATCCCTCGTTTGGTGGACGCTAGTGAGGAGCATAAATCTTTGCTGGGACATATGATGCTAGTGGCCGGAGACATCGCCAGAAAGTTTGGTATTCAAGATGCCTTTCGACTCGTGATTAACAACGGAGAAGGTGCCGGGCAGACGGTTTTTCATCTGCATATGCACATCATGGGAAACAAAAAATTCAATGAGGCGGATTTAGGAAATTGATTCGCAATCGATAACTTCTCGCGCTCTAATAGATTCTAAAAACAAGGTTCCAGCAATAAACAATGAAAAGTACTGAAGTTCGCCAGGCATTTTTGGATTACTTTGCTGAGCAGGGGCATACCCTGGTTGCCAGCAGTTCGCTCGTGCCTGGCAACGATCCGACCCTGCTTTTTACTAATGCTGGCATGGTGCAGTTCAAAGACACTTTTCTGGGTTCGGAATCTCGTCCCTACAATCGCGCCGCTTCTAGTCAACGTTGTGTGCGTGCAGGCGGCAAACATAACGACCTCGAAAACGTGGGCTATACCGCACGACACCACACCTTTTTTGAGATGTTGGGTAACTTTAGCTTTGGCGATTATTTCAAAGAGGACGCCATCCGGTATGCGTGGAAATTTTTGACCGAAGTTCTTCAGTTGCCGGAGGAGAAGCTTTGGGTCACTGT
>JABJGI010000027.1 GCA_018662305.1 Porticoccaceae bacterium | reverse complement strand
TTTGAAAAAAGTGTACGGCTATTCCCAACGTGAAATTGCGGAAGAGCTAGGAATTAGTGAGAACACGGTAGAAAAGCACGTTGCCCTAGGCGTAAAACGTTGCACCCTGTTTTTGATAGAACGAGAAGTGCCGCGTGGAAGCAGTAAAGAAACTTCCCGCGTTGTGCACGACGGAGGTCAACGGTGAGTAATATTTACAGCATTTCACCCCAAACAAAATCTATTGATGAAGCCAGTCTTTGGATTGCCAAGCTAGACAAAGGTTTATCCGAAGAGGACAAAGTCGCTCTAGACCAATGGCTTGGGAAATCTGAACAGAATCGATCGGCACTTATTCGGGTTGGGCAGATTTGGGACAAGGCAGAAGCGCTTGCAAATCTGGCAGACCTTTTCCCCAAGCCGGCGTCGCGTCGCCCAGCAGAAATTTATACCGCGATTGCCGCATCGGTTGCTGCAATCGCATTGGTTGTCGCAATAAGCATGGCTGGGTTTAACCCATTTTCTGATCAAACGCCGGCCGACCAGATTGAAAACCCCGAAGGTTTTTATATGACGGCTATTGGTGAGCAGACGAACATCAGCTTACCTGATGGCACCGAGTTGATGCTCAACACCAATACCTCGGTGAGGGTAAATTATTCCGATAACCAAAGAGTGCTAACGCTAGAGCAGGGGGAATTGCACGTAGATGTTGCCCATGATGAAAGCAGGCCGCTCAGTGTTTTGGCTGGTGGGCAAGTGGTGCAGGCTGTTGGAACAGCCTTCAATGTTTATCTAAGGGATCAGCAAAAGGTTGATCTCGTGGTTACCGAAGGCAAAGTTCTTGTGAGTCAGCGAGATGAAATCCCACGGGTTTCAGCTCCAGACGGCGCGATTCAGATGCCCACAAGCGCATTCTCTGTTTCTCAGGGAGAGCGAGTATTGCTGGGTCAGCTAGAGGAAAAAGTCGAGCCGATAGATTTCGCAGAGATCGAGGTTCAGCTTTCTTGGCGAGAGGGGAATCTTGTGTTCCGCGGTGAGCCACTTGAGGAGGCGGTTCGAGAAATTGGTCGCTACACAGCAGCTGAATTCGTATTTATAGATGAAAACCTGAGACAGGTGAAAGTGGCTGGTTTATTCGAGACCGGAGATGTGGACGGACTGCTCGCTGCGCTAAGTGAGAACTTCCAGATTGACTCACGTCGAGTGGATCAAAGAATATTGCTGCAAAGCCGGTGAGAAGCAGAATGGACGGCGCAATTTTGGGGTCGCCAAGAAGATAATTAAAAATCAGGCAAAATTTATTTGAGGTTATGGCGGAAAAATAGAGGGGGCTCGTCAGTAAGGTATGCGCAGTTAAAAAGCGCTGCTGAGGCTGATATAGGGGCAGCTTTCGTAAGCAAGGCGTTATTGCTTTGTTTGGTGCTGGCACCTGCTTGGGTGTGGGCGCAGAGTTCCGCCGAAAATGTTCCTTTTGATATTCCTCAGCAACGAGCCGAAGAAGCTCTGATACAGTTTGCTGAGCAAGCCAATTTGACGTTTTTCGTTCCCTTTGACCAAGTTCAGGGTGTTACGACAAATGAACTGATTGGAACCTATCCACCGGATGAGGCCATTCGCCTTCTTCTTTCCGGAACCGGGTTGCAAGCTGAGATTAGCGGTGATGGTCGGCTCTCCATAAATACAGATGTGTCTTCTGAAGGGGAGAGTGATATGAATAATAGAAACCGAGTATCGGTTGGAATTTTGGGCGGATTTCTAGGCCTTTTTGGTGTGGAAGTTGTTGCCCAACCAGAAGCCGAAGAAGGCGCTGTTAGCCGATACGCCATTGAGGAAATCATTGTTTCTTCGCGGCGTGTTGAAGAGGGATTGCAATCTGCACCAATCGCTGTGACAGCCATAGGCGGTGATGAGCTTGAAAATCGAGGCGCGCTGGACGTTGTTGATTTTGCTGACGTAGCGCCAAATGTTTCTCTCAAAACAAATGGTGCCGTAAGTGGTTTTGCAGCTGCGCCAAGAACCTCTATCCGAGGTATCGGACAAGCCGATTTTGTAATTAATACTGATCCAGCCGTTGGTATGTATGCCGACGGCGTCTATCTGGGCCGATCTATCGGCAGTGTGTTGGATCTAGTAGACGTAGAGCGTGTAGAAGCACTGCGTGGTCCTCAGGGTACTTTGTTTGGACGTAACAGCACCGGTGGTGCCATAAACATTATTTCGAAGAAACCTGAAATAGGTGCTGACCCATATGGCGACGTTACTGTCAGTTTGGGCGAAGGTGGATATTCGCTGCTGCGTGGAAGCGCCAATATTCCCTTGACTGATACCTCGGCACTTCGTGTTAGCGCGCTTAAAAGAGAGCGAGACGGTTTCATACCTTTGTATAACTACGATAACTTTGAACTCGGAGCCGAAGATGTTTCTGGATTTAAAGTCGCATTCCGTTTTCAACCCAGTGATACATTTACACTCGATTTAGACGCAGATATAAGTGAGCGCAACGATTCTGCTGCGCCAATTATTGCGGTCGATTTTGGTGATTTAAGTGTTGGCGAAACAGGGCTTGATAATGCCTCGAATGGCAGATCAACCAGCCTTATGGCTCGTCGATTTAATGGAGAGCCTGGTGGCCCGCCGATTTCACCTCTCGTTGCGCCGTTTCAAACAACTGATGCGCAGTGTGGCACTGACACGGTCTATCGTGATCAAAGTGCGACCTGTTTAGGTGATTACTACTCCTCATCAAGAGATGGTTCCCATCACGCTTGGTTTGATAACGACGGCAATATGATTGGTGCTGACGATCAGAGTTTAGAGACCTACGGTTATTCTGCTCGATTAAGCTGGGATTTTGACAATTTCTCTGTCAAGACTATTAGCTCTTGGAGAGGTTTCGATTCTTCATTCAGGAATGGCAGCCCTGCACCTATCTATGTAGCGACCAACGATAATGTTTTGTTCGATCAAGACCAAAGCTCCCATGAGATCAATTTAAGTGGTGACATAAACGATCGCATGAGTTGGTTGGCCGGAGTTTTTTACCAAGAAGAAACCGGAAGAGAAATTGTAGAAGTGCGTTACCCGTTGGTTCCACCGGCAAATGCGGGTGCAAATTTGCCCTTGGTGAATATCGAAGACCGGAATATCGATAACAGTTCTAAGGCAATTTATGCTCAGCTGTCGACTCAAATAAGCGACACGCTTTCGCTTACATTAGGTGCACGTAAAACAGAAGAAGAGAAGCTTGTATATATTCATAAGACGGAATATCGAGCTGTTTCAGCCACTTTCCCCGACGGTTTGCTCATTTCTGAGCTTGAAGGGGTTAGAGACGCCAGCGAGCCAAGCGTACTAGCCAATCTAGCTTGGGAAATGTCAGATGATTCTATGGCCTATATACAGTTTTCTGATGGCTTTAGAAATGGAGGTTTTCCAGCTAGACGACCAGCGGGAACGACTCAAACCTTAGAAGAAGCGAGCTATGACGAAGAATTTGTTGAAAGCTGGGAGGTCGGCCTCAAAACCACTGCCCTAGACGGCAATTTGCGAGCGAATCTGGCGGTGTTTAGAACTGAATTCACTGAAATGCAGATCAACGCAACCTTCTTTGATGCGGGTATCGGTAACTCTATCGGAAACACTGCAAACCTAGCGGATGTAGAAATCAATGGAATTGAGTTAGAAGCCAGCTATTTGGTTACCGACAATCTCCGTCTTGATTCTTCCGTCGGCTATTTGAGTAGCGAGCTAAAAACCATCTTGACGGATGATGGCGAATTCATCCTGAACTCTGGTAATAACCTTCAAAAGACCATTACATCAGATTCAGGAAATGAACTTCCGCATGCGCCAGAGTTTCAGGTCAACGTAGGTGCAAACTACTCTTTGTACCTGGGTAATGGAGCGGAGATTCGTAATCGCCTTGATGTGTTCTATGAGTCTGAACAATATTCAACCATCGGCAATTACGAGCAGGGCCGGATTCCAAGTTCAACACGCCTAAATTACAACCTTACTTACATGCCTAGTGATGCGAGCTGGGAAGCAACCCTGGGTATCCGGAACTTGACCAACGAAGAAAATATCCTTAACGCTGCGTTGGAAACAGGCCCTCGCGCAGGTTTGTACAACGTATTAGGCCGTGGTCGTGAAGCCTTCTTGCAGCTGAAATATTCCTTCGGCCAATAAGGCCAACCCCATCCTATTCAGCGGCGCACCTTGGTGCGCCGTTTTTTTATCTTTTAACAACATGGTAAGAAATAAAAGGTTCAAGAGATGAAACACTTGGCTGTATCCTTACGCCCCCGATTATCCATCAATATGGATGACAAGCGATTTTTGAAGGGCCGCTTTTCTAGACAGTGCGGCCCAACTAAACCTTAATTTTTGGAAGCGCTAAACGTGGTGATTACTCATCGCTGCGAGCAGGAGAAATTTGGAAACTAAAATGCGTAAAACTTATCTATCTGGTGGTCTAATAATAGGGTTGGCTCTATTTTTCAGCGGTTGTAGTCAAGACTCTGATCTGCATTCAGGATTGCCCGAACAAACCGCAGCTGTCAGTGAATCGGCGGGAGATTCGCGCCCCAATATTTTGTTGATCGTCGTGGATGATATGGGATACACGGATCTAGGCGTTTATGGAAGTGAAATAGAAACGCCTAATCTGGATCAGCTTGCGAACAACGGCCTGCTTCTTACCGACTTTCACACTCAGGCAGTTTGTGCGCCAACCAGGGCCTCGATACTGTCCGGAACAGATAATAGGAATGCCGGTGGCGCTATGCATCAATCGCCCAATCAGCGAGGAGTGCCGGGCTATGAATCACACCTGAATCACGACGTGGTTACCTTTCCCAATGTGCTGCAACAAGCGGGCTACAAAACCTATTGGGCGGGTAAGTGGCATCTAGGCCATGAAGCAGATCAGACTCCGGATGCTCGTGGCTTTGATCGGTCGATAGCCTTGATGGAAGGTTTCGCCAGTCACTATTCGGATGCGACTCGGGGCACCCCAGATCAAATCGCTACTTATATCGAAGATGGCAATTTGTGGGAGACCTTGCCAGAAGACTTCTTCTCGACAGATTTCTATACCGACTATGTTATCGATGCGATTGAAGCGGATTCTGAAACGGAACAGCCTTGGTTTGCCTTCCTGGGCTATACCGCGCCCCATTGGCCGCTGCAGGCACCAGAAGACTATATCGATAAATACGCTGGTTACTACGATGAGGGCTACGACGTTTTGCGTGAGCAAAGAGTTGCCAATGGTAAAGCGCTTGGTGTAATTCCGCAGGAAGCGGAAATGTATCCGCGCCTTCAAAGAGTGCCAGCCTGGACAGAATTGTCGCCTGAGGAGCAGAAAATAGCATCGAGAGAAATGGAGCTCTATGCAGCTATGGTGGATGGCGTAGATCAGAATGTCGGTCGTCTCATGGAATATTTGCGTTCAACAGACCAGTTCGACAACACCCTTATTGTCTTTATTTCCGACAACGGTGCTGAAGGCGAGGACCGAGACTTTGGTGGAGATATGAGTGGCTGGGACAACAGCCTAGAAAATATGGGCCGTGTAAATTCCTATGTCTACTATGGTGCGAAGTGGGCCGCTGCTGGTGTTGGCGTGGGTCGAGAATATAAGTCACGTGCCAGTCAAGGTGGTACTTTGGCACCTGCTTTTATTCACCATCCAGCAATGAGCAAAGCCGGTCAGAAGAGTGGCGAGTTTATCTCGGTGGTGGATTTTGCACCAACTTTTCTAGAGCTTGCTGAAGCTACTCACATTCAGGAAAGCACTAGCGGTCAGCCCTTGCAAGAGCTTCAGGGCTATTCCTTGGTGCCTTACCTTATGGGCGATACAGATCAGATTCGCCCCGATGACTTTACCTTCGGCTGGGAGGTGTTTGGTCACTTGGCTATTCGAAAAGGTGACTGGAAGCTACTCAGGCTCACATCTCAACCATCGGAGAGGTTTCAGCCGCTTGCTGAGGGTGCAGATCATTGGGGGCTATATGATGTGTCTGTAGATCCGGGTGAAGTGAATGACCTATCGGCAGACCATCCAGAGAAAGTTGCCGAATTATTGGAGGAGTGGGATCAGTATGCTGAAGAAAATGGGATTGTATTACCTGTGCTAGCGAATTGATCATATCTAAATCACCAATAAAAAAGCCCTGAATTTTCAGGGCTTTTTTTATGGGGTTAAATAAAGCTTTGCTAAGTTTTTCTGAGGGGTTTGTAAATTCCTCGCAAATTCGGTAAGTTAAACTGAATGCAAAATATAAAAGAAATGCAGGGGAAAACTTTTGGAAATTAGACAACTCAGACACTTCGTTGCGGCAGCAGAGGCGGGCAATCTGCGCAAAGCGAGTGAAAATATACATATCAGTCATCCAGCGCTCAGCATGAGCATAAAAAACCTCGAAGAAGATTTAGGTGTAGTTTTACTTAATAAAAATCGACGGGGAGTTCAGATGACCGCAGTAGGAGAAAAATTCCTGAAATCTGCGCATTCTCTCTTGCGACAATTTGATGTGCTTAGAAATTCTGTGCAAGGAACAGATGGAAATCCGGTCGGCAACGTTCGGCTTGGTCTGCCCTACGGAATAAATAATGCAATCGCTGCGCCTTTGTTCCGAATCATGTCGAATCGATACCCGGACGTGAACCTCGATATTGAGGAGGGTAATACCACTTTCCTGGAGAGAGCTTACGAAGATAATCTGATCGATCTGATGGTCAACTATGACTTCGAAGAACGAATGGATCAAAAATCCGAGCCGCTGTATTCAGAAGATCTTTATTTTGTTCGGGCATACGACCCAGAAATTGAGCACGTAAAAGAGATTGATTTGAAAGACCTTGAGCACTACCAGATAGGCTCGAGTCCCGGCCGGTATTCTCTGCGCAGAACCCTTGAAAAGTATGCACATGAGAATGGAGTGAAATTCCGCTTTGTTGCCGATTTCCGTTCCGCGAGTGCGAGTATAAAAATTACAGAAGCTGGCCTTATGAGTACGGTATGCCCCTGGGACTGGATACACGATCAAGTCGCCAGTAAGCGTGTCTGTGCCGCAAAAATTATAAATCCCTCTATGTCTCGAACGGCATGTATTGTTTCCTCTTTGGGCGAAAAGCCTGTTCCAGCCATTGATGCGACCATTGGCGCGACCAAGCAAGCAATCGCTTTGGCGGAAAAAGAAGGAAAACTGAGGGGTACGATATTCCACTCGGACCAGGCGGAGGCCTTAGCTTCGCTCGAGGATATGATTAGATAGTGTACTGAGTCGACAGGCGATTCGATTGGCCGAGTAGGTATGATGTCGGTGTAGAGACATATCTCGGCGATAATATAAGATTCGAGTATTTGTTGATTAATGTAATTGTTGATTAATAAGGGGAGAGGCTTTTGAGAAGTTCATTTTGGACTAACACTGACACCGGTATCCTAATAATCCGGGTCACATTCGCTGTACTTATCCTTTTTCACGGTTGGCACAAGATCGTTCACGGCATCGATATGCCCATGGCGAGAATGGAATCCTGGGGTTTTCCCGGTTTTCTGATGTATTTTGCCTACATCTCAGAGGTGGTTGCTCCGCTTCTTATTCTTCTTGGCCTTTTTTCGCGGCTTTCGGCACTTTCCATCTTCGTCACAATGACGGTGGTCATTTATATCGAGTTTCGTACCGGGCTCAGCCTAGATCAATTTGGAGCGCCCAATATCGAAGGTCAGCTTTTTTATTGGCTGATAAGTGTAGGCCTGTTTTTCACTGGCGCAGGCGGCCATCGTATTGCGAATATCGGCAGTCGCCACTGGCTGCTCGACTAAAAACTTGCCGGCTTGATTCAAGCTGGCTTCCCCCATATCTACTGCAATCTATAAAGAAAAAAGCCTTTGATGCGTCTTGGGTAGCGCATTTTTTTGTTGTATTTGTGTTGCGCGAGCACTATTATCGATAATCGATGCATGAACTGGAGTTAACTTTTGGGTTGCCTGGTGAAACAATCTCCGGGTAAAAGTTCATCCATTGAAATTGTATATATTGCTTGTTGAAACAAAATATCAGCTGGTGTTATATGCTTCGCTATGTAGCTACTTAATTTGGGGGAGAGCTTCGTGAAATCAAAATATCATTCTCGTAATCTTTTTGGCGCAGGTGCAGGACTTTCTTTTGTCCTTGCTTCGACGCTGCTTATCGCGCCGGGTCAAATACTGGCACAGCAAGGCTCTTCAGCTTCGCTGCTAATGGAAGAAATCCTGGTGACGTCCAGGCGTCGTGAAGAAAGGTTGTTAGATCAGCCTATGTCTATTGCGGCCATGACGGGCGAGCAAATGCAGGTTCAGGGTATTTTAAGTATCGACGATATGAGCGATTACGTACCTAACCTGACGCTCACTTCGTCGAATCGTGCTAACCAAAACCGGGTTGTTATTCGCGGCATTGGTGGTGGTCATCCAGATCCTGTCTTTGTCTTTGGCTCGGGTATGTACGTTGATGGCCATTACATTCCTTCTTCGCTGGGTGGATACAGCAGTACTCTGGACATTGAGCGTGTTGAGGTACTGCGTGGACCTCAAGGAACTCTGTTTGGTAAAAATGTGATGGGTGGTGCCGTAAACATCATCTCTACCAAACCTAGCGAAGAGTTTGACTCTAGTGTTCGACTGCGTATGGGTGAAGATGGTGAGCAAAACATCCGCGGAATGGTGAACATCCCGATTAGCGACAATTTCTATGCGCGAATCAGCGCTTCGTCGGAAGAGTTTGACGGCTACTATTACAACCAGAATCTAGATATCGATTCCGGTTTTACCGATACAAAAGCAATTCGGGCGGCCTTCCGCTACGAGCCTAGTGATCAGTTGACAATCGACGCCTCCTTTAACAGCGTGCGCAAGAGAGACGATAACCTCGGCGGTCAGTGTATTGGTGCAGGTGAGTTAAATGATGCGCCACAATGGGGTAGTGGCGCCGGGAACTTGGAAAGACGCCTATTTGTAGGGGCTACGCAGGCGCTATTCGATGCCTGTGCAGACGATATGGCGGCAGGTGATTTTGTCCACTCTTCCGATAGACAGACTTTCGCGAATGTCGATGAGACCGCTGCGGATATTGCTCTCGAGTGGAATTCCGCTGGAGCTTTTGGCTCTTTGGAAAATGCGACCATCAAATTGAAGGCCTCTGTTCGCGATATGCAATACACCTATCTCGCTGACCGCGACTACACATGGTATCCCATTGACCATATCGGCAGTGTAGGATCAGGTCAAAACAACGACACCATGGGATTTGAAGCCTTATTTGAAGGTGAAGTGAGTGATAGCCTTCGATTTACAGTGGGATACAACTACTTCAAAGAAGATGCTTTGAACGGAAACGATGTCTGTAACAGAGAGTTTAATGCTAGCGGTGGCTATACCGATCCGACTATTGAGTTCGAATGTTCCAACTTTGGAGGTCTGGCGTTTGAGTTAGTGCCTGATTATTTTGATCCAGCGGGTACAGGTCAATGGCCCGATGGACCTCGGATTAATGGCGGCGGCCCAGGACCTTTTGCTGGTGAAGTCTCTGTTTACAACAAATCCCACGGTGTATTTGCTCACGTGACCTATGACATCAGCGATAAGTTGACCTTGGATCTTGGTGGTCGTTATACCTCAGATGATCGTCAGTTCTCGAATATAGAAGTAGCTATCGCCAATTGTACGCTCCCAATTGGCCCGGCTGATCCGCTCTGTGGTGAAGATCCTGAATTTATAATGAATCAGGCTCTGGTTCAGGATGGTTTCTTTAATTCCGCAGAAGATACCTTCACCGCATTTACGCCAATGGCGAGTTTGACCTATAACCTGGATCCAAACGATACGATAAGTAGCGGTATGGTTTACGCGTTGTATTCTGAAGGCTTCCTGACTGGCGGGTTTAATACCGAGGTAAATTCAAACCTGAATGGTGTTGGTGACTATCTGTCATACGACCCAGAGGAAGTGAAGAATTATGAGCTCGGGTTTAAAGGTCAACTGATGGACGGCAACGTGAATCTGATGGCTAGCGTATTCCATATGGACTATACGGATCAGCAGAAGCAGGTTCGAATTGAAAACCCAGATGGGTTATTTGGTGCAGATGCTGATGTGGATCTTATTCAGAATGTGGCAGCGTCTGCCATCTCCGGAGTTGAGTTTGAGTTGCGTGCTTCCCTCTGGGAAGGCGGCTTTATTTCCGCTGACTGGAGCAAATTGAATAATGAGTTCGAAGATTATTCATATCCTGATCCTACTAATCCAGGTGAGATTGTTGATCTGACTAACTTCCAGATTTTTGACTTTACGCCCGAGACTACTTTCAATTTTGCAGTTGATCACCAGTTCCAGTTGGGCGGTGGCGCTACGTTAACTCCGCGTCTTTCGGCCTACTGGCAGTCTGATTTTGATTGGGGCTTGAACGGGACCAACCTGGAAATTGGCGATCCAGATACCAGCTGTATGCAGGATTCTTACACCAAGTTCAACGGACGTATTACCTACGCTCCAGCGAACGCTGATTGGAACCTTGCGCTGTACGGCGGAAACCTGACTGACGAGCGTATCCTTGAGACCTGTGACACAGCGCGTAGCGTTTGGCGTACTCGTCTTGAGCGACCACGTAACTTTGGTCTCGAGTTCACTATGAACTTTGGTGGCTAAAGTGTTTAAGTCGTAATACTAAGACTTACCTTTAAAACGGTGCTCATAATGGGCACCGTTTTTTCGTATGGGAGAGAAGAAATTAGATGGCGACATTACGCATAAAAGAAATCGAAGAAGCTAATACCAGAACAGCCAAATCTGTTATGGCGGCTGGAGGGCTTCGCTGTAATGTGGAAATGGAGGGACACATCACAGTTATTGATGAGCCTCCAGAGCGCGGTGGCACCAATATGGGAGCAACCCCTTTACTGCATATGTCTGCGGCCTTAGCGAGCTGCCAAACGGTTCAAATCGCAAAGGTGGCCGAGTCTATGCGGCTGAATTTTGGTGAGATAAAAATCGATGCCACTATAGATACAGGTCGCGGGGACGGACGAGAAGACGGCGCAAGAATCATCCGCATCGTCGGAGCGAAAATGGTGGTGAGTATCGAAACTGACGCGTCAGAAAAAAAGATTGAGAGACTCAAACGATTGGCTGTTGATCGATGCCCAATCGGCGCATTGTTGGATGATGCAGGGGTTGAGCCAGAGATAATTTGGCAAATCCTTCCATTGACCGGCGAACAATAGAGCAGTGCTGGTCGGAAACTTAGAATCTAAGTAGTCCGAAAAATAAAAAAGCCCAACTTGTAAATTTCTAGTCGGGCTTTTTATTGGGTAGCGCGTGATTGGTTGCGTGGAAAGCTATCCGTCAAAGAAATCTTCGAGTGGAGCGCATTCGTAAGCTTGAATCTCTTCTCCCGGGATCCATTGCCAAGTTGTAGTGGAAAGAACAAATGGCTCGGTGAAATTTGCTGGGTCGTTGATGGAGACACTCCAATCGAGGTGCCGACCATCTTCGCGCAAAGTGAAGCGCTCAGTAACCTCAACATCAGGGCTTTGAGGTATTCCGTATTCGTCCAGGTAGGGGTAGTCAATCTCTGTTGTGGTAACCACTAAGGTTGACTCTTCCCAGCGACCCACTGATATACCCATTCGTGATCTCGCAAGAGAATTGCGGTCAGCTTCTGCCATATAAATGGTTCGCTCACCATTCCATTCTTCCAGTCGAAGGAGTAATTGCTCACCCTGATCCACAAATTCAATGGGATGTGGGCTCATCATGGCAGATGGCATGCCTAGCGGAGAGCAGTCACGTTGGGAATCGTCCAGTATAGGGTCCCAGGCGGCTTTGACCGCGCGCGTTTCGGCCGTCATTGGCGGCTCGTAGTTGCGTTCTCTTTCTAGTACTGTCCAAACTCTAAAGAGGCTTGGAACCGTGTCTGCCATTTCCACAGTGGCGGCACCGCTTCCGTATATCGCACCTTCTTCCGAGGTGTAGGGCCCAAGTGCTAATCTAGTACCATCCTCCAATATCGCCGCCGTAGCCAAAATTAGCCCGCCACGGCGCTCAGAAAACTGCGCCATAAGCGTCACTTCTTGCCCGGGATAAAATTCATCGCCGGTGACACCGTCTCGTCTCATCCCGTTGACGTTCCCCAACACCTGAACACGCAGAGTCTGCTGCTGCCCGGCGTTGTCGAAGGTCATAATCATGGCGGGATGAGGGTTGTTCCAAGTAACTTGGGTTAATTGGCCTACAATAGGTTGCGGCTCACCAACAAATTCTGCGTGAGAATGGTGGGCCTGAAGGGAAATTGGTGTCAGCAACGAAACCGCTGGAATGGCAATAATTCTCGCGCAATCCTTCAGTTTGAAGATATTCATAGTGGAGCTTTTCTCTTACCTGGGTTCAGTTAGCAGGCTTCGGCGTCTGGATCCATAAAGGAATAGGCTTCAATGACACCGGGTCTCTGATTAATGAGTTCAAACCATTCGGCTAATCGCGGGCGTTTGGCTGCAGATGTTTCCTCGCCATAACCGTTGGCCTGAAAGCGTTCTACAAATGGCAGTACGGCTATATCTGCAAGTGAAAAAGTATCGCCACAGAGCCAGGTTCCGCGTTGCAAATCTTTTTCGATAAGATCGAGCTCATCGATAACTCGCTCAACGGCGAAGTTAACAATATCTTCTGGAATGCCGTCAGCGTTGCGAATTTCGTCCGCACGACGTTGTTTGTCCGGCTGCGAGGCAACCATGTCCATTAGTACTTCGCGGCTGTGCTTGGCAATGTACTCTTCCCAGCGATGTGCGTGCTTCTTGTTGTGGGAAATTAGGTGCATGTTTTTGTGCAGAATGTGCTCGGACTTGTCCAGCCAAACACGCATTTGGGCGCGTTCCCAAGGGTCTTCTGGTTTAAGCGCTGGGCCTTCGAAGGCATCATCGATATATTCCATTATTACACTGGATTCGATAACGATTTTGCCGTTGTGTTTTAAGGCCGGAACTACGCCGTTTGGATGAATCTCTACGTACCAGGGCGCCCAGTTTTCGAAATTGTGCAAATCAATATGCACGCTTTCCCAGTCGGTAACTCCCTTTTCAGCAAGAGCGGAACGAGCTTTTCTTGAGCAGGTTGACCCCCACCAGTGGTACAGAGTTAAAGACATCTAGATTTCCCCTTAATTATTGATTCCATAATAACCTTACCAGGGGTCAGCGGGTAGCCGACCTGCAATTTCTATGGAGTCTGGATTGTAATAATAGTGTCGAAAGATAGCGTTGCCACCGGTATACATTGGGTGCGGCTCGGTAACAAAGTGAGGAGATACAAATTCCCAGAGAGTTTCGCCCTCGGGGTTCACCTCAAAAATCTTACCTTTTACGCCTTCCAAAATGGAAGTATTACCGGAATCCAGACGATGCGCGTTGCTGATGTACCAGCTAAAAAATGAGAAGCGCGGTGAACCAGCGTACTGCCAAACCGGTTGTTTGGTTTCGGGGTCAAGTTCAATGACTCGTGATCCACCCTCAGGCCCAGAGCCGAGTACATTTGCACCGTTAGCGAAAAATAGGATATTGCCATTCTCCAGCATGTGCACACTGTGTTGTTGGCCATAGGCATAGTCGCAAAGAGTCCATCGGAACTTTTTGGTTTTATAGTCAATAATTGCCATCAAGTGGTTGTAACGAAAATTGATGACGATATCACCGTTGTCCAATTGCGTGATGCAATTGGCATGGCACCATTCGTGGCGAGGGCACATAGGATTGAGCGGAAAGTTGTACATCTCTTCGCACTCGTCGGCGCGCCATTCCCACACTACTGTTCCGTCAGGCTCAATTTCTCGAATCACGTCACCCCAAATACCCGCCTCGTGTTCGGATCCCTCGCGGCCACCTAGTACTCTCTTTTCATTTTCTTTACTTAAGAGCTCCCAGCGCAGGTAGAGCGTGTTGCCGTTTTTACATCGGCGGAAATCGTGATGCTGATGGTCGTCCTGAAATTCCCATAGCAGGTTTCCGTCCCAGTCCCACTCCTGCATAAGACCGCCTTTGGCGGGGAGTTTTTTTGGGCCGTCGGGAGTTCGGACTGCGGAAAGCATATTTCCGCTAGGTAAAAGGTATCCGTAGTTGCCTGGTTCATAGGGAAGGTCCCAGGCATGGACTACCTCGCCCTGCATATTAATTATTAGCGTTTGTTTTAAACCCAATGGTGAAAACATTCGGTATACGGGAGTGGCCCGATCCCGGTCAGCATAAATCAGGCCGGTCGGGGCTCGTCTGCTAGCTGATTCAGTCATATAGTTTCCTTGTTTACATCAACTCGCAGCTGCTTTCGAAAGATGGTCTGGGCAGTTTCTGCCAAACCGAAGATTCATCTCCGTAACCTATGTTGCAGAGAAAATTAGATTTCAGAGTTGTACCTTTAAACATCTCTTCATCCAGGGTGTCGTTGTCGAAACCTGAGATGGGGCCGACGTCAAAGCCAAGTGCTCTTGCAGCGATCATAAAGTAGGCGCCTTGAAGTGAGCCGTTGCGGAATGCGTCTTCGGCACAGCGTCTAGGGTTATCGATAAACATTTGCCCCTTGCCCGGATCGTGCGGAAAAAGTTCTGGCATGCGGCTATAAAACTCCATGTCGTAGGCGAGCACCGCGCAGACTGGGGCAGTCAGGCATTTTTCTACGTTGTTACCTTTTAAAGCGGGGACCA
The DNA here is from genome assembly GCA_018662305.1 of Porticoccaceae bacterium. GTDB lineage: Bacteria > Pseudomonadota > Gammaproteobacteria > Pseudomonadales > GM7GCV1 > JABJGI01. Next base: position 2,921 of record JABJGI010000027.1, on the reverse strand, counting down.
ACCTTTGTTTTGCTTCGTCCGTTCTCATAAAAAAGATGTGTGTGGGATGCCCATTATTTGAGGTAGGCCCTGCCGACATGACCTCAAATATTTTCTTCAAGTCTTCGTCATGAACGGGTTTGTCCTGCCAGCCGTAGTGAGAACGAGCACCTGTCAGAATTAGGTCGATACCATCGTCGCTCAGCCTGGTAATGCGGCTGCGTACGTCGCGAATTTCTTGTTGCGCTTCAGCGCGTGCATCTGTCATCAGTGTTCTCCGGACAAATTTGTTAGATAAGAGGGTCGTTCATCAGAAAATCAACCAGTCGGGAAAGCCTCGTGGAATGAAGTTCTGAACTGCTTGCTCAAGCAGAGAAGTGTGGTACAGCAGGCTCATTACCTGGCCGTAGAAAAAAACCAATATAGCCCAGGCGCAGAGTGCGTAAGCGACAGCGATTTTTTTACTATAGCTTCCCCAGCGGACTAGGTAGATGCCGATAAAGATAGGCAAAGCGATTTTTTGGCCAATCAAAAGGCAGAATCCAATCATCACCGCGAGATAGGCGAAGAAGGGCATAGCTTCCTGAATCCAGGCATCTTTGCGAGCCTGCACAAGGGTTTCTCCCCAGCTAGACATCTCTTTTCGTCTGGCCATCATCTGTGCAAAATCCTTGAACACAACCCAAGCTGTCAGGATGCCACCCGGCACGCATATCAGCAGAGGGAACTGTTTGACAACAGGTGGCCAGGCAGTGGCAGTAAACCCAGCCCAGATAAAGGTATAGAGAAGCAATAAAGACATTGGCAAAGAAACGGTAGGGTTCTTTTCCGAGCCTTCGCCAGCTTCTTTTTCACCAGATTTTTTCTTCCTCGCAATGGAGCGGGCGGCAAAATACACGCTCACTACGATGATGATGCCGATAACAACAACGATCGGGCGGCCAAGCCAGCCCAGTCCGCCGTGAATATTTGTGGATATCTGGAACGAGCGCTCAAGAATTGGTCCAAGCACCAGCGCAAGTATGACAGGCGGTCTTGGCCAGCCTCCGCGTTTCATAAAGAAACCAATCACGCCAAAGGCGAGACAGCTTATCCAAGAGCCCAGATCCGCGTTACCCAGCCACGCGCCCATAAATACAAAAAGCAAAACGCCCGGAACAACTAAATGTCCCGGCATCAGTGCGACCTGAGATACCCATTTCACTGTTTTCAGCAGGATCAAAGTGGCCAAGACGCTCGCGAGAGCAATAAGCCAAACGAAGCTAAATGTGAGAGGAAGTTCATCCGTTAGCATGCTCGGCCCAGGACGCAGCCCATGCATAATCAGCGCGCCCATCAAGATCGCTGTTCCCACACTGCCGGGAATACCTAGAGTCAGTGTAGGTATAAGAGCGCCGCCGCGCAGTGCGTTGTTGGCTGCCTCTGGTGCCAGAAGGCCACGAACATCACCTTGACCGAACTGTGAATCATCTTTTGCATGTTGCTTGGCGTGGGCATAGGTCACCCATCCAACAATAGAGGCTCCCAAACCTGGCAGCATGCCGATATAGGCGCCGATTGCGCTGCAGCGAATTACCAGCCAACGGTGTTCGAAAGCGTCTTTAACGCCGACCATTAGCCCGTGCGAGGTATCCTCATCCTTTCCCGAACGCGCGATAGAGACATTCTTGATGGCAAGTTCCATCACCTCTGGAATTGCAAACAATCCCAGCAATACGGGAATCAGAGGTAGGCTGTCGAGCAGATAGAGGCTGTCAAAGCTGTAGCGCGGAATGCCAGCTGATTCTGGAAGACCAATAGTCGCCAGCAACAGACCAAAGCAGGCCGCAGCAACGCCTTTGGCCACAGACTGACCAGAAAGAGAGCCCACCATAGCCAAACCGAGCATGCCGAGCATAAATTGTTCTGGAGATTCAAAGGCTAGAATCACCGGAAGAATAAAGGGCAGCGAGATACCCAAAACTGCGGCACCACAGAAACCGCCGATGGCGGAGGAGGTAAAGGCAGCACCCAGAGCTCGAGCGGCCTCCCCGCGTTTCGCCATAGGATAGCCATCAAGCACCGTTGCCTGTGAGGCTGCAGTGGCAGGTACGCCGAGGAGTACCGAGGTTATTGCGCCACTTGTTGAAGTCGAGGCCCAGGATGAAAGCAATAAAGCGAAGGCGGCGACGGGCTCCATCGCGAAGGTGAAAGGCAGCAGTAAAACAAGGCCTATGGCTCCACCCATACCGGGCACTGCGCCTAGCAGAATCCCGATGACGCAGCCGAGAAAAAAGTAGCTGAGCACCTGCCACTGGAAAATAAGGCCGAGACCTTCAATTAATGCTTCAAACATCTGGCGATGTCCCCCTAAATAATTCTAATAGTGGAAGAGAGTGTCTTCCTTCAGATTTCTGCTTGGCAGATTAATAGCCGCTATTCTTTTCGATATTGGCTTTTATGTATTCGAGCACCTCAGTGCTTACTCCTGAGGTCGCGCCGAGAATCTCATGCTGGCGTTGATGGTCAACGTGTCCGGGTACGTAACTAATTACCTGGACCGCTTCTTCCTGAAATTCGGCCGAGTTCATGGCGGCCTCAAGCGCTTCGCGGAATGTGTTTGCTGCGCCTTCGTCCATGTCGGGTGGTCCGAGGAAGACATGCTGCATTGTCTGATCAATTTCAATCATGGTTCGAATGGCTTCCCACTCGATTCCTGAGGGCGTCTCTCCATTCACGCTTTCGTACAAAGTATGAATTGCCGGAGCATCTGGAACCATGGGGCTTTGAACCACTTCGCCTTCATTGTTGAGTATTGGAAGGCTAAAGAAAGGAACTGCATCGCCTTGGTCGACCAATACTGGCACAACCTGGTTTAGATATGCGTGTGCGGCATCAGTGCCAGTGTTTACTTCGCCGCTGATTACTGCTGCACGGATATTGCCGCTGCTGGGATATCCTGC
>JABJGI010000017.1 GCA_018662305.1 Porticoccaceae bacterium | reverse complement strand
GGCCGCCTGGAGATGCTGCTCAACTTCCAACAAATGGTATGCGACCTAACTGCAATGCCCGTGGCAAATGCCTCTCTTCTCGACGAGGGAACTGCGGCAGCTGAAGCCATGTCCATGGCCAAGCGAGCGCAGCGTAAAAACAAATCCAACTGCTTTTTTGTCGACCAAAACTGTCATCCGCAGACAATCGCTGTAGTTAAGACCCGAGCTAAGTATTTTGGTTATCAAGTCGAAATCGGCGACCCGAACGCTGAACTGCCTGAGTGCTTCGCGGTGCTCCTCCAATACCCCGGCAGCACAGGCGAATTAATTGATCCGACTAACGCCATCGCAAATACGCACGAGCAAGGAGCTCTGGCTATCGTCGCAACTGACTTACTGGCTCTGACCATGATTAAGCCGCCAGGCGAAATGGGGGCGGATATTGTCGTCGGCTCCAGCCAAAGACTTGGTGTGCCCATGGGATTTGGCGGACCCCACGCAGCCTTTTTTGCCTTTCAGGACAGTTTCAAGAGATCTGCACCGGGGCGCATAATTGGCGTCTCTGAAGACACTCGTGGTCGTCCTGCATTGCGCATGGCCATGCAAACTCGCGAGCAACATATTCGCCGTGAAAAAGCGACTTCCAATATCTGTACTTCACAGGTATTGCTAGCCGTCATCGCAGCCGCTTATGGCGTATACCACGGCCCCGATGGATTAAGGGCGATTGCCACTTCTGTACACAATCTGTGCAGCCGATTCGCCAAATCACTTCGGTCCGCTGGCTATCAGCTTGAAAACGAATATGCCTTTGACACCTTGAGAGTCAAAACCAACGAAAAAACCTCAAACATCGCTGAAAAAGCGGCCGCTGCTGGCATCAATCTGCGCCTGCTGGATAAATCCAGCATTAGCCTTAGCTTTGATGAATCACACGGAGAATCCGATCTAACAGCGCTCTGTGAGCTCTTTGACGTCCCTGTCGCTGATTCAAATGCTGAATCGCTTCTAAGCGATGAGATTTTGCGTACAAGCGCCTTCATGGAGCACGAGGTCTTCCAGCGCTTCCGAAGCGAAACGGAATTTATGCGCTACCTGCAGCGACTGCAGTCTAAGGATTTGGCTCTGGATCAAGCCATGATCCCTCTAGGCTCTTGCACCATGAAGCTCAATGCCGCAGCAGAAATGACACCTATCACCTGGCCCAATTTTTCCCAGATCCACCCCTTTGCTCCAGAGGAGCAATCGAGGGGCTATCGCCAGATGATCGAACAGATGGAGCAAATGCTTTGCGCCTGCACAGGATACGACGCCGTTTCGCTGCAGCCGAACGCTGGCTCTCAGGGAGAGTATGCCGGCTTGCTGGCCATTGCGGCTTATCATCAGAGCCGCGGTGAAAATCGCAATATTTGCCTTATTCCCGAATCTGCTCACGGTACTAACCCAGCCAGTGCCCAAATGGCAGGAATGCAGGTCGTGGTGGTTGCCTGTGACGATGAGGGCAATGTTGATATTCAGGATCTGCAAACTAAGGCAGAACAAAACGCCGACAGTCTCGCCGCTGCTATGCTCACCTACCCCTCGACACATGGGGTATTTGAAACTGCTATCCAAGATATTTGCAAAATCATTCACGATAACGGCGGGCAAGTCTACATCGACGGTGCCAACCTCAATGCCATGGTGGGCCTCGCCGAACCGGGTAAGTTTGGAGGCGATGTCTCTCATCTCAACCTCCACAAGACCTTTTGCATACCTCATGGCGGTGGTGGACCGGGCGTTGGCCCTATTGGGGTTAAACAGCATCTAGCCGAGTTTCTGCCCTCAGACCCCGGTGCAGGCCCTTTATCGGCTGAAGGCTCTGATAGAGACTGCGTCTCTTCAGCAAACTGGGGCTCTGCCTCGATACTTCCAATTTCCTGGATGTATATTCGTATGATGGGCGCTGAAGGGCTAAAAGCGGCTTCAGAGATCGCCATACTCAACGCAAACTATATCGCTCGCCGATTAGAGGATGCTTATCCAGTGCTCTACCGAGGGGAAAACGGATTTGTTGCCCATGAATGTATTATCGATATACGACCGATTAAGGCCATATCAGGGATTAGTGAAGAAGATATTGCGAAGCGCTTAGTTGACTACGGTTTCCACGCGCCGACCATGTCATTCCCTGTTCCAGGCACTCTTATGATCGAACCGACAGAATCAGAATCTCTCGCGGAGATTGAACGTTTCTGTGAAGCCATGCTCAGCATTCGCGCAGAGATTGCCAAGGTGGAATCTGAAGAGTGGCCCTTGAATGATAATCCCCTGGTCAATGCACCCCATACTCTGGATGACTTGACGGATACAGACTGGAAACACTGTTACAGCCGCGAGCAGGCTGTCAAACCCAGCCCGTACCAAAGTCAGCATAAATACTGGCCCGCAGTAAACCGTATCGACAACGTATTGGGCGATCGCAATTTGATCTGCACCTGCCCTCCTCTAAGTGATTATCTGTAAACCACAGGTCAATTAACCTCATGAAAGCCCCAACCAATTTTATTGTTTCGCCACGCTGGATCATCCCAGTTGTGCCACGGGGTAAATTACTGGAAAACCATTCTCTGGTAGTTCAGTCCGGCAAAATCTCGGAAATACTGCCTGCCATTGATGCTGAGCAAAAGTATCAAGGGCTGCCCAGGTACGAGCTAAAAGACCATTTGTTAATACCTGGCCTAATCAATATGCATGGCCACGCCGCGATGACGCTCTTGCGCGGCTATGCCGATGATCTGCCGCTCATGCAGTGGCTGCAAGACGAAATCTGGCCCGCTGAGGCAAAATGGGTGGATGCTGACTTTGTGAAAGACGGCACTCTGCTCGCTATCGCAGAAATGCTAATGAGCGGAACCACCAGCTTCACAGACCAGTATTTCTTTCCAGAATCTGCCGTTGAAGCGGCTTTAGAGACCGGAATAAGAGCGCAAATCGGAATACCTGTACTGGAATTCCCCTCCAACTGGGCTAAAGATGCCGCCGAGTACTTGCAGAAGGGCTTGGATTTATACGACAACTATCGCCAAAACTCTCTGATTAAAATTACCTTTGCACCTCATGCTCCCTACACAGTTTCCGACGAAACATTTAAGAATATAGTTAAATATAACAATGAGTTAGAGCTATCTATTCAAGTACACTTGCATGAAACAGAGTTCGAGGTTTCTGAGTCAGTCAAAGAGCATGGCGTGAGACCAATCCAACGATTGCACGAGTTAGGTGTATTGGGGCCAAACACACTCTGTGTGCATATGACACAGCTAAATGACGACGAGATAGATCTACTAAAACAGACCAATACCACGGTAGTTCACTGCCCCAGCTCTAATATGAAACTCGCGAGCGGCTTCACTCCGGTGAAAAAACTACTCGATAAGGAGGTAAATCTTTGTCTGGGCACGGATAGTGCTGCCAGTAACAATCGCCTCGACATGCTTTCTGAAATTCGACTTGCGTCTCTTCTAGCCAAAGGTAGCAGTGGTGACCCCACCTGCCTTGACGCTCAAAGCAGCCTTGAAGCCGCAACCATAAATGCCGCTAAAGCTCTGGGCATGGAAAATGAAATAGGTTCGCTGGAAGTAGGCAAACAGGCTGATATGGTAGCTATAAGTCTTGATAACCCTGAATCGACACCGACCTACAATCCCCTGTCGCAATTAATCTACGCCACCAGCTCCAGCAATTTCACTCACTCCTGGGTGCAGGGGAAATTGCTGATGGAGAACCGGAATCTAACCAGCATGCAGCTATCCGGTATTACCAAAAGAGCACGTCAGTGGGCAGACCGAATTCGCGGTGCTTCTAATGACTGACTCGGTGGAAAATAAAGACGCCAATATTGATCCTGCAGAGATAAAGAAATTTAACGACCTTGCCTCTCGCTGGTGGGACCCAACCGGAGACTTTAAACCTCTGCACGACCTAAACCCTTTACGTTCGAGCTATATCGCCGAACATATGCCTCTAGCGGGTGCAAAAGCACTGGATGTTGGCTGTGGTGGCGGTATTTTAACTGAGGCCCTAGCTCGATCTGGCGCAAATGTCTCCGGAATTGATATGGGCGACGCACCCCTCGCAGTCGCCCGTATCCACGCCGCTGAATCCGGCCTCGACATTCACTACGAGCAGATTACCGCCGAGAGTATTGCCGCTAGGGAGCCGCAGAGTTACGACGTCGTTTGCTGCCTGGAAATGCTAGAGCACGTGCCCGACCCCGCTTCCGTGGTGCAATCTTGCGCCAATTTGGTAAAACCCGGCGGGCAACTCTACTTCTCCACCATCAATCGCAACCCAAAATCTTTTCTCTTTGCCGTGGTGGGCGCTGAATATGTTCTCAATCTGCTACCCAAGGGGACTCACGAGTACAAAAAATTTATTCGCCCCTCCGAACTCACGCGATGGTGCCGACAGGCGAACCTCATGGTAGAAGAATTAATCGGCGTAACCTATAACCCCATCAGCAAAGAATTCAAACTCAATGCAAAGGACGTTGCCATCAACTATATGATCCGGGCGAGAAAGCCTGACCCAGATAATCTGGACTGAATCGATGCCATTAAAAGCAGTTCTCTTTGACCTGGACGGTACTCTGTTGGATACCGCTCCTGATTTTCAAACGGCTTTAAACCTTCTATTGGCTGAAGAAAACAAACAGCCCTTAAGTCAGGAAGAAGTAAAGGTAATGGTGTCCCACGGATCTGCTGATCTAATCGCCAATGCCTTCCATATGGAAGCGACTCATCCAGACTTCGAGCCTTTGCGTGCTCGGCTGCTCACTTTTTATTTGCAACACTTGAGCGAAAACACCCGATATTTTCAGGGACTTGATGCGAGCCTGTCCTATATAGAACAACAGGGCTTGGCCTACGGCATAGTTACCAACAAACCCTCACTGTACGCCGACAAAATCATCACCGATCTAAATATCGAAGTAGACTGCCTAATTTGCCCTGATCACGTCGCGAAACCCAAACCCGACCCTGAAGCGCTCTTGCTCGCTTGCCAACAGCTCGGCTGTGAACCGGAAGAAGCTATATTTGTCGGTGACCATGACCGCGATGTCATAGCCGGTAAAGCCGCGAATATGCCCACGGTAGCCGCCGCCTGGGGATATATTCCTCTGGGAGAATCCGTTGAGGACTGGAAGGCTGATTACCTAGTGCAAGCACCTGAAGACTTGCTACCTCTTCTAGTCGAGCTAAACGAACGACCCAATGATTAAACCCATAAAAATAGACTCCCACTACAAGCCTTCAGAAAAGCTTTTGCAGGGCCGATCGATCCTGATTACCGGAGCCGGAGACGGTATAGGCAAGGAACTCGCAATTTCTGCTGCAATGCACGGAGCAGAACCTATTTTGCTCGGTCGAACGCAAGCCAAATTGGAACAGGTTTACGATCTAATCGAAGGTCAAACCGGCATCCAACCCATTATCTGCCCACTGGACCTGGAAGAACTGAACGAAGACAGAGCCGATGAGCTCGCCAACTCCCTTTCATCTGAGCTGAATGGAAAACTAGACGGCCTAGTCCATAACGCCGGATTACTGGGTCAGCGCACGCCGATACAGAATTACAGCGCAAAAACCTGGAATTCCGTTATGCAGGTGAATATCAATGCCTGCTTTATTCTAAGCAAAGCGCTTATACCTCTAATGTCCGCCAGTCCCGACGCAAGCATGATCTTCACTTCCTCCGGCGTCGGCAGAACAGGAAAAGCCTTTTGGGGTGCCTATTCTGTTTCAAAATTCGCCGTTGAGGGATTAGCGCAACTGCTTTCTGAAGAACTGAGTGAAACCACTTCAATTCGAGTGAATACCGTAAATCCAGGCATCACTCGCACCTCCATGCGTGCCGCCGCAGCTCCGGCTGAAAACCCTGAGAGCATCAAACCACCAGCCGATATTATGTATGGCTATCTCTACTTGCTAGGACCCGATTCCAAAGATATGACTGGACAGAGTATCGATCTCTAGAGTCCCCAACTTAAGATTTTTTACTTTACCCCTTTCAGGATGTCTTAATCACTGCATATAATGCACTGCACAATAGATTTTATTCTTAGATTTATGCTCGGTTTTATTCAGGAAGTACAAAATGATTCGAGTTATTTTCAACCGCAAAGGCGGTGTTGGTAAATCCACTCTTACCTGCAACCTAGCTGCGGCAGCCGCAAAAAGCGGCAAGCGCGTCCTTATTGTTGACCTAGACGCCCAGAGCAATACCACCAGCTACTTAGGTCACTCCTCCAAGGACGATGTGGTGGGCATTAGCGAATATTTTGAGTCCCTAATCAGCTTTAACTATCGCGATTTCAAGCCTGACGATTTTGTCCGCGAAACCGAGTTTGAAAACCTCTCTTTGATCAGCGCCAACGCTAATCTCACTGATCTTGAGCAGAAGTTGGAGTCCAAGTACAAGATATACAAACTAAAGGAATTTCTCGCCAAGCTGGAATCACAATTCGATGAAATCTGGCTGGATACCGCTCCTGCGCTCAACTTCTATACCCTGTCTGCATTGATCGCAGCTGACAGAGTCTTTATCCCCTTCGACTGTGACGCTTTCTCACGGGATGCACTCTTCGATCTTATCGAGGTAATTGACGAGATTCGGGAAGACCATAACGAGGAACTAAAAATCGGCGGCATTATCATTAATCAGTTTCAGGAGCGCGCCAAGCTTCCTGCTCAGGCTGTAGCAGAGCTGAAATCCACTAAACTAAAAATACTGGAGCCTTACCTCTCTTCCACAGTAAAGATTCGGGAATCCCATCATTTGAAAAAGCCTATGGTCTTTCTGGACCCAAAGCACAAGGTCAGCGAGCAAATCACTGGACTCTATAAAAAGATTGCCCGCTTGAGGTAATTGCCTAAGCTAGGTAATTACCAGATCTCTTCTCCAACCATTACAAAGGTGGCCCTGCACCCGGCATCTACATCCAAGTGCGAATGAAAGCGAATCTTGTTCTGGTTTTGGTGCGCTAAAAAAATCATATCCCGAATCGATTCAAATCGAAGTTGAGACATATCTTCGGCGTGGACAAATATGGTTCCAAAACAATCACGCCTATCGTGGGTGTAGCCTTCCGCAAGCAAAACCGAAATCTGGTCTTCGTTGTAATTGCCGATCTTGATGCCTTCGATATAACCATAGCCGATATTATCCTCGGCAAATTGAGCAATAAGACTGGATGAAACAAGAATGCAGCTAAGTGCTGTAATTATCTTACTCATAGTTCTCTCCCCAATTAATCACGCATTGCGCCTGACTGTTTGTTTCATAGAACGAAACAAACCAATTGGGAACTATAGTCCTATTTGGCCAAGAGTCTAATTTATTTGCATCATTTTAGTGCGGTCAGACTGACCAATGTACCGAAATGCAACAAATTATTAATAGGATTAACGACCCTGTTTCTCCTATCTTTGCGTCCATCGTCTGGACACTTTTTGATTAAATTGGCTAGGTATTTTCAGTAACTAGTGCCAAAATCGCGCCGATTATCTACTCCAAAGATACAACCAGGCTCCTGCGGATCGCAGCAGAAACACAGACATGAAAATCGCTATTCTCTCTCGTAACGAGAAATTATATTCCACACGAAGATTTAGAGAAGCCGGCGAATTACGTGGGCATGAGGTTGATATTATTGACACCTTACATTGCTACATGGATATCACCCGTAGTCGCCCGGTGGTGCGTTATCGCGGAACAGATCTACCTAAATATGATGCCGTAATCCCCCGCATAGGCGCCTCAATAACCTTCTACGGAACAGCCGTCGTCAGGCAATTCGAAATGATGGGCTCCTTCTGCGTAAATGAGTCTGTGGCCATCAGCAGATCCAGAGACAAATTACGCTCATTACAACTACTCTCCCGCAAAGATATCGGTCTTCCAAGGACAGGCTTTGCAAATCGGCCGGACAATATCAAAGACCTGATTAAAAATGTCGGTGGCGCACCGGTAGTGATCAAGCTACTGGAAGGTACTCAGGGCATCGGTGTTGTTAAAGCAGACACAAACAAAGCGGCAGAGAGCATTATCGAAGCTTTTATGGGATTGAAAGCAAACATTCTGGTACAAGAATTTATCGAAGAGGCTGGAGGCTCTGATATCCGCTGTTTTGTCGTAGGTAATAAAGTCGTGGCGGCGATGAAGCGTCAAGGGGCAGAGGGTGAATTTCGCTCAAACCTGCATCGTGGGGGCTCTGCGACACTCTTTAAATTATCCAAAGAAGAACGGGCTACAGCGATTAACGCTGCCAAGATAATGGGGCTAAACGTTTGCGGAGTAGATATTCTTCAGTCCAATCACGGCCCGGTAGTTATGGAAGTAAACTCTTCCCCAGGATTGGAGGGCATTGAAGTAGCGACCAACAAGGATGTTGCTGGCTTGATATACGAATTTATTGAAACTAACGCGTCCCCCAATCGAACCAAAACAAAAGGAAAAGGTTAATCCTTTGGCACGACCAAACAATTCCAAGTCTATGAACAATAAGATTCTAATTGGCAGTATCGAAAATTTCGCTCTTCCCGAGCTTGGCATCTCAAGCCTTGAGGTACGAATTGATACTGGAGCCCAGACATCATCCCTTCATGTAGATAATATCGAACTCTGTGAAGACGCCGGTACCAATTGGGTAAGGTTTGATATCCATCCCAATGTTCACGACGTTGATGAGGTACTCGAATGCAGCGCTCAGCTCAAAGCCGAGCGAAACATTAAGTCATCAAATGGAGCGTCTGAAAAACGTTATGTAATTGATACCATAGTGCAACTCGCTGGACAATCCTGGCCCATCGAACTCAGCCTAACAGATCGATCAGATATGAATTACCTGATGTTATTTGGACGTGAAGGTATGGCGGATCGTGTACTAATTGACCCATCTTCTACCTTTTTATTGAAATCGGGCGACTGAACAATACTTCTCAAAATCTATTTTCCGCGCTCCCCCGAAGGCCTGCTCCTTTAGCTCGGAAACCGGCTCTCCGCCAATCGCTCAAATATACGATCAGTAACTCTTTCAGTGGAGTTCTCCGCTGCTTTGCCAAGCTTCTCAGATAGAGACTTCTTAGGAGTGAATTTCACCTCGTAGACATCCCGCTCTTCCAGCTGACTGAGGATGTATTCGTCACTGGTGATCACTTCATCCACCAATTGATTTTTAATCGCCTGATTGCCAAACCAGATTTCCCCGGTAGCCACTTTTTCGATGTCCACCTGCGGGCGGTGCTCCGCAACAAATTCTTTAAATAGATCGTGGGCTTCTTGCAGGTCTTCAACAAACTTCTTCCGCCCTTCATCGGTATTTTCACCAATCACTGTGAGGGTGCGTTTAAATTCCCCTGCCGTGTGCATCTCCACATCAATATCGTGTTTCTTTAGTAATTTATTGATATTGGGAATCTGGGCAACAACGCCTATTGAACCCAGAATCGCAAAGGGTGCGGCAAGAATATGATCGCCGACACAGGCCATCATATAGCCCCCGCTGGCAGCCACTTTATCGACAGCCACAGTGAGTTTTATTCCCTTCTTCCGAATTCGGTCTAACTGGCTCGCAGCCAGGCCATAACCATGCACAACACCACCGCCGCTCTCAACACGGACTAATACCTCATCTTGCTCATTGGCGATGGTTAAAATAGCGCTAATTTCTTCCCGTAACCGGGCAACCTGCTTGGCCTGTATATCGCCATGAAAGTCCACGAGAAAGGTAGTGGGTTTACGCTCCGTTGACTTAGCCTCCGCCTTTTGAACCTTTTTCTTTTTCTTTTCGGTCTGTTTGGCAGTTTTTTTACCTTCCAATAGAGCAGACATTTGCTGCCGCATATGGTCGTACTTATCGTTGAGCTTGTTGACCTCTAACTTACCACGCTCCTGGCCTTCACTCTTCTTTAAAGAAGAAATCATTCCCACAAGAATCATCACAAACACCAAAAGGGTGATGCCCTTGAGTAAAAACGAGCCATAATCGATCAGGAATTCCAAAAAAACCTCCAACTGTTATTTGTATTTCGACCATGTGCCGAAGGCCAGCAAGGATAGCAGATTCGCTAGATTTCGCGCGCCTCTTAGCTCAGTTCTTGTTCTCGACAAAAGACCGAATCAACTGGCCGCTTAAGGTAAAGGGAGCGGGTATTTCGGGCAGTGCATCTGCGCTAAACCATTTCGCATCTTCTATCTCCCCTTCCTCTGGTTGGATATCGCCTTCAAGGTACTCAGCGTAAAAACCCAACATGAGCTGGCCTGGAAAGGGCCAAGCCTGACTTGAAAAATACTTTATTTCACCTGTTGTCACACCCACTTCTTCAAGCACTTCTCTCTTGATGGCGTGCTCAACTGTCTCACCAGCTTCAATAAAACCTGCCAGCGCCGTATATATGCTTGTGCCTCGGCGCGCGTGCCTAGCCAGCAATAATTGATCACCCTTGGTAACTAACGCCATCACACAGGGCATAATTTTCGGATAGAACGATAGTTCGCATTTTGCACAGCGCATTGCATATTCTGTGTTAGAGACTAGAGCCTCGCTGCCACAACGTCCGCAGAATTGGTGATTGCGTCGCCAATTAAGAAGCTGCAAACCTCTACTGAACATCGCAAAAAGCAGTTCATCTTCCAAACCAAGCTGTCGCATGGATTTTGTCGAGTACCCCTTGGCCTCAGCCGTTCCAGGCTCTAGCTCTTGCGCAAAATATAGCTTTTCACCATAGCCGCCGATATAGAGTGGAGATTGGACAAGGCTAGATCCTAGTGATCGAAGATCCCCCACCTGAGACAAGACGCCTGACTGAGAATCGACCTCGACCAAAGTGTTTCCTTCAAAGAAGCAGAAAATTCCTTGGGAATGAAATCGATGAGCATCTGGCAAAAAGTCCAGCGAAAAACTATAGTGGTGCATAAAATTACAGGCCTAGAAGAAAGCTTAGTTTACTGGTTTTTCTGGGTACAAATAGCAATAAACGACAAGTGTCACGGACAATCCAATTAAGGGGAGCTAATGGCTAAGCAAAACTCTGTATTTCATTCTTTTTACGGGAACTTCCTAGGAAATTCTGCGGCTTGGTATAAAAAGGCGATCATCGCTTTTTTGATTCTCAACCCAATTGTCGTATTCACCCTGGGAAATACGGTTGCTGGCTGGCTCCTTATCGGTGAATTTATTTTTACCCTGGCAATGGCCCTTAAATGCTACCCGCTGCAACCCGGCGGCTTATTGGCTATACAGGCAATAATGCTTGGATTGACCGACCCCTACTCCGTTTATCACGAGGTAGAGGCCAATCTTCAGGTAATTCTTCTCTTGATCTTCATGGTCGCTGGCATCCACTTTATGCGCGACTTGTTGCTCTACGTGTTTACCAAGATTCTCCTAAAGGTTAAGTCCAAGCCCCTATTGTCTTTTTTATTCTGCTTTGTATCAGCCTTTCTATCTGCATTTCTAGACGCCTTAACTGTTACGGCCGTTCTTATCAGTGTCTTTGTTGGGTTCTACACCATCTATCACAAAGTCGCTTCGGGTAAGACTTTTAGCGAAGATCACGACCATAACGATGATGGTGGAGTGCACGAATATAAACGCTCAGATCTCGATCAGTTTCGGTCCTTTTTACGCAGTCTAGTTATGCATGGTGCTGTTGGTACCGCTCTCGGCGGCGTTTGCACTATCGTTGGAGAACCTCAAAACCTACTAATTGCTGAGCGTGCTGGCTGGGATTTTATGGAGTTCGTTGTGCGCATGGCTCCGGTAACCATGCCCGTATTACTTGCTGGTTTAACTACCTGCGTACTTCTCGAAGTATTTAAAATTGGTGGATACGGCGCTCGAATTCCAGACGAAGTACTTTCCATTCTTAGTGAAACCGACGCGGATAGAGATCGAAAAAGAACCTCAAAACAAAAGGCGGCATTGATCATTCAAGCTATTGTCGCACTAATCCTGATTGTTTCCCTGGCGTTACATGTGGCCGAAGTGGGACTTGTTGGCCTTATGATTATTGTTCTTCTGACAGCCTTTAACGGCATCACCGAGGAACACCAGATCGGCCACGCCTTTGAAGAGGCCCTGCCCTTTACTGCACTTCTCGTGGTGTTTTTTGCCATCGTTGCGGTTATACACGACCAGCATCTGTTCCAGCCAGTAATCGACGCCGTTTTGGCAATGCGCATCGAGATACAGCCGACAATGTTCTTCATCGCCAATGGAGTGCTTTCGATGGTGAGCGATAATGTTTTTGTGGCAACGGTTTATATAGGTGAGGTCAGGGCTGCTCTGGATGCAGGAGACATTACCCGTGAGCACTTCGACAAGCTGGTGATTGCAATCAATACCGGAACAAACCTTCCCAGTGTCGCAACTCCAAACGGTCAGGCAGCCTTCCTGTTCCTCCTTACATCGGCGCTGGCCCCCATTATCCGCCTCTCTTATATGAAGATGCTGCTTATGGCCCTGCCTTACACCATAGTGATGTCTATTGTAGGTATCTGGGCGATTGCCACCTTTATCTAAGCTCAGACGAGATCGTTAAAAAGCCGGGCAATGCCCGGCTTTTTTTGTTTCTCATTAGTTCCTGCTGAGACAAATTAACTCAAGATCAATAAAGGCTTGTTCTTACTTCTTAGCAATTAATTCTTTTAGTCTTCATGGACTACCAGCAAAGTGAGAAATGAAACATTTTGGGAAAATAACCATGAACAATTTACTCCGCATACTGATCCCAATCATTTTGCTAAGTTATTCCATTCAATCCCTCGCTCATCATTCATGGCGGGCTGTGTATGGCGATGGCGAAGAAGTTGAGCTCATCGCTACTGTGACCAGCGAACCTCAAAGACGCCCTCACTGGAATGTGACCGTTGAGCTAACCAACCAAGAAGGTGAAGCTGAAGAGTGGGATCTTCAATGGCGAAACCGCCGTGGTGAAAACCGGGAAGAAGACCAGATTCTCGCTGTTCTACGAACCGGTGAAGATTTTGAAGTGATTGGACAAAAATCTCATTTACCAAATAATAACCAGATTCTTATCCGGGAAATCACCAGATTGTCTGACGGTATGACTGCTGTCTCAAACAGGGACTGAGGTAAGGCAAGAGCGAGTAAATAATCTACTCGTTCACAATCATATGGAACCCACCATAGATTAGCCGCTTGCCATCAAAAGGCATGGGGTTAATCTCCGGTGAAAATCTTTCGTCTTCCATCATCTTTGCCCAGGCCGCGTCCCGAACCTCTTTGGAAGACCAGGTCATCCAGGAAAAGACCACGGTTTCATCTTCTGCACACTGAACCGCCAAGGGGAATGAGGTAGTTTCACCCTCCGGCACATCGTCGCCCCAGCACTCAACCACGCTAAGCGCGCCGTACTCTTTGAATATCGCCGAAAAATCCTGAGCGTACTCGATATAGGCTTCTTTGTTCGCGGTAGGAACCGCTAGGACAAAACCATCTGCATAACTCATATAACCCTCCTCTCAACAATTCAAAACGGATTCCATCGCAACTACTGCGCACCGCTTTCATATCCGCCAATAGTGTAACCAAGGGGATACGCGCTTTGATACTCTCCTGCGCCCTCAGAATTTACGTTTGGCTCTCGGTATCGATACATTTTGTCCCACATGGAAATAACGTTACTGCGAAACCAGAGATCAAAGTTTCCGTAATCTGAATAGTCTTCCATAGTGACTCGTTCGAGAATCTCGTCGATGGAAGCGCCATTGATCATTTCCTCAAGCACTCGGTCCCGCAGCGCAACCACATAGTCACGGTAATCAAGGAACCTATCCTGCGTCGTGGTTCCCCAATGACCTGGAATCACAATATCTACATCATCCAGCTTGGATAATATTCCCAAAGTCTCAATCAGGTTGTCGATATCGGCGTCCCGGAAATCCGGCATCACCAGAGACTTTCCTGCGCGCGATATATCGGGAGCAATCAATACGCCCTCGTCGGGTACATGAATTTGAATAAGATTATCGCTGTGGGTCGGCCCGAAGTAATACAGAATGAATTGTTTACCGCCTACAAAGAATTCCATACGTTCGTCAAAAACCACATCCGGAATTGAAGTATTTCGATTCTCCCTGAGGATGTGCTCTCGCGCATTTGCGTGGGATATGGTGACCGCTGTGTCGTCAAAGACCTGTAGCCCACAGATATGATCTTCATGATCGTGACTTAGGATCACATACCTAACAGGCACCTCGTAACGTAAAGCCAATTCCTGTTTCAGCCATGCGGGATCGCCTTCGCCTCTGCAGGTACCATCCACAACGACCAAACCTTCATCAGTGGCGATTACCACGCTATTGGCGGCGCCAGGCCGATGTTGTGTCAGGAGTATTTTTCGGTGATCTCAACGAGCCTAGGGCTCTGATCAAGCGGCTCTTGTGCCGTGCTATACGCAGCTTGGGCTAGCGCGATAACCACTATTAGGAAATTCAGGATTTGCTTTCTCATCTGCTCCCCCTCGGTATGGAGGCGCCTACTGTGCAGTATCGGACGAACATGCTCAAGGACAGCAGGAATGAATCAAAAACCTCTAGATTGAGGAAGGGAGAGCAACCAAGGGGGCAGAAAAGCCTCCTTCCTGAGTTTATTTCTTCAGAAGGATTCGGATTGCATGATCCATATATTCGATCGAATCACCGGAAACAATTTTTTTGCGCTTTCTTGTTTCCGTTTCGCCATTCACCGACACCTGACCAGAGTCGATTACCGCTTTTGCTTCACCACCACTGTCTACAAGCCCCTCGAACTTGAGTATCTTGTAGAGCTCAACTGGCTCGCGGGCAATTTCTACTTCCTTCAATGCGGTCAACCTTTTGGTAATTTAGTTTGCGTTTTGGGATTCAAATAGAGCCATAGTCTTTGCAACATCATAGGGCTTTTCTTGAAGGCTCATAGGGTCCCATTCACTTCGCTCGATCTCAAAGAAGTTAGCACCATAGACATGAATTGCACCGGTGAAAGCTGAAGTTGGATTTGTCACCGAATGGATAAGGTTTTTACCTAGTATCGTTGTTTCACCGCTGGCGATACTTTTGGCTCCCGCCGCCTCGATTTTTCCGCTCTCATCGTCCTGTATTCGACGCCAAAATATATTGTCTTCTCGTCCTGAATAAACGCCAATAATTGCCCAAGTATTATGATTGTGCGCCGTCTGGGTCATCTTCGGCGCCCAAATTACATTGATAATGGTCAGCTCATCCGAGACGTATAATTTCTCAATAGCAGCCTGCTTTGGCACTCCAAGCGCATTAATTACCCCTTGATAATCCGACACAGCTTCCTGAACCAATTCAGCTATAGCTGTTTCCGGCTTGTCACCGCCCACAGCTAACTTACAGCCGGTGATAAATTTATCTAGATCGAATTTCAATGATTTACCGCCTTTATACGCTCCGGTAATCCCTCAGAAATCTCCTGCTGAAGCGAAGCAAAATCAAACAAGCCGGTATCTGCTAGTTGCGACGGCGCCACGTTGCCAATTGCGGCAAAGATGGTGTCTATACGACCAGGGTGCTCCCTCTCCCACTCGGCCAGCATGCGCTTGATTACTTGGCGTTGCAGACCGTCCTGAGAACCGCAAAGATCGCAGGGAATAATGGGGAATTCCTTGAAGTCGGAATAAGCCTGCAGGTCTTTTTCTTTGCAGTAGGCCAGAGGGCGAATCAGCACGTTCTTTTTATCGTCGGAAAGCAGCTTGGGCGGCATCGCCTTTAGTTTACCTCCGTGAAACAGATTCAGGAAAAGCGTCTCCACAATATCGTCTCTGTGATGCCCCAGTGCAATCTTGGTGGCGCCGATCTCTTGCGCAAAGCCATAGAGGCTTCCACGCCTTAAGCGTGAACACCAGCCGCAGTAGGTCTTGCCTTCCGGAACCAGCTCTTTCACTAGGGAATAGGTGTCTTTTTCCAGAATATGGAATGGCACGCCTATGCTAGTGAGGTATTCCGGCAACACATGCTCAGGAAAATTGGGCTGTTTCTGATCCATATTTACCGCGACAATTTCAAAGCTGATGGGTGCGGTTTTCTGCAGCCCTATCAGGATATCCATCATGCCGTAGGAGTCTTTGCCACCGGACAAGCAGACCATAATCTTGTCGCCCTCTTCAATCATATTGAAGTCGGCAATGGCGTTGCCCACATTGCGACGCAGGCGTTTTTGCAGCTTATTGAATTCGAGCTTGTGCTTTCT
>JABJGI010000018.1 GCA_018662305.1 Porticoccaceae bacterium | reverse complement strand
GGCGCGGCCTCTAAATCGATCATAGATTTCCTTGGCTGCAGTCAAATCACCCGCTTTGGCTAAGTCATCGAGCTCAGTAGCGAAATTTTGACGAAATTCGCGAATATCTGCCTGAAGGAGGTAGGCGTGAGAAGGGTCCAGAGATTCGAGGTATTTTTGCAGCCAAAGCTCAGACAGCTCGTCATCGATCTCGATCTCGGCAAAATGTTGACTACCCAAAACCTCTAGCATCGCACGCTGAGTAATGCTCTGATCCTGATCAAACTCGATAGGCTGCATTTCAGAGATAGAAGTTTCGGGTGGTGCGGGACATTCTTCTGTCGCAAAGAGTGCAGAAGCGCTAAAAAGGAAGATTCCTGCAATCAATAATTGAGGATTAGGTAAGGCTTTGATGAATACTGAGTTCGATATAAGAGGCATTAATTTCTGCAAATTGTCTGATTTGTCTTTCTGACACAATGTAACGATGAGAGTTCGTCAGTGCAAATAAGGAATTGTTAAGGTTTTCTCAGAATATGGAGCCAAGATTTCCGATAGCAAGCTGCGCAATGCTATTGCAGGAAGTGCATTATTCTTCTCCGAGGCTTGACTCCCAGAACACCCAGGCAACCGCCAGCCCGACGCTGACGTAGTGATCTGTCTCAAAGAGAGGACTGTCTGAGCTTTCCGCGCCAGAGAGATTGTCGTAACGCACATAGCTTTTTATCCACCAATTATCAATGCGGCGATCAACGCCGAGCTTTATGAAGGCGCCGCTGTAGCCAGCTGAAGCTTTATAGGCGGGGCGGTCTGCCGTTGCATCTGCGACCGGCACTCCGTAAAGGTATTGGTGATAAGTCGCATCACCATATAAAAAGCCGGCATCGAACTTGAAGTTGGTATTGTTCCAGAGATTAGGATGTTTGTAGGTGAGTTTGGGGTTTGCCAGCCAACCTTCCTGGCGGATACTGGGGAAGTCCACGGCAAAGACGCCTCGAACGGGAAATCTCGCAAGCCAGCCCTGGTCTAAATCGTCTCCAGTAATATTCACCTCTAGTGAAGGGCCCAACTCGAAGGTGGGGTCAAGAGTTGTCATTCCCTCTCTTAGCGGATTATTTTTGCTGTCTTCCGTATATGAGGCGTCAGCGCTAACGGCTAGCTCGATATTGTTAGAGGAGAACAACTTGCCTTTGGCCGTATCACGATCCAATTCAATAAAGTCGCCTCGATAGACTATATAAGGAAAGGGCAGGCCGTTTGTTTGGTGTTCGGTAGAGCCGCGGTAATCACGCAATGATTGAACTGCCAAGCCGATACCCAGTTCCATTTTCGGTTCGGCATTTGTTTGGGACTGTGTTTCTTGCGCAAGGGCTATGGAGCCGGAGATCGTTAAAGAAATTGCTGCAAAGAGAAATCTGGTAGGCATAAAGGCTTAAGAGCTTGATTGCTGTTGGATAGGGCGGAAGGGTAGCTTAATATGCGGCTCCAATGTAGCGATAGCCTTGAATTAAACAACTTAGTTATGACCAATTCGGTATTCAGCAAATTCTCTTTAACCTGCGTACTTCTCCTGGGCCTTAGCTCAAGTGCGTTAGCGGAATTTGAATACCGGTTCCACTGGGGCCGGATGCCCGTGGCTGAGTTTAGTTTGACACTGCCCACGACTGAAAGCAGAAAGATAAGAGTGGAAGGGCAAACAGTAGGGCTAGTGGGGAAGCTCTTTAAGTATGACGGCGCTTTAGAAGCTGACTACAGCGATATGAGCCGTGTGTTATTTCGTGTAAGTGGGGAAGACAATGGGTTTTCTGAATATCGCACTATCCAGTTTTCACCCGATGGGCCTGCGGAGATACTAGAGTTTCTCGATGATGAGATAGAAGAACCACCCTCTGAGGTTGTGGATTCAATGGGAATTACGGTTGACCCGTTCCGAGTGGTACTGGTTTTGCTTGAGAGCTCTAGTGATGCAGGCTCGAATAACAAGTTCTGCGAGGGAGAGTACTCGGTGTTTGACGGTAAGCGACACTACGAGCTTGCCTTGAATGTCGGAGAAAGCGCGGATATCGAAGCAGATCGCAGCTGGACATATTCAGGCAAGGCCTTGCGTTGTGATATGTCGGTTTCCTATTTGGAGTCAGCTGGGGGAGAGGAGCAAAATCCTTGGTATGAGGAGGACGCTGAAGTAAGGACAATGTGGTTGGCAGAAATTGAAGAACTTCTCGTTCCGGTGAGGATTACCATGCCCGGCCCCATAGGAAAGATTACCGGTCGGTTGCGACTAGCTCAGGATCCTTTGTAGG
>JABJGI010000088.1 GCA_018662305.1 Porticoccaceae bacterium | reverse complement strand
GCGGCCATCTCAATGTCACCGCGCAAAACTTCTTCATGGGCTTTTTCCGAATCCATAAACTCGATATCGAGATTCACCTTGGGGTTTTTCTGGCTGAATTCTCGAAGCAGGGGTGGCATGCGATGCAAGCCAAGGTGATGGCTAATGCCCAAGGAGAGTGTTCCCCCCGCTTCCTCCTCCAAAGACTGTATGTCTGACAGAGTTTGTTCCAATTCGTTGATAAGCTGGCGCGCGCGAAGCTGAAATACCTCTCCGGCCTCGGTTAAGGAGACTTGTCGGCCAATGCGGTCAAAGAGTTTCAGGCCTAGCTCTTCCTCCAGCTGGTTAATACGTTTACTTACCGCTGGTTGAGTCAGGTGAACTTGCTCTGCTGCTACTGAGAAGCTCTTTGATTGAGCAACGGCGAGAAAGGTTTTGAGGTAATTTGTATCCATAAGCTGCCATGCTAACCCCATGTATTCCTAATGGGAATTAAAAACATAAAAAAGATGAATTGTTGTTATCTATGCTCAGGCCTACAATGGCGATCCTAAATTTGAGTCAGTCTTAGATTCAGCTTTAGTTTTAACCTTAGATGCAAAATAAGAACTTAGTGATAGCGGGTATCCCTATGACAGCACAAACTCTTTACGACAAATTGTGGCAAGACCATGTGGTAAAGGAGCGATCCGATGGATCGGCTTTGATCTACATCGACCGGCACCTTATCCACGAGGTGACTTCTCCTCAAGCCTTTGAGGGGCTGCGTCTGGCTGGACGTGCGCCATGGCGTATCGATTCCAATATCGCGACGCCGGATCACAATGTTTCCACCGATCCGGTTGAGCGTCAGGGTGGTTACGCCGCCGTTAAAGACGAGACCTCACGAATTCAGCTACAGACCCTGGATGACAATTGCGAAGAGTTTGGTATTGCTGAATTCCTTTTGAACGACATTCGACAGGGAATTGTTCACGTAATCGGTCCAGAAACTGGCGCGGTACTGCCGGGTATGACCGTTGTTTGTGGTGACTCCCACACTTCAACTCATGGCGCATTGGGTTGTATTGCGCAAGGTATCGGTACTTCTGAAGTTGAGCATGTATTGGCCACTCAATGCTTGGTCAGCGTCAAACAGAAGAACATGTTGGTTCGCGTTGATGGTGAATTGAAAACCGGAGTTACTGCCAAAGATGTGGTCTTGGCCGTGATTGGAAAAATTGGTACCGCTGGCGGAACGGGCTATGCCATCGAGTTTGGTGGCAGTGCGATCGCATCATTGAGCATTGAAGGTCGTATGACGGTTTGCAATATGGCAATCGAAGCCGGTGCGCGTATCGGCATGGTGGCTGTGGATCAGAAAACTATTGACTACGTAGCTGGTCGACCATTTTCTCCCAAGGGGAAAGATTGGGAAGCCGCTGTAGCACATTGGAATACTTTGCATTCAGACCAAGGCGCAATCTTTGACGAGATCGTTGAGCTGGACGCCGCCGATATAGAACCTCAGGTCTCTTGGGGAACTTCTCCTGAGATGGTGGCCGCTGTGAATGCTCAAGTGCCCTCACCAGAGAGCTTTGATAACAAAGTTAAGCAAGAAGGAGTCGCTCGAGCCTTGGAATATATGGGCTTAGAGGCCGGCACTCCGATTCAGAATATTAAGCTGGATAGAGTTTTTATCGGTTCCTGCACTAATTCGCGTATCGAAGATATTCGAGCTGCGGCGCAGGTCGTTAAAGGCCACAAAAAAGCCGATTCCGTTAAGCAAGCGATGATTGTTCCCGGCTCTGGCCAAGTAAAGTATCAGGCTGAGCAAGAGGGATTGCATCAGATATTTGTTGAGGCTGGGTTTGAATGGCGTGACCCGGGCTGTTCCATGTGTCTGGCGATGAATGCCGACAAACTTGGACCGGGCGAACACTGCGCAAGCACCTCAAATCGAAACTTTGAAAGTCGCCAGGGTTTTGGCGGTCGTACCCATTTGGTTAGCCCCGCAATGGCGGCAGCGGCAGGAATTGCCGGTCATTTTGTGGATGTGCGCAACTGGGAGTTTCAGTCATGAGAGCGCTAGATCAGCACAAGGGTTTGGTAATGCCATTGGATCGACCTAATGTCGACACCGATATCATCATGCCAAAACAGTACCTGAAAAGTATTAAGCGCACTGGCTTTGGAATTAATCTTTTTGACGAGTTGCGATACAAAGACGAGGGCTGGCCCGGCAAGCCTATTGAAGAACGTGAGTTGAATGCTGATTTTGTATTGAATCAAGATCGCTATCGGGGTGTATCCGTATTGTTGGCCCGGCAGAATTTTGGCTGCGGTTCCAGCCGCGAACATGCACCCTGGGCAATTGAAGATTTTGGTTTTCGAGTGATTATTGCCCCCAGTTTTGCCGATATTTTCTACAACAATTGTTTTAAAAACGGCTTGTTGCCGCTGGTATTGTCAGAAGCTCAGGTGGATCAATTATTCCGTGAGGTAGAGGCGAATCCTGGATATGAACTAGACGTCAGCCTCAAAGATCAAACTGTCACTTTGCCCGGCGGCGAAACCTTTGAATTCGAGATCGATGCTTTCCGCAAAGACTGTTTGATTAAGGGGTTGGACGATATTGGGTTAACTCTTGAATCTGAACCAGAGATTCGTAGCTATGAGCAACGCAGAAGACAGCAGAAGCCTTGGTTGTTCGGCGTAATTTCTCCAGAACAGGTAGGCCCTGAGCAGACCTCCCGCGATATGACAGACAAGGAGCAAGCCTGATGCCTAGAAGTATATTGTTGATGACCGGTGATGGCATCGGTGTAGAGATTGTTGCTGAAGCAGCCAAAGTGCTTGATCTAGTGAATCGCAAATTTAGCCTTGGGTTGGAAATGTCCGAAGCTAAGTTGGGCGGTCAGGCCTATGACGAGTATGGGGCGCCTTATCCCGAAGCAACTCAGGTTAAGGCTAGAGCGGCAGACGCAATTTTGCTCGGTGCGGTGGGCGGTCCTAAATGGGACGGGGTTGAGCGCCATTTACGCCCAGAGCAGGGGTTGCTGGATATTCGCGCCGATTTAGACCTTTTTGCGAATTTGCGTCCGGCTATTCTTTACCCTCAACTGGCGGATGCTTCCTCGCTAAAACCAGAGTTGGTGGCGGGATTGGATATTCTCATCGTTCGTGAGCTCACGGGTGGTATCTATTTTGGAGAGCCCCGCGGCATACGGACGTTGGAGAATGGCGAGCGCCAGGGCTTCAATACTGATGTTTATTCAGAATCCGAGATTCGCCGAATCGCCAAAATCGGGTTTGAGCTTGCGCAAAAGCGAGGAGGACGATTGTGCAGCGTCGATAAAGCCAATGTGCTGGAAGTAACAGTGCTGTGGCGCGAAGTTGTGACGGAAATGGCTAAGGATTACCCAGATGTTGAGTTGTCTCATCTCTACGTGGATAACGCGGCAATGCAGTTGGTAGTCGAACCAAAACAGTTTGACGTCATTCTGACCGGCAATCTCTTTGGCGATATCTTATCTGACGAGGCCGCCATGCTGACCGGCTCTATCGGTATGTTGCCCTCAGCATCACTAAATACCGATAGGCAAGGTATGTATGAGCCATGCCACGGCTCAGCGCCAGATATTGCCGGACAAGGCATTGCAAATCCTTTGGCAACCATATTGTCTCTGTCGATGATGTTGCGTTATTCCTTGGCGGAGTCAGAGGCAGCGCAAAGCATTGACCAGGCAGTTGGCCGGGTTCTGGATCAGGGTCTTAGAACTGCAGATATATATACAGAGGGTACGACCCGAGCTTCAACCTCAGAGATGGGTGATGCCGTGGTTGCCGCATTGTCGGAATAACCCCTTCGCAAGAATAAATAGATTTGGAATTTTGATATGAAAAAGTTAGTAGGTTTTGTCGGTTGGCGCGGCATGGTGGGCTCTGTATTGATGGGGCGCATGCAGCAAGAAGCTGACTTTGCACAAATTGATCCGGTGTTTTTTACTACTTCACAGGCTGGGCAGGCCGCTCCCGATATGGGGCAGGGTGCCTCTACACTCCTGGATGCCAATGACCCTCAAGCTCTGGCGCAGATGGATATTATTGTGAGCTGTCAGGGTGGCGACTACACCAAGGCGGTATATCCCAAATTGCGAGAAGCAGGCTGGCAAGGCTATTGGATTGATGCCGCTTCAGCACTGCGCATGCAGGAGAACTCGGTGATTGTGCTCGATCCGGTCAACATGGAATCCATTCAGCGGGGCATTGAATCCGGTGTAAAGGATTTTATTGGTGGTAACTGTACCGTTAGCTTGATGTTGATGGGCCTCGGAGGTTTGTTTAAAGCAGGACTGGTGGAGTGGGCAACTTCCATGACATATCAGGCGGCATCGGGCGCTGGCGCCCAGAATATGCGCGAGTTGATCTCGCAAATGGGCAGTCTGGAAAGTTCGGTTGACGGCTTGTTGGCAGAACCAGGATCAGCGATTCTCGAAATTGATCAAAAGATCACCGATACCATGCGCTCAGGAGAATTTCCCACAGACGCCTTCGGTTATCCCCTGGCAGGCAGTTTGTTGCCTTGGATCGACGTGCCGGTAGATGGCGGCCAGAGTAAAGAAGAATGGAAGGGTCATGTCGAAACCAACAAGATTCTTGGCACTGGAGATCAGCCAGTGGCAATCGATGGGTTGTGCGTGAGAATTGGTGCAATGCGGTGTCATGCTCAGGCTTTGACCCTAAAACTGAATCAAGATGTGCCGATGAGCGACATTGAGTCTCTGATTAGTGAAGCAAACGAGTGGGTAAATTTGATTCCCAATGAACGAGAGGCTTCTCTGCAAGGGCTTACCCCGACAGCGGTAACCGGAAAATTAGAGATTCCCGTGGGTCGTATGCATAAGATGCGCATGGGGCCAGATTACCTCTCCGCCTTCACTGTGGGTGATCAATTGCTCTGGGGGGCGGCGGAACCTCTGCGTCGTATGCTAAAAATCCTTTTGCAGACATAAAAAACAAAAGCTTAGCGGTATTTTGTGAAGTAATTTGCTCAGAAAAGTTCTCAATTGGAGCTATTACTGTAATAATTGCGGCAACTTACTGATTACAGGACAGGCGTAATGCGCTTTGGGCCCTTCTTGGTGACTGAAACTGTGACTAGAATTGTGACTGGAATCCGATCTCGCTGGTTTTCATTGGTAATAATGCTGTTGCTTGCCGCTGTATCTCGCGGTGGCTTTGCTCTGGGTCTGGGCGAAATGCAGGTCACCTCTGTAATCAATGAGCCTCTTTCCGCAACTATTCCTGTTTTGAATGCCGATGCAGTACAGCAATCTGAACTGATTGTTGCCCTGGGCAGTGCGTCAGACTATGAAGCTACGGGTGTCAGCTGGGATTTCACCCACTCAGAACTGCAATTTGACGTATCGACTGCGGCAAACGGTTCTTTGGTAGTGAATGTCACATCAAGCCGGCCGATTCGCGAACCCTATTTAAACGTTCTTGTTCAGGCACGATGGCCAGCGGGTCGTCTGTTGATGGAATATACCGTTCTTCTCGATTTCCCAGTGTTTTCCGGCGGAGGCAATAGCGCGTCAGCTTCTGCTTCTAGCGCAAGTACGGCCTCTTCGACTATTTCAAGTGTCAACGACCCTGCTCCGCAGCCCGTTGCAGCCCCAAGACCGGCGCCGGCTCCTGCGCCAGAGCCAGAGCCTGTGCAGGCTGCTCCTGCACCTAGATTGGTTTCCGGTGCGCCATCGGAGCA
This sequence comes from Porticoccaceae bacterium, assembly GCA_018662305.1. GTDB lineage: Bacteria > Pseudomonadota > Gammaproteobacteria > Pseudomonadales > GM7GCV1 > JABJGI01. Next base: position 38,063 of record JABJGI010000088.1, on the reverse strand, counting down.
GCGAATTGATTCATTGGCTACCGATGAATTCCGAATTCAAAATGGTGACACTCTTTGGAGTCTGGGTGGTCAAGTAGCTCAGGATCTTGGAGTTTCACGTCATCAGGCAATGCTTGCGATACGCGAAGCCAATCCGGACGCCTTTATCGATGGTGATATTAATCTGCTGCGCTCTGGCTCAGTTGTGCGAGTACCACCTCGAAATGCAGCCATTGCTCGATCAGAAGCTCAGGCAGCCGTTGATTTTGCGCAAGCAATGTCCGGAGCAGGGCGATTCGCTGACGGCACACCTCTGCAATCTCGAGTAACCGATTTCCGCGATGAAGGTGGCTCCGATGAGCCGGGAACAGCCCAGTTTAGGTTGACTGTCGGGACTCAAGGTGAGGCCGCCGCTGCGGGATCTGGAGTTGAAGCGCTAGCTGAAGAAAACCAGACTCTCACTGACGTCAACGCCGCTCTCGAAGAAGAGTTGGCCGCCGCCCAAATTACTAATCGTGATCTCAACGAGCGTTTACAGAAGCTGGAAGAGCAGATCGCGGTGATGGAAGCCCTGATTGAAGTAGAAAACAACGAAATTAGAGCGGTGCAAGAAGCCGTTACTGCGGTGCAACCTGTTGTTCAACCAGTGACCACGGCAGTTGTGCAGGAAGAGCCTGGCATCCTGAGCAAAATTCTTTCCTGGCTACCTCTAGTGGGTGTAGTTCTGGTTGGTCTCTTAGTTGGAGCCTATCTTTTGATCCGCAAGCGCAAGTCAGAAGGCGGCTTTGACGATACTGAATACATGGAAGACGCTCCTGTCTATGAAGAGGACGAAGCCGAAGAACAAGCCGAAGAAGTAACAGATGAATCAGCTGAGTCAGCTGAGTCAGCTGAGTCTGATGACGAAGCTATGCCGGACCTCGAAGCAGATGACCTCGACGACTTTATGGATTTGGGGGATGTCTCCGGAGACGCAGAGACTAGTGAAGAGCAGGAAGAGTCCGAGCAAGCCGCTGATGGCGAAGATATGGATCTTCCCGATCTGAAAGAAGAGCCTGCCGAACCTGCTGAAGAGGAAAGCCTCGAAGAAGACGAAGATTGGGGTTCGGATTTTGATGATCTTGATTCCTTCTTTAGTGGAGCTGAAGATGAAGAGGGTGAAGCTGCTGAAGAGGTATCGGACGCAGCGGATCTAGAAGATGCCGCTGAAGAAGCTGAAGAAGCTGAAGAAGAGGAATCGGAGAAGACCCAAATATTTGACGCTGCTGCCATGGCTGAGATGGCTGCTGCCGAGAGAGATGACTCCCCGGGTGAAATTGATTTAAGTGATGAGCTGGAGACCGATTCTGAAGACGAGGTCTCTCTGGACGAAGAACCGGAAGAACCTGAAGAGCCTGCCGAAAGTCAGGATGACGAAGAAAGCATTCTAGACTTTTCCCTTGATGAAGAAGATCTAGGTTCCGAAGAAAGCGAAACAGAAGAAACGGCCGATATTGGCGATTCAGAGGATGACGAGTTCTCTCTCGATTTTGATCTAGACGCCGGTGCGGATGTGGCTGAGGATTCTGATGACTCAGTGGCCGAGGAAGATGAGAGCTCCTCTGACGCCGATGAAGAGGACGAAAACACGCTGGCTTTTGATGTTTCCGATATGGATCTTCCAGATAGCGATGACTCAGACGAAGAGCTAGAGATAGATGCTGAAGAAGAACGAGAGGCAGAAGCTGAAGATTCAGACTCCGATGATCTCGATGCATTGCTTGAAGGTGTAGATGATCTGGAAGATCTCTCTAGCAAAGACGTCGAGGAAGATTCAGCTGAAGATCTCGGTGAGGATCTAGCCGATGCAGAAGCGGATCTGGATTCGTTACTTGACGATCTAGAAGATGAAAGTTCAGATGGGCTGGATGAGTCTGAACCGGAATTAGAAGCAGAAGATCTTGATGCCACTATCGCTGCAGATGATCTAGAGCTTCCAGATCTGGAAGAAGATGCTGAAGAGCAGGCCGAGCAAGAATCTGAAGATGATTTGCTCGGTGACTTTGAAGCGGATTTGGATGACGTAGATTCTGAGATGAGTGATGCAGAAGAGGCGGAAACCAAACTCGAATTAGCTGCGGCTTACATAGAGATGGGTGACAGTACCGGTGCCAAAGAGTTACTTGAGGAAGTGTTGCGGGATGGCGACGACGACTCCAAAGAGAAAGCTCAAGGTATGCTGGATAGTCTCAGTTAATTCATTTCCTCCGGCAAGCCTTGATATAGGCTCAGGCTAAGGTCTGGGCCTTTCTTAATTTAGGAGAGCGGTTTAGGACCGCCGTTTAGACAGCCGATTATCCTATGGAACAACCCCCCTTAACAAAATATGCCGCCTGCGTTGAGTACGATGGCCATAACTACTGTGGTTGGCAGCGACAAGACCATAGCCCATCGGTGCAGGTAAAAGTAGAAGAAGCACTTTCAGTGGTTGCTAATCATCCGGTTGAAGTCGTTTGTGCTGGGCGCACGGATACTGGAGTCCATGCCACGGGTCAGATTATTCATTTTGAGTCCAATTACTCTCGTACTGCTCGCAACTGGGTGCGTGGTGGCAGTTCTAACCTGCCTAATAATATCCGTATTTGTTGGGCCAAAGAGGTGTCTGGTGAGTTCCATGCGCGGTTTTCTGCCCTGTCTCGTACCTATAAGTATTTACTGCTCTGCAGCAAACAACGCACTGCTATTGCTCCTCAGGCTATCACTCAGACGAGAATTGAGCAGCTAGACTTAACGCAAGTTCAAAGTGGATTGGATCTGCTAATCGGCAGGCATGACTTCTCAGCTTTCCGCGGAGCAAGCTGTCAGGCAAAAAGTCCTATTCGTGAGGTGCAGTACGCAAAGGTTAGTCAGTCGGGAAAACTAATTGAAATCGAGATAAGAGCAAATGCATTCTTGCTGCATATGGTAAGAAACATCGTTGGCGCCTTGTTATCTTTGGGTAGCGGCGTGCTGAGCCTGGAAGAATTTGAAAGCATTTTCCTCGGTCGTGACCGCACTAAGGCTCCAGCGGCAGCTTCACCTAATGGACTCTATCTGTCTAGGGTAGAATACCCATCCGAATTTGAACTGCCAGATCTGGAGAATGAACTCTGGTTGGGGCTTAGATAAGCAACCGGAAAAAACCTCATGCATACCCGAATAAAATTCTGTGGAATTCGCTCACCAGAGCATGCCAAATTTGCGGAAGACTTGGGCGTGGATGCTATTGGCATGGTATTTGTTCCTGACACCCCTCGATTTATTGATCTGCAAACAGCAAGCGCTATCTGTGATTCCACGGGGCCCTTTATAAATCGTGTCGGATTGTTCGTTAATCCCAGTGCAGATGAAGTCATGGATGTACTGGCAGAGGTCGATTTGGATGTTCTGCAGTTTCACGGTGAGGAATCGGCGGAATTTTGTGAATCCTTTGGTTTTCCCTACCTTAAGGCTGTCCGGGTTCAAAGTGCAGATCAGGTAATAGAGGTAGCTCAAACTCATGCTCGTGCAAGTGGCTTATTGTTAGACAGCCACAGCAGTCGGGCACAGGGAGGTACGGGCGAGACATTTGACTGGAGCCTGATACCGCAAGTCGATAAACCTATCCTATTGGCGGGAGGCATAAACCCTGAGAACGTCGCGCAGGCTATTGCAAAGGTTAAACCTTATGCAGTTGACGTAAGTAGCGGTATTGAATCCGCCCCCGGCGTCAAAGATGCTGATAGAATGCTCGCCTTTGTTTCAGCGGTGGCAGGCTAAAAGCCTAGGGCTATTCCACAACAGATTTCACCGCTAAGAGTTAATCAAGTAAAAGGTTTTTATGTCTTCCGAAAGTTTAAGAAGTTCTATGTTTCGTCAGTTTCCAGATGAAAAAGGACGTTTTGGTATCTATGGCGGTCGCTATGTCGCCGAAACCCTTATGCATGCCTTGGACGAACTGGATCGAATCTATACGGAGCTGAAAGACGATCCGGGCTTTATCGCCGAAATGGATAGCGATCTAACCCATTATGTTGGACGTCCCTCACCTCTATATCTGGCTGAGAGGCTGACTGAATATGCCGGTGGTGCCAAAATATATTTCAAACGCGAAGATCTGAACCACACTGGCGCGCACAAGATAAACAATACGATTGGTCAGGCTTTACTGGCGAAGCATACGGGCAAAAAACGCATAATCGCCGAGACGGGAGCAGGGCAGCATGGTGTTGCCAGTGCAACAATTGCCGCACGCCTCGGACTCGAGTGCGTGGTTTATATGGGGGCAGAGGATATTGCTCGTCAGGCGCCGAATGTATATCGAATGAAGCTACTTGGTGCCAAAGTTGTACCGGTGACTTCTGGTTCTAAAACGCTCAAGGACGCGCTTAACGAAGCTCTGCGTGACTGGGTTACCAATGTCGATGATACTTTTTATATTATTGGTTCTGTAGCTGGACCACACCCCTATCCAAAACTTGTGCGAGATTTTCAGTCCGTTATTGGTCGCGAAGCCCGTGAACAATGCCTAGAAAGAGAAGGTCGATTGCCCGATTCCTTGGTTGCCTGTGTGGGCGGTGGCTCTAATGCCATTGGGCTATTTCATCCTTTCCTAGAAGATGAATCGGTAGCGATGTACGGCGTTGAAGCAGGTGGTGATGGTGTTGAAACAGGACGTCATGCTGCAACTCTAAGCGCTGGCAAGCCCGGTGTATTACACGGCAATAAAACCTACGTTATCGCGGATGATGATGGGCAGATAATTGAAACTCATTCAGTTTCTGCCGGATTGGATTATCCCGGTGTTGGGCCAGAACATTCTTGGTTGAAGGATGTCGGGCGTGTAAATTACGTATCTATCAATGACGATGAAGCGCTCGAGGCTTTCCATCTGACTACTCAGCGAGAGGGAATTATTCCTGCGCTAGAGTCCAGCCATGCAGTTGCCTACGGTTTAAAAAAAGCGGCGCAGATGGATAAGGATAAGATTGTTCTAGTGAATCTGTCCGGACGAGGTGATAAAGATATTCAAACAATTGCCGCTATCGACAAAATTGAGTTGGGATAGACCGCAGATGACAAACCGTATAGACACCTGCCTGAATGGGCTGAAATCAGAACATAGAACAGCTTTGGTCACCTATCTGGTTGCTGGCGACCCTGATCTGGATGCTAGTTTGACTGCCATGCATTGCCTTGTGAAAGCGGGCGCAAATATTCTTGAAGTAGGGGTGCCGTTCTCCGATCCTTCTGCTGAAGGGCCTTCTATTCAGCGTGGTCACGAAAGAGCTTTAGCCAACAAGGTTGGACTAAAGAATATATTCCAATTGGTGGCTGAGTTCCGCAAAACTGATTCGGATACTCCCATTGTCCTGATGGGTTACACCAATCCCATTGAGTGGATGGGTATAGAGAATTTCGCCAATCAGGCCCAGAGCTCTGGCGTGGATGGTGTTCTAACGGTGGATTTGCCTCCCGAAGAAGCCGAGGGCTATACCTCTGTTTTTGAAAAGGTGGGATTGGTTAATGTCTTCCTAGTCGCGCCCACCACCTCCGACGAGAGAATGCAGAGTATTGTTGATACCGCCAGTGGTTTTCTTTACTACGTTTCCCTTAAAGGAGTTACTGGCTCAGCCAAGCTAGATATATCCGAGGTACAGGCTCGAGTCGAAACTATTAAGGGGCTGTCCGATCTGCCAGTCTGTGTCGGATTTGGCATCAAAAATGCCGAGTCAGCTTCGGCGGTTTCTGCATGCGCTGAGGGTGTCGTTATTGGAAGTGCCATCGTCGATTTACTTGGTCAGTGTAAATCTCAAGCGGAAGTTGTGGAGAAACTAAAACCCTACCTAAGTGAGATTCGTCAGGCCATTGACTAAAGGGCTATCCCGCTTCATTGGAGACCGACTTTGTTAGAGCCTCCCATGGAATCAAAACGGCTAGACAACTGGTTAGATTGGCTCGAGCAGCTAGACCCTTCACGCATTGAATTGGGGCTAGATCGCATTAGATCGGTCTATGAGAAGCTCCCTCAACTATCTCCGAACACTAAGGTTGTGACCATCGCGGGAACCAATGGCAAGGGGTCTACCCTGTCTGCGACGCAATCTGCCGCTGTGGCGCTGGGTAAAAGCGTTGTTTCATTTAGTTCACCCCACTTGCTTCGCTACAACGAGCGTATTCAGATTGATGGTCAGCCCGTACATGACGATCAGCTGTTGTCTGCTTTTAAAAAGGTTGCCGAAACACAGAAGGGTGTTTTTCTAAGTTACTTTGAGTATGGGGCGCTAGCAGCGCTTTTGATCGCCGCCGAACAGCAACCGGACTTGTTAATACTTGAAGTTGGATTGGGTGGACGCTTAGACGCCGTTAATATCATCGATACCGATATTGTCGTATTGACTGCAATAGGTCTCGACCATATGGATTGGTTGGGAAGCGACTTGGAATCAATCGCCACTGAAAAGTGTGGTGTGCTGCGTGAAAATATTCCGGTCGTCATAGCTTCACCGGATATGCCAAAAACTGTTTACCAAATGACTGATCAGATGTCTGCCACCCGATATGCCTGGGGACAAGACTTTTTGATTACGAACTCGGAGGGAGCAGCCGAGCTGAGAATAGGGCATCAGAATATCCGATTAGAAAATCTTGCCCTACACCCCCAAAGCCTAGCGTCTGCGGCTATGGTGATAGAGCTTCTCTGGCCGGGAAATCTCCGAATTATTGCTTCAGCACTTGAGTCCGCTGAGCTGGCCGGCCGGTACCAAAAGCTTGAACTGGGTTCGCGAGAACTTATTCTTGATGTCGCCCACAACGCTATGAGTCTTTCTCACCTTTGCCAGAGAATCAAAAAAGAGGGGCTGTTTGAGGTAGATCTAGCATTTTCACTGATGCAGGATAAAGACTGCTCCGACGCGATCCGTCTTTTAAAACCAATAGTGAAAAGTTGGAAGCTCCTTCGTTTGGATACTCCTCGAGCCTTTCAGCCGGAAGAAATTGCAGCTAGGTTGGTCGAGCAGGGCATTCAGGACATTGAGATTCTAGATCTTGCTGACAGCGCCGCTTTAAATCAGCTATTTATGGCAAAAAGCGAACAAATACCCTTGCTGGTGACGGGTTCTTTTTATACCGTGTCGGCATTTCTTGAGTTAGCTCAGGAAGAGGTCAGCTCAGAGAAATGACAGCAATTAATGGAAGGAAAATTGGCTAAACCACCCTTAAGAGAGCGCTTGATAGGAACCCTGGTAATTCTTTGCCTTGCGTTGATTTTCTACCCACTCCTGTTCGTATCTCAGGAAGAATTTGAAATCAGCCGCGACTCGCAGATACCAGAGCGTCAGATTGAAGTAGAGCCTCTGGATATTGTTGCGCCTGTGGCTCCCTTTGAAGCCAAAGAAATTGATTTGAGCGAGCTATTCAATCCTGACGAGAATACCGACGCTGTTGATCCGGAAGATCTTGCCGATCCGCTGCTCAATGAATCTGGAATGCCCAATGCCTGGGTAATTCAAGTGGGTAGCTTTGCACTGCTTGATAACGCTGAGAGCCTGAATCAAGAGTTGACCAATCAAGGCTACGAGTCTTATTTTCGACTCACACTCGGCGATGCAGATAATCCCAATCTCTATAAGGTATACGTTGGTCCGATAATTAACTCTGATGAAACAAGAGATACCTTCAATCGCCTTAATCAGCAATTAGACAATCAGGCAATTTTGTTGCGTTTTGAACCCTAAGCTTTTACCTATCATGGCTTTCGCTTTGATAGAATGCTGGCTTCTCAAGCCGACCTCGACTCGACCATGACCGGAGCCGATTTAGCAATACTGGTTGTACTCGCCATATCTGCACTTGTCGGCCTATTTCGCGGCTTTATAAAAGAAGTATTTTCCCTCGCCACCTGGGCTTGTGCCTTGGTACTATCTTTTCTATTCAGGACGCCCGTTGGGCAAGCATTGCCGCTAGACCCTGAGCTGAATCCAGTAATTCTTGATCTAGCCGGCGGAGCCTGCATTTTTATCGTCGTGCTCATTCTTGGCGGACTACTGGCTCATTTACTCAGCAAGCTCGCCAAAGCAACCGGCTTGAGCGGAACTGATCGTACGCTGGGTGCAGTTTTTGGGTTAGTGCGCGGGCTTATAGTCGTATTAGTAATCCTCATCTTTTTGCCGGCCATTGATCCGGTTCAAGATGCAAGTTGGTGGGAAGAATCTCTATTTATCCCGCATTTTCTCGAATTTGAAGGCTGGGCCAAGGAAGTGCTCAGTTCCCTGACTTCATGGACAACAGACCTTGTCACAGAAACAGACCTTACAACTGATAGCGAAAGCAGCGAGACAGAATAAATGTGTGGAATCGTTGGAATTTCAAGCCAAAAACCCGTCAATACCGAGCTTTATGATGCACTGACAGTACTTCAGCATCGCGGGCAGGATGCTGCGGGCATTGTCACTTGTGACGAGGGGCATTTGTTTCAGAAAAAGGGCCTCGGATTGGTTCGTTCGGTCTTCCGCTCTAGGGATATGGAAAACCTGATAGGCAACTTCGGTATTGGGCATTGTCGCTATCCGACTGCCGGGGCATCAGGTCCTGCTTTGGCTCAACCCTTTTACGTGAATTCGCCCTATGGCATCAGTCTGGCTCACAACGGTAACTTGGTAAATTCGGACAAGCTGCGCTCTGAGTTATATAAAGCAGACAAGCGTCACCTCAATACGGATTCCGACTCCGAAGTTATCCTCAATGTACTGGCTCACGAACTCAACAAACTCGATTCTCTAGAGCCTTCAGCGGAAGATATTTTTAATTCAGTCGCCGAGCTCCATAAGCGCTGCTCAGGAGCCTATGCTTGTGTCGCGCTTATTGCCGGGCATGGCTTGCTTGGTTTTAGAGATCCGCTGGGTATTCGTCCCATGGTGATAGGAAGCCGGGAGCGAAAAGGCATAACGGAATATATTATTGCTTCGGAATCTTCCGCACTTTCCGTACTTGGTTTTGAATTGCTGGATGACGTGCAGCCCGGTGAGGCCGTTTATATCGATAGCAACTATCAAATGCTGCGCAGACAGTGTGCAGAGAATGCCAGAACAGTACCCTGCATATTTGAGCACGTGTATTTGGCGCGCCCTGATTCGGAGATTGACGGAATTCATATGTATAAAACCCGTCTGCGTCAGGGGTATCGCTTGGCGGATAAGATTGAGCGCTTACGTCCGGATCACGATATTGACGTTATTATTCCAATTCCCGATACCAGTCGTGTAGCAGCGCAGGCGCTTGCCGAAAAGTTAGGTATCAAGCTGCGGGAAGGTTTGATGAAGAATCGCTACATCGGTCGAACTTTCATCATGCCCGGTCAGGCAGTGCGTAAGAAATCGGTACGCCAGAAATTGAATGCCATAGGCCCAGAGTTTGCTGGCCGGAATGTTTTGCTGGTGGATGACTCCATTGTGCGCGGAACCACCTGTACACAGATTGTTCAGATGGCTCGGGATGCGGGTGCCAACAAAGTCTATTTTGCGTCAGCCGCGCCACCGGTTCGCTACCCAAATGTTTACGGTATCGATATGCCCTCGGCTCATGAGCTGATTGCTCATGGCCGCTCCGAAGAGGAAATCGCTGAATTAATTGGTGCAGATTGGTTGATCTATCAGGATTTAGAAGATTTAATCGCCGCCTCCGCTGAGGGCAACCCTGAGATTAAAGAGTTTGAGTGCTCTGTGTTTACCGGTGAATACGTCACCGGAGACATAGATGAAGCTTATTTGGGCTCAATCGATGATCAACGAAAAGATTCGGTTCGCAGCGAAGCAGGTAATATCGGCGAAGAAACTTCCACAGTTGGTTTATATAACGACGCCGCCGATGCTCGAGGGCAATAAAGAACTGGTTTAACTCGATGGCAGATACAAAGGATTATCAAACAGAAACATGGGCTATTCGCGGCGGTATAGATCGAAGCGAGCAGGGGGAACACTCCGAGCTGATGTATCTCACTTCAAGCTACCTCTTTGAGGATGCTGCGCAGGCTGCTGAGCGCTTTTCCGGTGAGGAAGAGGGTAATGTCTATAGCCGTTACACCAATCCGACGGTAAAAGCCTTTGAAGAGCGTTTGGCGCTTATGGAGGGGGCTGAATCCTGTGTCGCTACTTCATCGGGTATGGCAGCAATACTGAGCACCTGCATGGCTCTGCTGCAGTCAGGCGATCATATTGTTTGCTCAAGAGATGTGTTTGGTAGCACGACTATGTTGCTGAACAAGTTTATGGCCAAGATGGGGGTTTCGACGACCTATGTTGGACTAACAGATCTTGATGCTTGGAAAAGCGCCTGCCAGGAAAACACCAAACTGTTTTTTCTCGAGTCTCCCTCTAATCCACTTTGTGAAGTGGCTGATATTCCTGCGCTGGCAGAAATTGCCAAATCAGCGGGTGCATGGCTGGCAGTGGACAACTGCTTTGCAACGCCCATCCTGCAAAAACCTCTGGAGCTAGGTGCGGATATTATTATTCATTCCGCCACCAAATATATTGACGGGCAGGGCAGATGTCTTGGTGGCGCAGTGCTTGGCAGCAAAGAGCAGATGGCGGAAGTTGTAGGGTTTCTGCGATCCTGTGGACCCTGTATGAGTCCCTTTAATGCCTGGGTATTCCTTAAAGGTCTAGAAACTTTGGGCGTGCGTGTGCGTGCCCATTGTGAGAACGCGACAGCGCTAGCCGAATGGCTGCAGGCGCACCCAAAGGTAGAACAGGTCTTCTATGCAGGTTTGATAGATCACCCAGCCCATCAGTTAGCATCACAGCAGATGTCTGGATATGGCGGAGTGTTGTCTTTCCGAGTAAGGGGAGGAAGAGACGAGGCCTGGAAGGTAATCAATTCAACTGAATTGCTAAGTCTTACTGCCAATCTAGGCGATGCCAAAACTACTATTGTTCATCCAGCTACAACCACTCATGGTCGAATTTCCGACGAAGAGCGCGCTGCTGCGGGCATAACAGAAAACCTGATACGGGTTGCAGTTGGTCTGGAACATATTGAGGACATTAAAGCTGATCTGTCCTTGGGCTTAGATCGACTTTAGCGTTTTACGCTTATTAAGGTGCAAAGAAAACTTTCTCTGCACCTTCCACCAAAACGAAATACTCCTAGAGATACACTAGAAACCCGCGCAATTACTCCACGGGTTGTTCACTTTTGTTAAGTAGCCTTTGTTCCGAACTGAAATAAAGTTGCGGAGACAAATTGTGAATTACTCAAAATATCCAAGAATGCTTGCCAGTGTCAGCGCTATTCTGATTTTAAGCGCATGCGGAGGTAGCGGTTCTTCATCTAATGAAAGTGATACTAGCAGTGGTATTGAGACGGGTACGGTTAGCGGTGCCGGGGACTCTGGTGGTGTGACAACTTCCTCTGCAATCTGTGTAGACTCATTGTCAGGCGCGTATCTTGAATTTGTTGCAGCACCTAATGTGGAGGCAGTGCTGTCCTCAGATGGCTGTACGGTTTCCCTAGAATCTGACGGCAAGCCCGATCACACCTCACCTTATTGGGACCCGGATGGATCCAGCGGCCTTTGGGTCGCCCATGAAAACCCCGAGATTTTTGGTAACCCTGATCGAGAAAATCACTCCGGCCGAGCCAGTCCGGGATTTATTGACGACTACATTAACGTCTTTAATTTAACTGTGCCTGTCTACGCTGAGAAAGCTGCTTCTCCTTCATCCACCTCTCTGGGAGCAATCGGGATAGCCCTTAGTGGAACGCCCATTTTTAATGATCAAGAAGGTAATGGAGATGTGGGTCCTGGAGTTGCAGAAGGTCTAGATAGGAATGGTGCCCATACTGGCCCACAAACCTATCACTATCATCTAGAGCCTAAGGCGATTTCAGAAGACAATTTTAATTTGGTAGGAATTATGGCGGATGGGTTTTTTATATACGGCCGGAGAGAATTTACGACCGGAGAATATCCAACTGATTTGGATCAGTCGAATGGACATATCGGTATGACGCCAGAGGATGGGAGTGAAGAGGTTTATCACTATCATATTGATCAGGATGAATATCTGACGGAAGGTTCTGGCTATTACCTGCTTTTCCCTGGTGATTTCCAAGGCACTCCAAACGCAATTAACTAAGGTCGAAAGCGAGCCAGTCTTCAAAATGCACTGCGCTAATACTTTCGATCGGATTACTCGTGCAGATAACGGCTACCGAAATCTGCACGATGTAACCGCTAACACCACACAATCTCTCCAAGCTTTGTTCACTTTTGTTAAGTACTTTCCGTTAGGAGTTACAAAACAGTTGGGGACTAAAATTGTGATCTATTCAAGATATTTAAAAATTGCTTTGACTAGCCTATCTACCATCGCTTTGTTAGCGGCTTGTGGTGGAGGTGGTGGTTCGTCTTCTTCGGGAGGCGTAACCAGTGGCGATACTGACACAGGTGATACGGACACCCCTGTAACATCTTCTGAAACCTGCGCTGAGCCTAAAACGGAACTGTCGGGAGCTTTCCTGGAATTTGTTGCTGCACCCAACGTAGATACGGTGTTGTCTGCGGATGGTTGTACCGTTGCATTTGAATCAGACGGAAAACCAGACCATACATCTCCCTACTGGGACCCTGATGGTTCCAGTGGCCTCTGGGTTGCACCTCTTTTTCCAGCTGTTTTTGGGGATCCGGATCCGGAAAACGCCTCAGGTTCTTCTAGTCCTGGCTATATTGATGAATACGTAAATGATTACGATTTATCTGTTCCAGTTGTTGCCGAAAAAGCATCATCTACTTCATCCACCTCATTGGGAGCCATCGGTATCGCTCTTAGCGGTTCGCCCCTGTTCAATGACCAGGAGGGCACTGGTGACGTAAGTATTGGAGTGGCACAAGGTTTGGACTATAGCGGTGCACACACTGGGCCTCAGACCTATCATTACCATCTCGAACCTAGAGCCATCTCCTACGATGACGATGCCCTAATCGGAATTATCGCTGACGGCTTCTTCATCTACGGCCGGAAATGCTATTCCACTGCTGATTATCCGACTGATCTCGATGAGTCAAATGGCCACACCTCAATCACGCAGCACACTGGTGCAGATCCTGAGGACGCTGAATATCATTACCACGTTGATCAGGATCAGTATCTGGGTGGAGATTATTACCTGGTATTCCCTGGAGATTATCAAGGCACCCCAAATGCGATTAACTAAAGATTCGTCCGAGTTGGTATTTGGTGCCTGCGTGATCATGTTGTCGGCGGTGGTTTCCGTTTTCGCATGGGCACAGCTTCAAAAACCTTTAGTTGTAGAGGATGCAGAGGTTTCCATAAGTCTTTCTGGTGAGCGTATATATCAAGGAAAGCCCCTGACGGGTGAAGCGGTGACCTTTCATGCAAACGGTCAGCTGGCGACGTCCGATCAATTTGTTGAAGGTCGGCGTAATGGCTACGCAAGAAGCTGGTTTGAGAATGGTGTCATGGGATACGAGGCTCACTACTATGCTGAACTCAAGGACGGCATCTCTCGAACATGGTGGTCAAATGGAACTCAGCGATCCGAAGTTGTCTTTGCCGATGGGTTACAGGAAGGTGAGGGTTGGTACTGGTATCGCAGCGGTGCCAAGTTCAAAAAATCTAATCACCTTGCAGGCCAACCTGTGGGTATCCAACAAGCATGGCGTGAAAATGGAGAGCTCTTTTCCAATTTTGAGTATAAAAATGGACGAATATTCGGACTTAGAAAATCAAATACATGCGTCGGTCTTGAAGACGAACAAATCTCCCCGGAGTATTACCATGAACAAGCTGGTTAATCTTATTATCTTTTCGGTACTTGCAGGAGCTTCCTGGGTGGCGACTGCGGAGAGCCTGCCATTCTATGACAGTGCAGAATTTACGCCTCGTTGGTTAGAAGCCAATAGTGAAGAGCTGGAAGATTTTCACCAGATTCCCTCCTTTAGTTTTATCAATCAGGATGGCGATCGCGTTACCGATCGGAGCTTTGAAAACAAGATTTATGTGTCCGGGTTTTTCTTTAGTACCTGCCCCGGAATTTGTCCCACAATAAGATCAAAGCTGTCTAAAGTTCAGGAGAAATATATAGGCCACCCTGATGTGCGCATCTTGCAGCACTCGATTCAGCCGACGACGGACACGGTTGAAATACTTAAAGCCTATGCAGATAGAAACGAGATCAATAGTGATATTTGGCATCTTGTCACTGGTGATAGGGACGAAATATATGAATTGGCCAAAACCGCCTACTTTGCTAGCGATGACTTGGGAAACGAGCAGAATTTTGAGGATTTTCTGCACACTGAGAGCCTGCTTCTAATAGATTCAAATCGCCACATCCGTGGTATTTACAATGGATTGAATTCTACTTCTGTGGGGTACCTAATGCAGGATATGGAGACATTGCTCGCCGAAATGGACGCAGCACTCGTTTGTCATTGAGGCTGATCTAAAGCATCTCTGTATTTCAAGACATAGACCCCGCAATTACGGGGTTTATAACTTTCTGGAGTCGCATTCTTTTGAAATCAGAACATCGGCTTCGTCATCATGAAGGAGCCATTCACTAGACAAATACTTGGTATTTCCGGCTAACGAGAATGGGGCTTAACTGCTATAATCCGCGCCCTTATTTAAGCTAGCTTTTAATACGAGGAATTGATGAGCCTTTACCTGGAATATACAAAGGAAATAGAGACCCGCAAGAATGAATTGGGTCTAAATCCCAAGCCAATTGATAGTGCTGAACTACTTGCAGAGATTATCGAGCAGATCAAAGATGCCGATAATGTGCATCGCGAAGATTCCCTCAAATTCTTTATCTATAACACCCTTCCTGGAACCACTAGTGCAGCGGGTGTAAAAGCCAAGTTTCTGAAAGAAATTATTCTTGGTGAATCCGTTCTAGAAGAAATTACGCCTAGCTTTGCATATGAGTTGCTATCTCATATGAAGGGTGGACCATCGATCGAGGTGCTTCTTGATCTTGCGCTTGGAGATGATGCAGCTGTGGCGGAAACCGCTGCTGCGGTGCTGAAGACCCAGGTCTTCCTTTACGAAGCAGACACAGACCGACTCGAAGACGCTCATAAAGCTGGCAATGCGATTGCTACCAGTATTCTTCAAAGCTATGCCAATGCGGAATTCTTTACCACACTTCCTGATCTCGACGAAAAGATTGAGGTTGTGACTTACGTTGCTGGGGAAGGAGACATTTCTACGGATTTACTTTCTCCTGGCAACCAGGCGCATTCAAGGTCAGATCGTGAGCTACACGGTCAATGTCTAATTTCTCCTGATGCCCAGGCAGAGATTACCGCGCTCAAAGAACAGCATCCGGGCAAAAAAGTGATGTTGATTGCCGAAAAAGGCACCATGGGTGTGGGTTCGTCTCGTATGTCCGGAGTCAATAATGTGGCTCTTTGGGCAGGTGTGCCAGCAAGCCCCTATGTACCCTTCGTCAATATTGCACCTGTAGTTGCAGGTACCAATGGCATATCACCCATCTTCCTGACCACAGTCGACGTAACCGGCGGTATTGGTCTGGATTTAAAAAACTGGGTGAAGAAGCTTGATGAGGCGGGGAACCCTATCGAAGACGAAGACGGAGATGTGGTTCTCGAAGAGGCCTACTCTGTGGCCACGGGAACTGTTCTGACTATCAATACCAAAGAGAAGAAACTCTACAATGGTAGTGAGGAGCTTGCGGACATTTCTTCAGCCTTTACGCCGCAAAAGATTGAATTTATGAAGGCGGGAGGTTCTTACGCCGTCGTCTTTGGCAAGAAGCTGCAAACCCTTGCCGCAGAGACTCTCGGTATTGAAGCACCTTTGGTTTACGCTCCTTCAAAAGAAATCTCACACGAAGGTCAGGGTCTGACCGCCGTTGAAAAAATCTTCAATAAAAACGCCTTGGGCGTGAAATCCAGTGCGCCGCTGCACGCTGGCTCTGATGTTCGCGTCAAGGTGAATATTGTCGGCTCGCAGGACACTACAGGTCTAATGACGTCACAGGAACTTGAGGCCATGGCCGCCACAGTCATATCTCCAAGTGTTGATGGCGCCTATCAATCGGGATGTCACACTGCTTCCGTATGGGATAACAAGTCAAAAGCCAATATTCCCCGCTTGATGAAGTTTATGAACGACTTTGGGCTGATTACGGGCCGCGATCCTAAAGGGGTATACCATCCACTGACAGACGTGATCCACAAAGTGCTCAATGACATCACAGTGGATGACTGGTCCATTATTGTTGGCGGCGACTCTCACACCAGAATGTCAAAAGGTGTGGCTTTCGGTGCTGACTCGGGAACGGTAGCGCTGGCGCTGGCAACCGGTGAATCTGCTATGCCGATCCCTGAGTCGGTGAAAGTAACCTTTAAAGGTGAAATGAAATCCTATATGGACTTCCGAGATGTTGTGCATGCGACTCAGGCGCAAATGCTTGAAGAGTTTGGCGATAACGTTTTCCAAGGTCGTATTATTGAAGTGCATATCGGCACGCTACTTGCCGATCAAGCCTTTACTTTTACCGACTGGACTGCAGAGATGAAGGCAAAAGCCTCTATCTGTATTTCTAATGATGAAACTCTGATCGGCTCTCTGGAACTGGCAATAAGCCGTATTCAGATAATGATTGATAAAGGTATGGATAACGATGTCAATATGTTGCAGGGCTTAATCGATATTGCCAACCGACGAATTAGTGAAATTCAATCAGGCGAAAATGCTGCGTTGAAGCCGGACAGCAACGCTAAGTACTTCGCGGAAGTGGTTATCGATCTCGATGAAATAAACGAGCCAATGATCGCTGATCCAGACGTCAATAACGATGATGTTTCAAAGCGTTATACCCACGATACCATCCGCCCTGTGTCCTATTATGGCGGTGAGAAAGTAGTTGATCTGGCCTTTGTTGGTTCATGCATGATTCACAAAGGAGATATGAAAATCATTTCCCAAATGCTTAAAAATATCGAAGAGCAGAACGGCAGTGTGGAGTTCAAAGCGCCTTTGGTAATCGCGCCTCCAACCTACAACATCGTCGACGAATTGAAAGAAGAGGGCGATTGGGATGTTCTTACCAAGTACTCGGGCTTTGAGTTTAACGATGACAACCCGAAGGGAACTGCTCGCACCAAATACGAAAACATCATGTACCTTGAGCGGCCGGGTTGTAACCTTTGCATGGGCAACCAAGAAAAAGCGGAGAAGGGCGATACCGTGATGGCAACCTCCACTCGATTGTTCCAGGGGCGTGTGGTTGAAGATTCCAGCGAGAAGAAGGGGGAATCTTTGTTGGCCTCTACTCCGGTTGTTGTGCTTTCTTCCATTCTTGGACGCACTCCGACAATCGATGAGTACAAGAGCGCCGTGGTGGGCATCAACCTAACTGACTTTGCTCCACCCAAAGAGGATCTTAGTGTTGAAGCGCAGCCCTTGAGAATTGTTGGCTAATTCGAGTCGAGTTGTTCGCTGACACACCAATTAAAGCCCTGCTAGTGAATACTGGTGGGGCTTTAACTTTATGGCCTCTTAACTGAGCTGATATTAAATACCTATGCCTGCCGATCTAGACAAACTAATGCAGCCTGTTCTGGAGTTCCTGCCATGTAGGACGCCGGACGCTTGGGTTGATGCTGCTGTGCAAAATCTTGATCTTCTGCTTATCGATCATGCGAACTGCGAAAAGAAAGCGGCTTCAACCGCACTCAATCTGATGTATCGCTATACCGACAACTTTGAGTTGCTGAACAAGATGTCCCGTCTGGCGCGCGAAGAACTACGTCATTTTGAGCAGGTTGTGGCCATCCTAAAAAAGCGATCCATCGAGTATGAGTTTGTTAGTGCTTCGGAATACGCGGCGGGTTTGATGAAGTCAGTGCGAAAAACAGAACCAGAAAAACAAATAGACACGCTGATTGTCGGTGCAATTATCGAAGCACGTTCCTGTGAGCGCTTTGCTAAGTTAGCACCGCATCTGGATGAAGAACTAGCTGGATTCTACCTAGGGCTTCTAAAGTCGGAGGCTCGTCACTATCAAGATTATCTGGCACTTGCTCGCAAGAGCTCGGCAAATCCTATCGAGGATCGAATCAAACTCTTCCTCGATCTAGACAAGCAGCTTATTCTAGGCTCCAGCAACGAACTCCGCTTTCACAGTGGAATTCCGGTCTAAATCAATAGCTCGTCAAGATTAAATATCATTTCACCGCCCCTTTTTATCGGCTATTAAGGCAGAATCCATAGTCTTGAATACATATGTTGGGGGACATATGAAATACATAGGTCATACTTTTGCCATCTGGATTGCCGTATTTTTCTTTGCCTCTTCTAGTCAGGCGCACCATTCCTTTGCTACTCACTACGTACCTTCACAACCTTTTGAGTTGGAGGGTAGAGTGGTGGACTTTAGTTTGCGCAGCCCTCATTCCTTTATGTGGCTGGATGCGGAAAATTCTGCAGGCGAGATAGTCCGCTGGGAAATCGAAGCGGCGGCTTCAGCGCATCTTCAAAGAATGGGCGTGCGTCGAGACACATTTCAGGCCGGCGACCAAGTCAAGGTGATTGCCTGGCCGAATCGGCAGGCTGGAAATCCATTGGTGTTCGGAGATGCCTTTGTGACCGCCGATGGACAGCTAATAGGGGATGCCCCGAACCTGATTCTCGAGAAGGATGAAGCAGCTCAGCCAGTGGATTTATCTAACATTTCTGGCCGCTGGCAGGTGCCATATCCGCAAAGACTTAGTGCGCCACCAATGATTCTCAATGAAACCGGCCAGGCAGCCTGGGACAATTATGATGCGCAAAAGTCTCCTGCGAACACCTGTGAAACCAGCAGTATCCCCGGTATTTGGTTTGCACCCTTTTTAGCCGATATTCGATTAAACGAAAATGAGCTTGTCATCAGATATGAACACTATGCTCAAGTTCGAACGGTTCCCTTATCGGGCGGACCTGTTATGAGTGATGTTAATGGCTCATTTGGCAGAGCAACGGCTCATATCGAAGGAGATACTTTGGTGGTCGAGAGCGACGCATACAAAGCATCGGGTTGGGGGCTGGCACTGGCGGCTCAAGTGGGACGCGATATCCCCTCGAGCGCAGAGAAACAGATTGTCGAGCGTTTTAGTGTGATAGATGGTGGCAATACCGTTCTGCTTGATTTCAGTATTGAGGATTCTTTCTACCTAGCAGAGCCCTATACAGGGCAGGTTCGATTGAGCCGGGTTGCTGATGATGAGCCAATCTTTGAATTCGAATGTGAGCTGGATGCCGCCGAGAGGTTTTCCCGCTAGCTTTGGTCAATCCACATAAAATCTCGGCGCTGCTCCAACAAATAATCTACTAACAATCGCACCTTAGTAGAGAGATAGCGGCGCTGTGGAAACAGAGTATAAATCTCTCGTTTAGGCGACATTTCATAGTTAGGCAGCACTGGCACAAGGGAGCCGTCTAAGAGGTATGGAGCTGCGGCGAATATTGGTATCAGAGCGATTCCTATGCCTTCCAAGCAGGCCTGCAGCTGCATTTCGGCGGTATTAGCTGCAAATGCCCTTTGCATAACAATGCTGCCTTTAGAGCTATTACTGTCCTTATATAACCAAACAGAAGACTGGTTTTGTTTTGTGTAGAGCACGGAGGGAAAGTCAGCTACCTGCTCGATTGATTCCGGCTTGCCCTTTTGCCGAACAAACTCTGGCGAGGCATACAGACGAATAGGGCAGTCAGCGAGTTTTCTAGCTATGAGAGACGAGTCTTCTAGTGTGCCGATGCGTACAACCAGATCATAACCTTCTTCAATGATATCTACCCAGCGGTCATCAAAATCTACTTCCATTTCAATTTGTGGGTGCAGTTTGGCGAACTGAGCTAAGGGTTGTGCAAGATACTGACGGCCAAAGGACATCGGAGCATTGATTTTTAATTTCCCTCGTGGACAGTCTTTTAATTCAATAATTTCCTGCTCTGCTTCCTGTAATTCGTCTAGAACCTTACGCACCTTTTCGGCATATATTGCTCCCTGTTCAGTGAGTGATACTCGGCGGGTAGAGCGATAAAATAATTTCACTCCGAGCTCTTTTTCTAGTGCCTGCACCTGCTTGGTAACGGCCGGCCCGCTGATCCCTAAACTTCTGCCTGCTTCAGCAAAACTCAGGTTTTTAGAAACCTGCAAAAAAGTGTGAAGTCGAGAAATATCTTTCATGATAATTAATAACCAAATAGAAATAATAAAGTAAATTATAGGGTAATTATCGCTATAAATAGAACTGATAATCTGGCTGCCAATTACTTGAGAGGATTACCTAAATGAAAAATTTAAATCAGGATCATGCAGCCTTCATTTTGCGTCTGGCGCTAGGAAGTGTTTTGTTGTCTCACGGCTTGTTAAAGATATTGGTATTTGGTGTCAGCGGCACCGTTGGTTACTTTGCCAGCCTGGGATTGCCATCCGTTGTTGCCTATCTAATGATTTTTGGTGAGATCACGGCTGGATTGGCCATCATTAGCGGTGTGTTGACCCGCCTAGCTGCATCTCTGAGCTTACCTATATTGATAGGTGCCACCTGGGCACATCTAGGTAACGGCTGGGTATTTAGTAGTGCTGGAGGCGGCTGGGAATTCCCGGCATTGTTGGTGGTGTTAGCGCTCGCAATATCTATACAGGGTGCTGGAAGCTACGCGCTGGATCAGCTCATCAGCTCGAGGTCTACAGCGGCTTCACCACAGGCTGTTTAACAGCAACAAACTTATAGGAGATCGGAAATGATCAAGCTGTACCCTTTTGAAGAGCTTGGACGTGCTAACCATGGATGGTTAGATGCCCGCCATCACTTTAGTTTTGCGGATTACTATAATCCTCATCGGATGGGATTTGGTGTCCTCCGTGTAGTAAATGATGACATTATTCAGCCAGGAACCGGCTTTCCTACCCACCCGCATCGCGATATGGAAATTATTACCTATGTTCGACGCGGCGCAATCAGCCACAAAGATAGTCAGGGTAATGAAGGTCGAACAGTAGCCGGAGACGTTCAGGTAATGAGCGCTGGTACTGGCGTGGCGCACTCTGAATATAATTTGGAAGAGGTAGAAACTAATATCTTTCAAATTTGGATTGAACCAAAGGAGTATGGAGTGCAGCCACGTTGGGATAGCTATGAATTTCCTAAACAGTCGGCAAATAGCGAATTGAGTCTTCTGGTCTCGGGGGCCGACAACGCTCCTTTATGGATTAACCAAGATGCTGCTATTTATGCGGGCAGCTTAGTAGAGGGTACAGAAATTCTGCAGCCTATAACCCAGCAAGCCTACGTTCTGGTGTCAGAGGGGCAGGTTGAGCTTGAGGGAAGGTTGATGAAGAAGGGCGATGGCGCAGAAGTCACTGAGTTGGATCTTATAAGACTCCAAGCCATTGTTGATTCGGAGGTTCTAGTTATCGAAGTGCCTGAGCACAAAAAAACGGCTTAAAGTCGCTTGATTAGTCAGCCTCGTAACAGCATTGCCCTGAATGTCAGATTCACTCGAGGCTGACTTATTTTTAGGCTCTTCGGCAGATGATGCTGCCAATTCGACTGAGTTGTCCCTGCCATCACTAAAAGACTTCCATGTTCGAGTAGTACCGAGATTTTTTGCCTATTTTGCTTGTGGCGAAAATCGAATCGACGAGCAGCACCAAAAGAGAGAGAAGCAATATTGCTGTTTTTTCCCAGGCCTTTTTCGTCATCATGATGCCATCCCATTCCCTGGCTTCCGTTCTCGTATAGATTAAGCAGGCAGGAGTTATAGCTTGCTCCTGAATATCTTTCTGCCAAGGCTTTTAACTCAAGTAGTGGCTCTGTCCAGGGAATGGCCACTCGGGTTTTTCCGGAATAGCTGTAAGAGAAATTCCCATCGCCGTACCAAGCAACTTTTCTATCTGTGATGTAGTGGTTGCCATAAATGATCGCTTCATCATTTTTCCAGGGAACTTTCTGCAACAGGTAATCCAGGTAATGGTTGGATAACTCCTGATCACAGACCACACCAAAATATTGGGTATCGCCGTCTAGGGGCAGTATTTGCTTTGGAGTCGCTCTCTCCGGTTTTCCGGCTGAGAGCCCAAGTTCAATTTGCTCTGACATAAATATCAAGTGGAAAGCTTAGCCCCATTTATATCAGGTTTTCTGAATTGAGTTATAAGTCGGTTGAAATATTGGATCGCACCACAAAACTTCTAGTTACCAATCGGGTAAGCAGAAAGTGCCCAACGCTGCACTCGTGACGCGTAGCATGGCGCTCAGATTACTAAGGGAATGAGAAATGGAAAACATGAAAACTTTGCTGGCCGTTTGTTTGGCCGGTTGGATAGTTGCAGGAAGTACTTCGGCACAGGAAATTGATCAGATCACCGGGTCGATCCAGTCCCATATTGCTTCGCAAAACTGGGACGGCGCTGATCAGGGGTATGAAGCCTTATATCAGGCATACAAAGCAGAATACGGTGCTGGCAGTGGCAGAGCTTTGGCTATGGCTAAGGTGCTGGGTGAATGGAAAATACAGGCCTTTAGAAACGGCCTGTTGAGCGGATCAGAAGAGAATATTCTCGGCGACACGTCTAGCTTTTACAGAGAACTAATATCGGAAATTGAGCAACAGCAAGATCAACTTGCTGCAGATCTAATTGATCCGCTCTACGGCCAAGTGATGGTTAATTACCATCAATTTCTACTTACTAGCAGAAAACCTCTGAGCGCCTATCAAGGTGTTGGTGAAGAGCTTATTCAAGAGGAGCAGTGTGTCGATTCGGAAGATAGAGGAGGAGTGGTCGACTGTCAGTACATGGAAGTTCCAAATAGAGACTATATCGAGAGCCAAGCTCAGGCCAGAGAGGATGATATCGCCCAGTATTGGGATGCGATTGCGCTTTCCCTTCAACGTGTAATCGAGATATGCGCAGAGCACCGGTACTTATTAGATCAGGCTGAAGCGCTGGCACATTTAGGCGACTACCATATGTACGGCGGCGAGCAGGATTTGGCTTTAACTACTTATTTCGACGCATATCAATTGTTGCTTCGCAATACGGACCCAGACGCAAACGAATGGCTGAATCGGCTC
This sequence comes from Porticoccaceae bacterium, assembly GCA_018662305.1. Lineage (GTDB taxonomy): Bacteria > Pseudomonadota > Gammaproteobacteria > Pseudomonadales > GM7GCV1 > JABJGI01. The sequence continues at coordinate 14,967 of JABJGI010000088.1, read as the reverse complement.
TTTGTACAGCCAACCGTCGTGCCTTCCCTAACGACGGTTCTTCCCGGCGCATCTCCTGCTCCAATTCTGACTCAGGGATTACGCTTTGGATTTGTTATAGGTGCAGATGGCAAGGCTAGTGATATTGAGGTATTGGACGGAGCTGGCTCAGCCGATAGGCAAACTCGCCAGAGTGTGATGCGAATCATCACAGGCGCTACTTTTCGCCCGTTTTTTGATACGGAAGGTGTCCTAGATTCCCATTCGATTGAGATCTAGTATTTTTTCTTAGCGAGAAATCATCGGAAGAGTCAAAACAACTAGTAGCACTGTCCTACTGATACTGATGTAGCGAAGCTGTGTTTTGTCTCGCAAAAACCTTTGTTACCCAAGCGGGGCAGAATTCAGGGTGATTCCCTCTGCGTCGCTTACTATCCACCAAAGGTTTTCGTCCCAGTCGCCTAGCACGTAGCGTTTTAGGTTTTCATCGTCCCGGCCAAAGCGGTGCACCTTGGGCCGGTGGGTATGACCATGAATCATTTCAGTTACCTGAAATTGCTCCATGGTATGAATCACGGCGCTTTGGTTCACATCCATAATTTCGGCACTCTTTTCCATTTTGCCCTGAGAGCTCTTTGCGCGAAGTTTTTTTCCAATGCCTCGGCGCGTACTTATGGGTAGAAGTGAAAACAATCCTTTCACTGCTGGGTTGTGAACAAGACTACGAAAGCGCATATAGGCTTTGTCATCCGTGCAGAGTAAATCTCCATGCATTAACAATACGTGGCGCCCGCGGTATTCGTAGATGTAGTGATCGGGTAGGAGTTCAATGTCTGCCGCTTTTGCGAAACTTTTACCAATCAGAAAATCTCGATTTCCCTGCTGGAAAAACACTCGAATTTTGCGCTTTGCGAGTAGCCTCAGTTCGGCAATTACCTTAATCGCCAGCTCATTTCTGGCATCTTCGCCGATCCAGGCTTCGAACAGATCGCCCAGGATATAGAGTTGTTGCACATCTTCATCCAGATCATGCAAAAAACGACAGAAGGCGCGATAGATGTCCGGCCGGTCTTCGCTGAGATGCAGATCTGAAATAAAGATGTCACTCATGGGACTTGCTTATTCAGCCAGTGTCGCGGATTCAATAACAATGGGTTCAAGAGGTACGTCTGCGTGACCGCCCATATTGCCCGTTGCTACAGCTCGAATCTGATCCACAACCTCCATGCCCTCAGTAACTCTGCCAAAGACTGCGTATCCCCATCCCTGCATATCCTTAGAGGTATGGTCGAGAAAAGTATTGTCGTTGAGGTTGATAAAGAATTGTGATGAGGCCGAGTGGGGGTCAGAGGTGCGAGCCATGGCGAGGCTGCCGCGAACATTCTTAAGCCCGTTGTCGGCTTCGTTTTGGATTGGTGAGGCTTCTAGCTTTTCTTCCATCTCAGCATTCATACCGCCACCTTGGATCATGAAATTGTCGATCACACGATGAAAAATTAGACCATCATAGAATCCGCTTTCAACCAAGGACTGAAAGTTTGCCGCCGAAATAGGGGCGTTTTCGTGATCAAGTTCGATCTGTATTGGACCGAGAGAGGTTTGCATCAAAATCATGGAGGTTTCCTTGTAGTTGTCTTGTGTGGAAATGGATACTGCCTGTGGCTCAGTTTCTGAAATTACTTGAGCGGGCGCAGAAGGAGAAGTATTGGGTTCACTTCTGTCATCTTGCGAAAGAGCAAAAAACACCAGAAGAAATAGACCCAGGGTACAGGCGGAGATTATTGTCAGCTTCATTAAATCCGAGCTTCGTTGTTGACTAAAGGCACGTATAATACGCGGCTTTTCCAGACCTCCAAACGAGTAATTGATGTCCGTAATGGATACTACCTCTAATTTCCTGAAAACCATCATTCAAGAGGATATTGACTCCGGTAAAACCGCTAAGGTTGTCACACGGTTTCCCCCTGAGCCCAATGGTTATTTGCATATTGGCCATGCGAAATCTATCTGCGTGAATTTTGGATTAGCGAATGAGTTTGGTGGAGAGTGCAATCTTCGCTTTGATGACACCAACCCAGAAAAAGAATCCATCGAGTATGTGGAATCTATTAAACGCGACATTGAGTGGCTGGGATTTGAGTGGGCTGGCGAGGCTAGATATGCCTCCAACTACTTTGGGCAGCTCTATGACTGGGCGATACACCTGGTAAAGGAAGGAAAGGCTTATGTCTGCGAGCTATCGGCGGATGAAGCCCGGGAGTATAGAGGCACCCTAACGGAGCCGGGAAAAAATAGCCCCTATCGAGATCGTTCAGTTGAAGAAAGCCTGACTTTGCTCGAAAAGATGAAAGCCGGCGAAATGGCGGATGGCTCCGCCTCACTGCGAGCCAAAATAGATATGGCTTCCGGCAACATTAATCTGCGCGACCCGGTGCTTTACCGCATTCGCCACGTCACCCATCACAATACCGGTGACGATTGGAGTATCTATCCGAGTTATGACTTTGCTCACGGTCAGGAAGACGCTATTGAGGGCATTACCCATTCCATCTGCACGCTTGAGTTTGCCGATCACAAGCCACTCTATGATTGGTTGCTGGAGAATCTTCCAGTGCCCAGTAAGCCCGTGCAGTATGAGTTTGCGCGACTAAATCCGAATTACAGCATCACATCCAAACGTAAATTAAAGATGCTGGTAGATGAAGCTGTAGTAGAGGGTTGGGATGATCCGCGGATGCCCACTATTTCGGGATTGCGTCGCCGGGGTTACACGCCCACAGCGCTTCGCCGTTTCTGTGACATGACTGGCGTGTCCCGCGCAAACTCTCAGGTCGACCTAGCTATGCTTGAATTTGCTATAAGGGATGAGCTGGATAAGAGCGCACCGCGTTCTATGTGCGTGCTTAGGCCACTTAAGGTCGTGCTAACGAACTACCCGGAAGATAAATCAGAAATAATGAGGGGCCCATTTCATCCACAAAACGAGGCAATGGGTTCCCGTGAGATGCCTTTTTCCAGAGAAATCTGGATAGAGCAGGAAGACTTTCGCGAAGAGGCCAATAAAAAGTACAAGCGCCTGGTGATCGGCAAGAGAGTAAGACTGCGCAACGCTTATATCATTGAGGCCGACGAAGCCATTAAGGATGCCGATGGCAATATCATAGAGGTTCGTGCTCGAGTCATTGAAAATACGGTCGGCAACGACCCTGAAGACGGTATAAGGGCAAAAGGCGTTATTCATTGGGTAGATACTGCTACTGCTGTAGCCTGTTCTGTGAAGCTCTACGACCGGCTCTTCCTTACAGAAAACCCCGGTGCCGGCGATACGGACCTAATGGACCAGATTAACCCAGAATCACTGGTTGAGCTGTCTAACTGCTATGCAGAAGCTTCCCTCGCTAGTGCAGAGGTGGGACAGGGTTACCAATTTGAGCGTCAGGGCTATTTTTGCCGCGACGAAGCCTCTGGCTCGGACTTGGTTTTTAACCAAACCATTGGTTTGCGTGATGGTCAGGGAAAAAGCTTCGCTTAACTGTTCAAACCAAGATATATAATATTAATTAAATAAACTTTATAACTAGCTGATTTAAATTGAATTTTAAACTCTACAGTACGCTCGCAAGAAGCAAGCAAGACTTCACGCCTCTTACTCCAGGTGAGATTCGTATGTACGTCTGCGGGATGACGGTTTATGACTACTGTCATATTGGCCACGGTCGAGCTTTTGTCGCCTTTGATCTTATTGTCCGCTTCCTGCGTTTTATGGGCTGGAAGGTGACCTATGTGCGCAATATCACCGATGTGGATGACAAGATTATCCAGCGTGCCAAGGAAAACGGAGAAAGTTGCGAAGAGCTAAGCGGCAGGTTTATTGCCGCTATGCAGGAAGACTTTGGCGCATTGGGCATACTGCCGCCGGATCATGAGCCCAAAGCCACAGATCACATCGACCAAATTGTCGCTATGACAGAGAAGCTGATGGAGCTGGGCTACGCTTATAAAGCGAGTAATGGTGACGTCTATTACCGGGTAGCGAAGTTTGCTGAATACGGAAAGTTGTCTGGACGAAACCCGGAAGAACTGCTGGCTGGCGCTCGCATTGAAGTGGGCGACCAAAAAGAAGATCCCAGAGATTTTGTTTTGTGGAAATCTGCTGACGAGAATGAAGGAGAGGTCGGCTGGTCATCGACTTTGGGCTATGGCCGCCCGGGCTGGCATATCGAGTGTTCCGCCATGTGCAAACATAGCTTAGGTGACAGTTTTGATATTCATGGTGGAGGCGAAGATCTGCAGTTTCCACACCATGAAAATGAAATCGCTCAGTCTGAAGCGGCTAACGGCGTAGGTTTTGCGAACTATTGGGTTCATGCCGGTCCGCTGCGTATTGACGGCGAAAAGATGTCCAAGTCGCTAAACAACTTTTTTACCATCAGGGACGTGTTGGACAGATACCCGACTGAAGTTGTGCGCTTCTTTTTGATATCCAGCCACTATCGAAGCCCAATCAGCTATTCGGAAGACAATCTCATAGAAGCGCAGAATGGTTTGCAGCGGTTTTATCAGGCGATGCGCCATGTACCGGATTCTGGGGATGCTTCCAACCTGAGCGAGTCCTTAGCCTATGAGGCCTTTGTTGCGGCGATGTCTGACGACTTTAATAGCCGCGAGGCAATTGCGTCTCTGTATGCACTGGTTGACCAAATCAACGCAACGAAGTCTGCAGAGGACCTTGATTTGGCAGTAAAGCTTGTGGGTGAACTGCGCGGCTTCGGAAAGATACTAGGCATATTGCAGCAGGATGCGGAATCCTTCTTCCAGGCCGGGTCTACGGCCGATATAAGTGCCGAAGATATAGAACAATTGATCTCTGAACGTCAGCAGGCCAAGCTGGATAAAGATTACGCTCGCGCAGATCAGATACGTCAGGATTTGGCAGAGCAGGGCGTTCAACTGGATGATTCTCGAGAGGGTACTTCCTGGCGAAGAACGAACCAATCATAATTGTTGAGAAATATTCTCATTCGCTATTGACAATGATTCTCATTTCTAATTAGATGGCAGCCTGTTAAGACAGTCTAATTAGAGATCATTATTCGCCATGTATATTTGTGTTTGTAATCGCGTAACAGACAAAGATATTCGCAATGCCGCAACAGAGGGCGCCACGTCGCTATCTGACCTTCGTCATATGCTTGGTGTTTCCAGCCAATGTGGGTCCTGCGAGCAGGCTGCCCAAGAAGTTCTCTTTGAAACCTACCAAGCAAATCCGGATCTTTTCTACCAGGTAGCATAGATTTAATCGTACTGAGAATCATTTTCAGTAACTCTTTGTTTTAATTAGAATTTACTTGACACGCTTCCAGTGTCTACACCACACTCCGCCCATCATTTCTGTCTTATATTTCGGAGTATTCATGAAGGGTGACCCCAAAGTAATTGCTTTTCTCAACAAAGCTCTCGGCAACGAGCTGATAGCTATTAATCAGTATTTTTTGCATTCCAGAATGTATAAAGATTGGGGCCTAAAAGAGCTGGCCGAAAAAGAATACGAAGAGTCCATCGACGAGATGAAGCACGCCGATATGTTGATTGAGCGTATTCTCTTTCTTGAGGGATTGCCCAATCTTCAGGATCTAGGCAAGTTGCTGATTGGTGAGAACACCCAGGAAATGCTCGAGTGCGACCTAAAACTTGAGCATCAGGCTGTTCCAGATTTGCGAGAGGGCATTGCTTACTGTGAAACGGTTCAAGACTATGTTTCCCGAGATCTTTTGGCAGATATTCTTGAATCAGAAGAAGAGCATATCGATTGGCTGGAAACTCAGCTTGGCCTAATAGAAAAGGTGGGCATCCAAAACTACCAGCAAGCACAAATAGAAACGGAATAAGTTTCCAGGAATACAAAAAAGGCCACCAAAAGGTGGCCTTTTTTATGTGGCTGAGCAAATCAATTTTCCGGAATTATTACATCCACGACCTCAGCAACGGGCAGGGCGGCTATATCCTTAAATTTATAGTGCTTCCCTTCATCCAGATCGATCAAATTGGCGACCTGAGCGAATAGGTCTTTTGAGAGGATGTATAGGCCCTCAGCATTTTTACGTTGAATGCCATAGCGCACACTGTCTCGCATCTCCCGCTTAATCTTGCTGAGCATGCCCTTGGTTGCCCAGATGCCACCTTCGCGGGCAAAGTCGCTCAAACGGCTCGCGTGATTAATGGTGTCACCCAGCACGGTAAACTCAATATGAGTACCGGCGTGATAGGTGCCAAACCATTCCTGTCCCTCATTCAAGCCAATGTTCAATTTTAAGTCATGGCCCCAGTTTTTGCGGGCTTTCCACTCCTTGGTCATTTTGATCATGAGCTCTTTTAGTTCATGGGCACAGAATAGGGCATTAGTAATGTAATCGCTGTTTGGCTGCGGCAGGAAGTAATAGACCATGCCGTCACCAACGTGCTTGCCGTGAGTGGCTTTGTAACGCCTAAAAATAGGTTCAGCGCCCTGCCATATGTCATTTATGAGCTCAAAGTACTCCTCAGCGGGTAATTCAGAGCAAATACTCATCGAGCTTTGCAAATCGGCGACCATGGTGACCAGGTTGGTGAGAAAAGGGCGCCTCTTTTTCATAATGTCCTGCATAACCTGGCTGCGCTGGGAAAGCATCTGGACTAAAGCTGCTGAATCTTCATCGGCAGGCAAAAAGCTAAAAAAGACGCCTTCTCTAAAGAAGCAAATGTAGAGGGTATAAGCTTGTTCGTTACCCTCATCGTCATTTATTTCAAAAGTGTGATGAATAATATCTTCATCACCCATCGCTTCAACCTGTTCATATAGGCCGCTAAGAAGTTGTACGTCTTCGGCTTCAAGCAATGGGTAAGCCTTTGCTAGGGCTTTTTGATCCATGCGCTTCTTTGCAGCGCGCATAGTGACTTCCAATAGCTGCGCGAAGTTCACAAGCTTGTGCGCCTGTTCGCGATTTAACAGAAGGTGAAAGACATTTCGGGCAGCAATATCACGGTCAATTATGCGATCAAGTTCAAAGAAGGTGTCCTCAGCGTATTCATTCCACCAGGTAAGCTCAAAGTTGTTGTTCAACATAAAAGCTGGACCGGGAATGTTGTCGACGGAAAGGGCTACTGAAAGGCTGGTTGGGCTTTCTGTTTCGAATCCTCGTCGTTCAGCAGACTTGGGAGTGGCTTTAGCCTCTGTGCTCCCTGTGTTTAGTAAATCCGCCGGTTCACTATCTTCAACTCTAGACAGCATGTCGGCAATTTCAGACATGCTGTTCCCCTCAGACTTCAGCTGCTTCACTTTTTCTATAGTGGTTAGAGCGGATTCAGGGAAAAAGCCGAGACGGGGAACACCAGGTTCTCCCTCGACAGCGGAAAGAACATTAGGGCGTTTTAGAATTCCCAGACCAATGTAGTTATTCAGAGTAGCTCGTGAGATACCGGCACGCTCCATAACTTCTTTGCTGCTAATCATTTAGACACCATCTGTAAAATGAGATGGACAGTATAATTAGACAGTCTAAATATGCAAGGATTTATTTATACTGTCTAATCGTGATCTGAATGAATGAGTTAGGATGCAACTAAAATGTTATATATCAGAAGTTTATAGGTATTTCTTAAAGTGAAAAAACTGTAGAGATGTAATAAAACTACAGCCTAATTAGACAGTTAGACCGAAAGATAGAAGCTCTGGGAGCAGGATTTCTACAGTGAGGCGATGAAATCTTCCTGCATTTTGCGCTCAGAAGCGTTTGGTAGACGCCCCATAGCTGCCTGCAGGTTGTCCAATGCGTGATGGGCTTTAGTTGTGCCAGGTACGCAGGCCGTCATCGCGGGGTGCGAAACGTTGTATTTCAAGAAGAAATTGCCCCAGCTTTGGCAGTCAAACTCTTTAGCGAAGTCAGGCAGATCTACCCCTGATACTCTGGAGAACACATCACCCGTGGCATAAGGAATATTGCCAAGTACGGCGAGCCCTTTGTCCAGGGCAACGGAAAGCACTTCATTTTCAGCGTTCCTGTCCAGCATGTTGTAGTTCACCTGCACAAAATCCATGGGCTCATTGCGCATAACTTCGGCCATTTCGGCGTGCTGGTTGGTCTTGGAGAAAGTCAGGCCGATGTAACGTACTTTTCCTTCCTGTTTGGCTTCGCGAAGGAATGGCAGAAGCTCCTGCCAATTGGTACCGTTGTGTATCCCCACCATATCCAGAGTTGGCATATCGAGAAGGGCATGCGACTCCAGCAAAGTCTGCTCATGCTGCTCCATACCTGTGTGGCGTGGAAAGGTCTTGGTAGCCAAGGTCACCTTATCTTTAGCCCCTAGCTGGGAAAGGAGTTCCCCTAATACTTTTTCCGAGCCGCTGTAGGCAGGAGCCGTATCAATTAGCGCATTGCCATGATCGGTATAAGCCTTAAGGACTTCGAGTATGGGTTGTCGATCTTCCGCGGAGGCATTTGTATAGCCACCGCGATCACCAAATTCATTGGTGCCTAGGCCAACAACCGGGATCTGTTCGCCGGTGCTTGGTATGGCTTTGGTAATAAGAGGGCTGCCTTGCTGTGCTTTCAATGCTGGCGCTGCGGCAAGAGTGAGGCTGGCTGCAGCTGATCCTTTTAAAAATTCTCTTCTTTTCATCGAACTCTTACTACTCGTATTGATCCGTTAAGTCAGTGCGTTTTGTTTCCGACCCATCGGGGTGGAGCACGTAGCGTACGCGTTGTCCGTCCTCGTCTAAGAAATGCAGTGATTGCTGGAATATCCCTTGGTACAGACCGTTTGAAGGGCCCCGGGCCTCAATAATAAAGAGACGGCCTTCTTCTTCGTATAAATAGATGCTGGCGTATGTGCGTGTGCCATCTTGGTGAGTGACTTGAATCTGATGGCCTTCGACCATTTCAATGTGGTGCCAGTTATCAAAGGTGATTTCACCCTCATTTTTCTCGCGAATATTCCGCGCTGCGAAAGCAATCGAGCCTCGAAAATCGTAAAGCCACGGGAAATCATCGTCTGTATGATCTGCTACCTGTACGTAAGCGGTCTCATCTGTGCCGTAATTAACCACTGTTAAGCGGTAATCGACATTTCCAGTGTTAATGCTGTACAGCTTAGCGGGAAGGTTTCCACCCCATTCGGTTGGGTAATAAAACTCAGTAATTTCAGGCTCTCCGGGCATATTAATGACAAAACGTTCGTCTTGGTCGAAATAGGAGTGCCAGTCCTGAGCTATGACGTGAGATGTGGAAAGCAAGAGAAATAGGGCGCCCACAACCCCTTTTAGATTAATCAAATACACGCTCTTCTTCTCCTTCAACAGTTATGTAGCCTAGGAGGCATCCGCTTGAGCCGTCACGCTGTGCGTGGCAGCGCACAGATATTCTGTCGCCAGCGTTTAATTCGCCTCGTTCCCAGCCGCCGCCAGATGCAACAGCTTGAATACTACCGCCTTCAAGCGCCCATAGCTCGCCATCTTCGGTTTCCAGTTGTAACCATATATGAGGGTTTAACCAGATAACCTCGACGAGTGTGCCTTCCAGGTGTGTGTAATTGCGCACGTCGTAGTTGCCGTGAGAATGATGAGCTTGGCTAGAGTAGGACACTGCTAGCAGTAATAATGCGCTGATGGCGCTAGTAAAATGAGATCTCAAGATCTTTCCCCCAAAAGACGTTTTAATTGCTAGCTACTATGCCAGCAAATGAGTCCCAAAGAAGCCTCTTTTTGATAACTAAACAAAACCCTCTATTCGCATAATGTATATTATGTTAAATATAGTAATTGGAATCTCAGAACTGAAATTTAAAGTAAGCCAAATCCTAGAACCAAAAATCCGATGGCACTCACTCCCCCTGCGATCAAGGCATAAGGTAACTGAGTTCTCACGTGTTCAACATGATCTGAGCCCGAAGCCATGATGGCAACAATGGTGGTATCGGATATTGGAGATGAGTGGTCTCCAAAGATTCCACCGGACAATACCGCTGCGACAAAATGAGCAGGTTCGGCGCCTATAGCGACCGCTATGGTGATGGAAATCGGCAACATAATGGAAAAGGTACCCCAGCTAGTTCCCACAGAAAATGCGATAAGTGCGGATACCAGAAAGATAATGCAAGGCAGAATCCAGATAGGAAGCCAGTCGGCAATTAAACTGGCTATAAATGCGCCAGTGCCCAGTTCTCGCACGATGCCTCCTAATGCCAAAGCTAGCAGTAAAACTAGGGAAATCGGCAACATACGCCCTGCTCCCAGCGACCAGCTGGCGCCAACTTCCGACATTTTCATATTTCTCTGAAATAGAGACATCAGCGATATGCATGTGAGTGCTGCCAGACTGGCCCATAAGACACTGGTAGAGCCAGATCCTGCCAGAAGGTCTCCCTCGCCTGTAATGAGTAGTCCAATGGGCATGGTGCCTATCAAAACCAATATGGGTAGGAACATGTTGATGGCTCGGGGTGGTGTGTCGTCTTCTTCTATCTCGAGTGAGGCGGTTGAGGCGCCCTCTTCTTTGTGTGCTTGATCTTCAGCTTGGGCCATGCTGCCAGGATTAAAATTCCTGGAGATGCTGAATGCCGTTAATAGCACAGCGCAGATGGCGTAGAGATTAAGTGGAATACTGGAGATAAAGACGCGCAGAGCATCTTCGACTTGCAAGCTCTCTAGTATGGCGAGGTTAAAGGCTCCCCAGGCGTTCAGCGGAATTAGGATGCAGATTGGTGCGGCAGTTGAGTCAATAATATAGGCCAGTTTCTGGCGCGAAATTTTGTATCGATCAAATAATGGTCTTGAAACTGTACCGGTAACCAGCATGGTGATATTTGATTCGATAAAAATCATCAGCCCAATCACAAAGGCCATCCACTGTGCCCGTGCGGCATTGGTTACCCACTTTGCTCGCTCAAGAAATCTCACCAGCCCAGATACGGCGCCGTTGCGTTCGAGCATGCAGATAAAGGCCCCTATCACTAGATTGAATACGATAACCCGGGCGTCTCCCGGAGAAGCCAGCACGCCAATGAGTCGATCGATGGATTCACCCAGTGAAGCAATAATGCCTACCTCGGGTAACAGGAATGCCCCCAGCCATATACCGGCAAAGAGCGAAATAAAGACTTGGCGAGTGAGGAGTGCGAGGCAGATCGCAAGTAATGGTGGAAGTATTGATGTCCAGGTTGGATCTGTCATTTAGCCGTTCGTCACCGAGATGCGTTTAACCTACGATTCGTTCAATAAATTGAAAAATGTGACTGCTCCACTCGTACACTTGTTTGCCGCGCCTTAAGGGTCACAATATAAATAGTGAGTTAATAGTAGTATTCGGCTCTTTTCGCCCAGCTGGTATCTTCATATTCTGAGTGAAGCTTGGTGAACGCTTCTCGACTGCTTAGGCCATCCTCTATAACACTTCCCCACATACAAGAGGCTCTATATTTAGGGCATATTGTCAGGTAAAAAAGCGCCTTAGCCTCGGCGTTTGATTTTTTCTCGGCAACTGATACAGCCATATTGAAATAGTAATTTGGCCCTTTTGCGTCATTCGCCAGAGTGCTGTTTCTGCAGCCGGGTTCGACCTCGGTAAAAGTTTCGGGGATAGGGTCTTCCACGACTGTTTGCAGGAAATGAGCCAGCTCGACATAACCGAATTCTGCTGAATCATCACTAGCAATTAGGCGTACGGGCTCTCGAATACTGGAAAATTCACGAACTATTGAATCGCTGTACGACGCTGCGATTAGTGAGTCCAGTTCGTCCAACCTTTCGTGGAAGATGTAGCGCAGTGCCAAGTCCGCGAATAGGTCATGACGAGCATCCTCGCCAATTTGTGTATCTTGTAAAAGATCTTTTTGCAGACTGTCGCCGCATAAAGAAGACAGGTAGACACGCCTTATATTGCTGTCGGTAATAAGTTCATTGCGTATGAGTGACTCAACATTTTGGTCCTGCATTAATATCTGCGCAGCCTCAAAATTTGTGCTCTTGTAGTCGAGAGTGTCCCCCATTCTTTGAGACAGCCATAAGCTCAAGGCTTCTTCAGTCTGGTTATTTCCCTCATAGGCTCTCGCTAACAAAACGAGCTCTGGTTGAGCCAGGTTTTCTTTGCCTTGGTACTGCGCTACTACAGCAGCGAAGTCTCCCAACTGAAAGGAATTGAGAGATTCGACAAAGTTCCTCAAAGGTGCAAGCACTTCGGAGTTAGGCGCTAAGCTGATAAATGCTCGTACGCTTGAAAGTGCTTGAGCTCTATCCTTATCTCCGAAAAGGCTAACTTCATCAAAATAATCTCGAAGTTTTTCTTGCTGAAAATTGGACCAGTTTGCCTCTATGGAGAGTTCCGCTAACAACTCATTAAGATCGCGCTCAAGTAAATCGAGTGATGCACTCTCCTCCCCTAGTCGCCATAGCGTGCCTCTTATTAGCCCTTTGGCTGATTGTGTGTATAGCCCCTCGGGGTATCTGGTGAGATATTGCTCCGATAAAAGAATTGCCTCGCGAGCGCGAGTAATATCTGTATTTTCGTCAATCCGATGCAGCAAATAGTAAGCTGAGAGCTGGCTTTGCGCCAACGCTGTGCGGCTAAGCATGTATGAGCTGGCTTCAGAAACCCAAGCTATATTGAGTTCGGATAGATCTTCAAATACAGGGTATGCCAGCGCGTATTCATGAGCGTAAAACAATGCTGCGGCGTACAAATAGCGATGGTGGACCGTATGTAGGTTTTGCGAGATACCTTCAATAAACCTAGTTAGTTGCTCTCTGTTTCTGCAAGCAGAATTTAAGTTGGCTCGCTGCGTCAACAGCCTCCATAAGTTTCTGTCACCATAAGATGAGTTCTCAATCAGGGCTAGGGAGAAGCCCAATTGACTCTCGATGGATGCAGATGCGCATCTACCCCAACTTACACCCTGCACAGAGTTCAGCGAATACGCACCAATGGTTGCAGGCCCGTTAAAGTCTTCGAAATTTATACTGGGTCTATTTTCCTGAACAGCTGCAGCTATATCTTTTTGAAAGGCTTCTGCTTCCAATTGGCGTCGCTCTGACAATGTGTATTCACGAGGAAAAAACTGGCTAAAAATATAAGTCGAGTCTCGTTCCGTCCAGGAGCGGTCAAGAGGGTCGAAGCGCAAATTTGATTCTAGTTCGTACCACTTGGGCTGATAGCCACCGCCAGCGAGAGTTAAGCTAGAACAGGTGAGCAGAAATATTGCGATCAATACTGATAGATATCTGCTAAATGACGTTGAGAAATATAAGCTGTCCATAGTAATTCTCGTTTTTGGGGTAAGTAATGTTATCGAAACCATGCGACGTGGATATCCCTATCTTGTACGAATATTCGATATTTTCAATCAGTGGGTAGTAGTTTTTTAAATTTGGTAGTGGATCAAAGTTGGTGTAGAGCTGGTATGCAACATATTCCACTGACGCTCCGAGCGCTTCCGCTCCTTCCGGGTTGTCTTCAAGCCAGGTTAAAAGCCCCGTAGTGCTTATCGGTAAGTCTATATTTAGATTTTCAAGTTGCGGTCTTAGTTCAGCAATAAATTGAGCATATTCCAAGAGTCGACTAGATGGACAATCAAAATCTAGTTGGATCTCTGAAAATTCAACCTGATACTCAGCCCACTGATCTCTCAAGTAGACTATCTGCGTGGCTAGTTCAGCTGGTTCATCTATTTCATATAGCCTTACTAAAGCTCCTACCTCAGAAGAGCTCCCAAGATCAATTGGTGCAACACCTCTTTTCACAAAACTATGTTCCTGCCCTTGCAGCAGGTAGTCCCCTTAATAGAGAAGGAGGGGAAGCTCTTCTTCAGCCAAGCCTAAATCCGATTCGCGCCATATCCAATATCCGAGTTGGTGATTCTGGTCTGTATTGCTAGGTAAAAACGTATATAACACCAACAAAAGCATGCCTAGCGCCGCAACGTTTAAACCAAGGTTTTTGCAGCAGCTTAAGGGGAACGTCATGATTATTTTTTGAGAGAGTTCCAGGCTCGAACAGAAAATAGGATGGCAAGGATAGCGGCATATACCAGAGGCTCAATCTGGAAGCCCTTGCGCAGCCACACAAAGTGCAGAACTGCAGCGATGCCAACCACGTAGACTATCTTGTGCAGTTTGCTCCAGTTGCGCTTTAATCTGCGCTGCCAGCCATTGGTTGAGGTGACGGCCAAGGGCACCAGCAATACCAAGGCGGTAAAACCAGCAGTGATATAGGGTCGCTGAATGACGTCCTCTAGTACCCGTGAGAATGAAAAGCTCAGATCAAAGGTTAGATAAATAATGAAATGAGCCAGAGCATAGAAAAAGGCCCATAACCCAATCAATCGACGATAAAGAACTAGCTTGGGTAAAGATAGCAGCTGTCTTAAGGGCGTTATTGCCAGGCTAATTAGAAGTATGCGAATCGCCCAGATACCGGTTTGGTGAGTCAGGGTTTCAACTGGATTAACACCCAGGCTGCCAAAGAAGGTGCTGTAGAGCAGGTAGATGGCTGGTCCGGCGCAGAGCAGGTGCAAAAGGATACGAATGGGTGTCACCCACTGCTGTGATATTTGCATCGGAAGGAGCTCAGCTAGTAGTTTGTGCTGAGGTCCATGCCGTCGTACATCGAGGCCACCTCTTCCGCATAGCCGTTAAACATAAGCGTATCGCGACGGAAAAACTCGCCAATTCGGCGCTCATTAGCCTGGCTCCAGCGTGGGTGATTTACCTCTGGGTTCACATTTGAATAGAAACCGTACTCTCTGGGGGCGGACATATTCCAGCTGGTCTGAGGTTGAGTTTCGGTGAAATTAATTTTGGTGATGGATTTAATGCCTTTGAAGCCGTATTTCCAGGGCACAACCAGTCTCAAAGGTGCGCCGCTTTGGTTTGGCAGAGGCTTACCGTAAATACCAACGGCCATCATGGTGAGAGGATGCATCGCTTCATCTATACGCAGACCTTCCCGATAGGGCCAGTCCAGT
>JABJGI010000163.1 GCA_018662305.1 Porticoccaceae bacterium | reverse complement strand
TTCTGCATTAACGAGCGCTTCATTTCAAAGGCTAGATGAAACTCCACCTTACAGCCCAAGCCCTCAAATTCGCGAAAGCTCCACTCTCCCTCTAACTGGGTAAAAGGACCATCGAGGAGTTCCAAAGTGATGCCTTCAAATTCAATATTGGTATTTCGAGTAGAGAAACACTGTTCAAAACCAGACTTTGACAAACAAAGCTTGGCTTCCACCTGATTCCCTTGGCGAGCGAGTATCTCTGCCCTTTCACAGGAAGAAAGGAACTGCGGATAGCTCTCGATATCTGCGACCAAGCTAAACATCTGCTGAGCGCTGTGAGGCACCATAGCCTCGCGATCAATGCGAATCATCTAAATATATAGGGCCTAACTAAGCCAGCTCATCAGGGAAAGCCATTCCCAGCCGAAGATATCCGAGAGGCCTTCCAGAGTGACCCAGAGAATGGCAATGGGTGAAAAAACGCGCAGCACCGCACGCCACAGATTGAACACCCAATCGCGCTCGATATCTAATTCTTGTCTAACGATGGTCTGATCCATCATCCAGCCGACAAAGATGGCCATTAATAAACCACCGACTGGGAGCATGATATTTGCCGTAAGAAAGTCGGCAAACTCAAAGAAGTTAAACTGGAATAATCTAATATCTTCCCAGGGGCCAAATGAAAATACCGTTCCTAGGCCCAATAACCAGCAGATCAAACCAAAGCCTACACCCGCCTGGAGACGCGTTGCTTTACCCGTCTCCACTAGCCAACTGACTGCTGGTTCTATCAATGAAATTGAAGAGCTCCACGCGGCAACGGTCACAAGTGCAAAAAACAACATTCCGAAGGCCATGCCACCGGGCATATTGCCAAAAGCAACGGGCAGGCTAATGAACAACAATCCTGGCCCTTCCCCAGGAGCAATGGCCGTGTTGGCAAAAACAATTGGGAATATTGCCAGTCCCGCCATTAGAGCAACCAGCGTATCCAGCCCCGCCACGGTAAGAACCGTTTTACCGATAGGCGCGTGGTCTGGCATATAGGCCCCATACACCATGATGGCACCCATACCCAAACTCAGGGTGAAGAAAGCATGACCCAGAGCGGTGAGAATCGCAGGACCCGACAAAGAGGAAAAATCTACCGAGAAGAGGTATTTAAATGCTGCGGGGAAATCACCGATTCTCATACTGAAAAACAGCAAAATCACCAACATCACCATTAGCACGGGCATGAGTATGCGAACCGCTCTACCCAAGCCTTTTGTCACACCGGCAATAACCACAAACATGGTCATCACCATGAAAAGACTGTGATAGAAAACCAAGGTACCGGTGCTCGACAGCATCGAGGTAAACAAATCACTCGCGGCTTGGCCATCGATACTCTGAATTGCGCCTCCAGCCACCTGCAGAAAATAGCGGATCGCCCATCCTGCAATCACGCTGTAGTAGGAGAGAATAATGAACCCGGCCACTACCCCCATCCAACCAATACCGTGCCATATGCGAGGAGCCTTGGCGTCATCTACTAATTTATACATGGTGTGCACAGGGCTAGAACGGCCCCAGCGGCCCATCAGCACTTCGGCGATCATTACCGGGATGCCAATAGCCAATATGCAGAAGAGATATATTAGAACAAAGGCCCCGCCACCATTTTCGCCGGCGATGTAAGGGAATTTCCAAATATTTCCAAGACCTACGGCAGACCCAGTCGCCGCCATAATAAAGGTCCAGCGACTACTCCAAGTTTCGTGAACCCTTCCCGCTTTGTCAGACATGCGCGTGCCTTCGTTTTGGTTATTTGCCACCTATTCTATCGGCAGGCAAAAAAGAGTCTAGAAGGAACTAGACTATGAACTTCATCCCGAACTTCACCCCGAACTTAACCCCGAACTATTCGTCGAATGGGTGTCGCAGACAGATTGTTTCAATACGGTCTGGACCAGTAGAAACAATATCCACTGGCGCTTCGCAAAGCTCCGCCAGACGCTGAACATACTTCTGGGCGGATTCCGGAAGCTCGTCCCAACTCTGAACGCCGCGAGTGGATTCCGACCAGCCGGGCATTTCTTCATAGATGGGCGTGAGCTCAGCAATGTCTTCCCAGTCTGTAGGCACATTGTTACAGAGCTCACCCTCTGGCTTGCGGTAGCCGGTACAAATTTTTACTACAGGTAAACCGTCCAATACGTCGAGCTTGGTCAAGCAGATACCCGATATAGAATTTATACGCACCGCTTGGCGCAGAGCTACGGCATCGAACCATCCGGTGCGACGAGCTCGGCCTGTGGTCGTTCCAACTTCGTGACCTTTTTCTGCAAGGTATTTGCCGACGTCATCAAAAAGCTCCGTTGGGAATGGACCAGCACCCACTCGTGTGGTGTAGGCCTTGGTGATACCCAATACATAGTCGAGGTTGAGAGGACCAATACCAGCACCAATAGCAGCTCCACCGGCGGTGGTGTTTGAAGAGGTCACAAAAGGGTATGTGCCGTGATCGATGTCTAGCAGTGTGCCCTGAGCCCCTTCAAAGAGAATATTTTCTCCGGCTTTTTTCGCCAGATAGAGCTCTTCTGGAATATCTGCTACCAAAGGCAGTAGCCATTCGGCCCACTCATGGGCTTTTTTAAGAGTCTCTTCGTAAGAAATCTCTTCACTGCCGTAAAGCTTAGTCAGGGCGAAATTGTGATAATCGAGAACTTCACGAAGGCGCTTCGCAAATCTATCCGGCTTGGCCAGATCCGCAACCCGCAATCCTCGACGCGCAACTTTATCTTCGTAGGCTGGACCTATACCACGGCCAGTTGTCCCTATCTTTGCGTCACCTCTAGCTTGCTCACGAGCAACATCCATAGCTTGGTGATAGGGAAGAATTAGAGGGCAAGCTGGACTAATACGCAGATTCTCGCGAACCGGAACATCGCGCTCTTCCAACATTTGGATTTCTTTAAGCAAGGCATCGGGGGCAAGTACTACGCCGTTGCCAATCAGACAGCGCACATTTTCGCGCAGGATTCCGGAGGGAATAAGATGCAAAGCTGTTTTTTTGCCATCAATAACCAGAGTGTGGCCGGCGTTATGCCCGCCCTGAAAGCGAACCACACGACCCACCTTATCGGTCAGCATGTCGACAATTTTGCCCTTACCCTCGTCGCCCCATTGAGTTCCGAGAATGACAACAACTTTTCCCATTATTTATTCCGTATTAACTGTGTGGATAGGCTAAAAAAGCTGATTCCGACCATCAAGAACCAGCACCCGCCTTGAGCAAGGCTTTAAGGTCTGTACTGAAACCCGTTGCCGGGCGGGCACGACCAAAAGCAGCGCCAACTTGATCGTAGCGACCTCCATTGGCGATAGACGAGCCATAGCCCTGCGCATAAGCTGCGTAAACCAGACCCGAATGATAATTTGAACCTCTCACTTCAGCTAAATCCAGAAATAGATTTACCTGGGGATAGGTTTTTTGAATTCTTTCCGCAATCGACTGCAACTGCTCGACAATTTCAAGAGCACTCTCTGAGTCTGAAAAGACATTGCGGGCTTTGTCGAGCACAGAAATATCACCCGCTAATGTGGGCAAGGCTGCAACAAGTTGCTTGAGTTCTTTGCTGATTCCGGAGCTAGAAATCCAGCTTTCAATTTCCGGAATCCGTTTCCCCTGAATCAGATCAAATAACTCGTCTGTTGCTTCGCCCTGCTCTGCAATCTGCTTCGCCAGTTGAGCAAAAATGCCAACATGACCAATATCCAGGGTTATGTCCTCAACGCCAGCAAGCTTCAAACTATCCAGCATAAGAGACAAAATCTCTTCATCTGCGCTGTCGGTAGCATCGCCAAAAATCTCTGCACCAACCTGTATTGGCGCGCGACTGGATTCGGGTCCCGTAGGCAAAGTTCGCAGGGTAGAACCGGCATAACAAAGACGGTTTACACCTTCATTTGCCATACTGTGTGCATCAATTCGAGCAGCTTGTGGCGACATATCACTGCGCAATCCCAGCGTTCTGCCACTTATCTGATCTACCATTTTAAATGTTTGTAGATCCAAGTCAGCGCCAACACCAGTAAACAGCGAATCAGTGAATTCCACTAAAGGCGGCATAATCAGCTGATATCCAGCCTCTCGATAACTATCCAAAAGCCGGCGTCTTAAATTTTCAATCTGCCAGGCTTGATCCGGGAGAATTTCCTCCACTCCGTCTGGCAATATCCAGCGATTTCTACTCATAGCGATCACAAAAGATAAAGCAGCACTACTCCAGCCAACATAATGATCAAACCAGTGGTACGCACTGATGTGTCACTACTTGCCGAAATAGACTGCAGAAGTTCTCTCCAACCTTTGGGATAGAGGAAGGGCATGATGCCTTCAAGCACCAGCAATAGCGCAAAAGCGCGAAGCAGTTCGATCCACAAACTGTCCAACAATACCCCTCAAAAACGTAGTTTCCACGAAGAGAACACACACAAAAAAAGCCGGGTGCTTCCCGGCTTTTTCAGATTCTATCACAGCCTTAATAAAGGGCCAGCTAGAATTTTTTACCTCGTTCGGTAGCTCTTCTTTATTACTCGCCGCTACTATCTTTCAGGTATCTGAAAAACTCGCTATCGGGCTCAAGCAACATAATGTCGTTGCCACTTCCAAAAGTATTTCCATAGGCCTGCAAGCTGCGCCAGAAAGAATAGAACTCAGTATTTCTTCCATAGGCCTCTGCATAAACTGCTGCTGCTTGGGCATCTCCTTCACCACGAATTTCTTCAGCTAGGCGATAAGCTTCAGCCTCGATCAATACTTGCTGGCGATCGGCATCAGCTCGTATCTTTTCCGATTCTTCCAAACCTTCAGATCGAGCTTGTCGTGCCTCTTTCTCTCGGTCAGACCTCATACGGTTATAAATCGCTTCGCTAATCTCATCGGGCAAGTCGATTCGCTGTACACGAACATCCAAAACTTCAACCCCGAGAACTTCGCTCATAGATTGATTCAAGTCAGCTGTCAGCTGATCCATCAGTTGATCTCGCTCTCCTGATACCACTTCCTGAAGCGTGCGAACAGAAAACTCATTTCGCAGGCCATCGTTTATACGAGCAGTGAGTCGTTGACGAGCAATCTCTTCATCACCGCCTGACACTCGATAATAGTTGCCCACATTGGATACCCGAAATTTAGCGTAAGAATCAACAATGAGTTGTTCCTGCTCTGAGGTAAAGAATCTCTCCGGTGCTGAGTCCACGGTCAAAACTCGGCTATCAAATCGACGCACTTCATCAACCAATGGAATCTTAAGATGCAGTCCAGGCTGCAAGTCTTCCTGAACGATCTCACCAAAGCGCAGCAGTACTCCTCGCTCCAACTCAGTAATTCGATAAATGGTACTGGAAGCTATTAACACCAAAAGCCCCAGTAAAACGATAAAACTCATCCCCTTGCCGCTCATCGGAGTGTCCTCGTTGCGCTGGTAGCACTGCTTGGAGCAGCGCTATTAATTTGATTCTCAAGGTTTTCAATCAGCCGCTGCAATTCTTCTTCGCGCGCAGAACTAAGTCCTGTTCCGGAATTGCCGAGCCGATCTAGAGGTAGATACATCATATTGTTGCCACTCTCTACATCGAGCATCACTTTAGAGGTATTCGCCAATACACCTTCGATTGCATCGATATAAAGCCGCTCTCGAGTAACCTCTGGAGCACGTTCATACTCAACCAACAGCTGAGAAAAACGTGCCGCATCACCCTGTGCACGGGCGATCAACTCACCACGATAAGCTTGTGCATCTTCAATGGCTCTCTGCGCCCGACCTCTCGCCTGGGGCAAGATTTGGTTACTGTAAGCTTGAGCTTGGTTAATTGTTCTCTCTTTGTCAGCGGCCGCTGCAATCACATCGTCAAAGGCCGGTTTTACCTCTTCTGGAGCCGTTCCTTCTTGCAAAGTGACATCGATAATATTGATGCCCGCGCCGTAATTGTCGAGATAGATCTGTAGCCGCAATTCAACTTCCACCCTTAGCAACTCACGGCCGGCAGAAATAACATTGTCTAGCTGACTGCTACCCACTACGTGGCGGATCGCACTGTCAGTAGCCTGCTCAAGGGTCTCTTCCGGATCCCGAATATTCAGCACATATTCGGTCGCGTCCTTTATGTTGTATTGAACTGTAAGAGGAACCACTACGATGTTCTCGTCTTGGGTCAACATCAGACTATTCGCAACGGAGGGCTCGTACTGCCGCTCTGCTGTCACATTGACGCGTGTAACCGTGTCAATTAGACCTGGCTGAAAGTTAAATCCGGGTTGCAAGGTCGAGTGGTATTCACCAAAGCGCAACACTACGCCACGTTCCTGCTCATCGAGAATGTAGATACTGCTGTAGGCCCAAAACCCCAGCAGAAAGAGCAGCCCTACATAGATTGGAAGGTTAGACCCCCCTTTTGCTGGCGTACCTGGTTTACCAGGCTTGCCCCCAAATAAATTGTCCAGCTTCTCCTTCAGTTTCTGAAAAGCTTCATCTAAATCCGGTGGAGAGGAATTGTTATTGCCTCCCCAAGGATCTCGACCACCTGGATCATTCCAAGCCATTTGTTTTCTCCGAGATATCGCGCACTGCGCGGTTTAGTCTGTATATCGCAGTAATCTGCGAGACACCAAAACTCACTTCTTATGTTCTAACCTAAGGTAATGGGGCCAATGATTCCTCACTCAACCCCTCCGACCCAAGAATTCTCTGCCAATCGGGCCGATTGATGGAAATAAGTAGCTCACAAGAGCCATCTTCACCATATTTTTCTTCCTGAATCGCACTTTGCGCATGCAATCTGGAAATTAACCTGCTGTGATTAGCCGGCAGACGATACCACGCCTGAATTCGATCTGTACCCAATGATTTAGCAATGGCAACCTTCAAAAAATCCAGCCCGTCGCCTGACTTGGCGGACAACCAAACTGTTTGTTCGCTTTCATCTTCCGAGCTATCTAACCCAGAAGATCTATCCTCAAGCACGTCGATCTTATTGAAAACACGAATCTTGGGTATTTCGTCAGCACCAATCTCTTCTAGTACCAGTTCAACTTCATCACACTGAGCACGCCAATCTTCAGCGCTTATGTCCACCACTTCCAATAACAAATCCGCTTGCGCAGCTTCTTCCAGGGTGGCTCGAAATGCCTCCACCAGCTGATGCGGTAGCTGACTGATAAAACCTACGGTATCCGCTAATACCAGCGGGCCGTATCCGTCTATCTCAATTCGACGCATTGTCGGGTCCAGGGTCGCAAAGAGCTGATCTTTGGCGAATACCTTCGCATCGGCGAGCTGATTGAAAAGTGTGGACTTGCCAGCATTGGTATAGCCAACCAAGGAAACAACCGGTAGTTGGGCTCGCCGCCTGGCTCGACGGCCCTGCTCCCTTTGAGTGCGCACTTTGTCTAACCGCTTGGTTATGGATTTGATCCTGTCGCGGAGCAAGCGCCGATCAGTCTCCAACTGGGTTTCACCAGGCCCTCTCAAACCGATACCGCCCTTCTGTCTCTCAAGGTGGGTCCAACCTCTGATCAACCTGGTAGACAGATGTTCGAGCTGCGCTAGCTCAACCTGAAGCTTGCCTTCGTGTGTACGCGCTCTCTGGGCAAATATATCCAGAATCAGGCCAGTACGGTTTAGTACTCGACACTCCAGTTCTTTTTCAAGGTTACGCTCTTGGCTTGGAGACAATTCGTGATCAAAAATGACAAGCTCCGCCTCCAAATCGCAGGCGGTATTTTTGATCTCTTCCAGCTTGCCGGTACCGACGAAAAATTTAGCTTGTGGGCGATCTCGAGTTCCCTCGACAAAGCCCACGGGTTCGGCTCCAGCTGCTGCTACCAGCTCCGAAAACTCTGAGGGGTCCACTTGTCTGTTCTCAGAACGAACAGAAATTTGAACCAATAGAGCCCTTTCACCCGAGTCGGGGCGATCAAAAAACAATCAGTAAACCTGCAGCAATCGAAAGAAAATTATTGATTGTGCTCGTCTGGTCCGTCGGCATCTTCAGCGGCTTCTCCTGGCGGAGCAACCATGGGCATTTTTACCGCCCGTGCCGGCACAATGGTAGAAATAGCGTGCTTGTATACCATTTGGCTAACGGTATTCTTGAGCAGTACAACAAATTGATCAAAGGATTCTACTTGCCCTTGTAGCTTGATACCGTTCATCAAATAGATGGCGACTGGGATTCTCTCTTTCCGTAGGGCGTTCAGGAAAGGGTCTTGTAAGCTGTGCCCTTTTGACATGGTGGTTCTCCAACAACAGATAATAGCGGTGCAAAATGCTCCGCGAAGCTATCTAGCATAATTCCGAATTGAGACAATTCAAAGCAGCTTGCGTTAATTCTGCGTTAGTACGGGATTTTTCTTGGTTGTAGTCCACTGAAAGCAAGTTGAGATCAGGCCACTTTCGCATCCAAGTCAGCTGCCGTTTGGCTAGCTGTCTAGTCGCAGCCTGCCCGCGCTCCACCAGCTCTAATTTATCAAAGTCTTGCTCGAGATATTGCCAGGCTTGCCTGTACCCCACGCAGCGCATGGAGGCGTGTTCCGCCGTCAAAGGATATTTGGCTTTGAGCTCTTCCACCTCTTCGATGAATCCAGCCTGCAGCATCTGTTCAAACCGTGTGTCGATCCGCTTGTGTAAATCAGCGCGATCAGAGGGCTTTAATCCAATTTGGTACAAATCATAATTTTCTGTAAGGGGCCTGTAACCCCGGCTCGAAGGTCGATCCAATAGCTCGGTCATGGTTAAACCCGACGAGCGGCATACTTCAAGGGCACGACCAATCCTGTGGGAATGATTCGGGTCAATTCGAGCGGCAGAATCTGGATCAAGCTCCGCAAGCTGCGCATGCATTGCTGGCCATCCCAGCTCTTTCGCTTCGGCTTCTATTTTTGCCCGCTCGGCCAAGTCGGCTTCAGGTACATCAGAAAGTCCCTCAATGAGTCCTTTGAAGTAGAGCATGGTGCCACCCACTAATACTGGCAATTTATTTTCTGACACAGCTTGCTCGATCGAATCTTTAGCTCGAGCGATAAACTGAGCTACTGAAAAACTCTCGGTTGGATCGATAATATCCACTAGGTCATGGGGATACTTGCGCAGCTCAAGCTCTGAAGGTTTGGCCGTTCCAATGTTCATATCCCGATAAATTAGAGCAGAATCAACGCTAATCAAGCGAGCATCCACCTGATCGGCAACCTGCATCGCCAGATCGGTCTTGCCTGACGCGGTGGGACCCAAAATCAAAAGGACTTTAGCTTTGCTCATCTTCCGCGTAAGAACAATTTGTCCAGTTCAGCGAGACTCAATTGCCGCCATGTTGGCCTACCGTGATTACACTGTCCGCTGCGCTCGGTAATTTCCATCTCCCGAAGTAGCGCATTCATTTCTGGGAGCGTTAACTTTCGATTGGCTCGAATTGACCCATGGCAGGCCATGGTCGAAAGAACCTCATTGATCTCTTCTTTGATGCGATCAGAAGAGCCCATTGCGATCAGGTCGGACAAAACGTCCCGCACCAATGGCTCAACCTGAGGCTGCTTTAAAATTACGGGAACTTGGCGAATCAAGATAGTTTCTGGGCCAGCTCGATCCAAATGGATTCCAAGCTGGGCAAATATCTCAGAATATTGATCTGCGGTATCTGCCTCTCTCTCGCTCACCGCCAGAGACTCAGATACCAGCAAAGGTTGAGAAGCCAAACCCTGATCATCCCAGGCTCGTTTCATTTTTTCATAGGTCACACGCTCATGCGCAGCATGCATATCGACCAGAATTAATCCCTCTTTATTCTCAGCAAGAATGTAAACACCTTTGAGCTGAGCAAGGGCAAAACCAAGAGGTGGGATTTCAGAACTTTCTCCAGTTTGGAACGCAACAGACTCCGCTTCTGCCGGCTGCCAAGCAGGCAGAGGAATATCCGCTTCACGAACCTCGCTCAAAGCACTTTCAGAGCGCTCAACCGTCGACCCAAAATAGGAAAGTGGAAGCGAATTCTGTTCCTGATTCTGTACTTCCTGAGAAGGCTCATTCGATCCTCTTAAGCCTTCCATCAGCGCTGGCGCTGGAGTAGCTCCCGCGCTTGTCTGCGCAATCAATCGATGCAAAGAACCATAGATAAATGAGTGGACTTCCCGAGATTCACGAAATCGAACCTCGTGCTTCGTTGGGTGAACATTGACGTCCACCTGAGCCGGATCGATCTCAAGGAATAGCACAAAAGCCGGATGCCGACCGTGAAAGAGAACATCTTGATAGGCTCTACGAACGGCGTGGGCAACGAGCTTGTCTCGCACTGGCCGACCATTGACAAAAAAGAACTGCAAATCAGACTGACTGCGAGAAAAAGTTGGCAATCCGACCCAGCCATGCAATCGCAAGCCACCACCAGAGGCACCCTGACTCTCTCGGTCAATCGGGAGCGCCTGCTCCATAAATGCCGGACCACAGACATCAGCGACTCGCTTTTCAATTTCCACCTCGGTCTGTGCTGGCATCATATTCAATCGAACACGGCCGGCGTTCGATAACCTGATTCCAATTTGCGGGTGGCTCAATCCAATGCGCTTAACAACTTCATCGATGCGGCCCGACTCCGTTTTTTCTGTCTTTAGAAACTTGCGCCTCGCCGGCGTATTAAAAAACAGGTCGAACACTTCGACGGAAGTGCCAACTGGGTGACTGGCAGGCTGCAGTTGAACTTCCATACCCGCACCTTCGGTCTGGGCCTGCCATGCGTCCTGATCTGCTACCGCCGAAGTCAGCGTGAGACGAGAAACAGAGGCGATACTTGCCAAAGCTTCTCCGCGAAAACCTAGAGTGGAAACAGTTTCAAGATCATCGACTGTTTGAATCTTACTGGTGGCATGCCGCTCAAGCGCCAAAGGGATGTCTTCTTGATCGATACCGGCACCATCGTCACGAACCAATATGCGCTTGGCGCCACCGGCCTCAACATCTATCCAGATATTCTTGGCGGCACCGTCGATACTGTTCTCCATCAACTCCTTCAAGACAGAAGCTGGGCGCTCGACAACCTCTCCGGCCGCAATTTGGTTGGCCAATCTAGAGGGGAGACGCTGAATGCTCAACTAGCGGGAATTTCTAGGGTCTGGCCAACTCGGATAACCGAGCTGTCCAAACTATTGTGCTGTATAAGATTTGCGCTGCTGACACCAAATTGTTCTGCAATTTCGGAAAGCGTGTCTCCCGGCTGAATCACATAGCTTGTTGGCTCTGAGTTGCCGATCGCAGCGATCAAAGTGCCGTCGGGGGGATATCTCTCAAAGTATCTCTTCACCCCATTAAATATGGACCGAGCAAGGTTGGCCTGAAAGGTCGGATTGGCGAGATTTTCCGCCTCTTGAGGGTTTGAGATAAAACCGGTTTCAATTAACAAAGATGGCATATCAGGGGATTTCAGCACCATAAAAGATGCCTGTTCGACCTGACGTTTATGCATTCGAGTAACCTGCCCCATCTGCGGAACAATCTCCGCCCCCAGCCGCAGACTAGAGTCCAGAGAGGCGGTCATAGAAAGGTCGAGAAGCACACTGGCAAGCACATCGTCCTTGTCTCTCAGGCTAAGGTCACCTACACCTCCAATTAAATCTGCTCGGTTCTCCTTTTGCGCTAAATAGCTCGCCCGCTCGCTCGTAGCACCGCGGTCGGAAAGCGCATAGACAGAAGCGCCATTGGCCGAAGGTAAATCGAAGGCATCTGCATGAATCGACAAAAATATATCCGCGCGGTTTTGGCGAGCCAATTCAGCACGCTCTCTAAGGGCAATATAGTAATCACCGTCTCGCACCATCAGCGCCGAATAGCCGGGAGTTGCATCAATAGCTCGCTGCATCTGGCGGGCTATTGCCATCACCACATTCTTCTCCCGCACTCCACCGGGCCCAGAGGCCCCAGGATCTTCACCGCCATGCCCAGCATCAATGGCAACAATGATGTCGCGGTTTTCTGAAGCGACTTCATCGATTGTTCGCACAATCGGCGCGTTCTCCGTTTCTAAATCCAACACCAAACGATGCCCATAGCTCTCATTCGGCGCCAAAGAGAATGATTTCGGCCTTACCAATTCATTGAGATCCAGAACGATCCTCAAGCCTCCATCATCCCGTGTCCCGAAACGAATCTGATCCATAGGGGTCGAGCGAAAATCCAATACCGCATCGTTGTATTCAACCCGCGTTTCATCGAGGTCGATTACCACTCTGTCCGGGTTAGATAGTTGGAACAGACTGTGCTCAACCGGCCCAGTCAAATCAAAAACGACTCGAGTGCTTTGAGGAGAAGGCCAAACTCGAATCTGCTCAATTGCGGGCTGCGTTAGGGCAGTTTCAGAAAATAATAGTAGGGTCAGGGACCAAAAAGCGAGGGAGGGAATCCTGTTGGGATTGACGCGCTTATCAATCCACGAGGGGCTGGCCAAGAGTAAACCAACTATTGTTCGCTTCATGTCGGGCTATTCTGCCATTTAAGGGCTATTTGTCTAGCATTTCCATGCATTGAAATGCCAATGTAAAGATCAGGATCCGGTAACCATCCAGTACCCTTTTCGGGCCATTCGATAAAGCAAAGCGCATCTTCAAAGTACTCGCGCCCACCCATAAACTCTAACTCCTCGGGGTCTTCCATCCGATATAGATCGAAGTGGTTTACTCTCAGGCCGGGTAAATCGTATGTTTCTACCAAGGTGTAGGTCGGGCTTTTTATCTTGGTTTCACAGCCCATAGCTCTCAAAACCCCTCTAACTAGAGTGGTTTTTCCAGCTCCCAAGTCACCCTCAAGATACACCAGAATTTTCTTGCCCGAGAGGCGTTCAGCGAGCAACTTCGCTAATTCGAGAGTTTCCTGCTCAGAACCGCAGAGATGGGTTTCAGTCGAGGACATCTTCAAACCCCGGGGCATGAAGAACTTCTGGTACAGCAGCGACGAGATCCGTTGCTTTAAGTGAGATTTCACCGACCACTTCAGCGGCAATATCAGCCGCTGCTCCATGAATAAAGAGTCCGGCTTTGGCAGATTGCTCAACCTCGTAGCCCTGGGCTAGCACAGAGCCAATCAAGCCACTAAGAACATCTCCCATTCCGCCGCTCGCCATGCCTGGGTTTCCAGTTATATTCAGATAGGCTGCAGAGCCTTCTGGTTCTGCCCTGGTTAGCAGTGAGCCGTTGCCCTTAAGTAGCCAATGTCCGGGTATCTTTTCTTCTAAGGCCGCAATGGCCGCAAACCGATTCTCCTGAACTTCGGATGCAGAGATCCCTAACACCTTTGCTGCCTCGCCTGGATGGGGCGTAAAGCAAATACGTTCCTGTGATACCTCTATCTTTCCCTCAGCGATAAGATTGATGGCATCCGCATCAACCACAAGAGGAATATCCTCTTCCATTACCCTGAGCAACATTTGTTCAGCCCAGGAGTCTTTTCCCAGACCTGGCCCTACAACGACGGCAGTACATTGATTCAGCAGCGGCTCCAAATCGTTGTAATGATCGACGCGGTGAGCCATGGCCTCAGGTATGCGTGCCAACAGAGGAGCCAAGGTAGGTTCGCGAGTAGCAACCGAAATCTTCCCTACGCCCAATGCGAGAGCCGCTTCAGTCGCCAATATCGTCGCACCTGACATACCTGTATTCCCGCCGACTATTAGCAAGTGGCCGTAGGCGCCTTTGTGAGCACTCGGGAATCTTCGCGGAAAGACCTCATCCAGTAAATCTTCTGTGAGAATTTCATGAGGTTGCAGGGTCTGAATGCTGAGTTCATTAACACCCAAATCCTCAATAACCAGCTCGCCGACGCAATTTTCTGCCGCACCAGTGAGCAAACCTCTCTTGGCGGCGATATAACTAATGGTGACTTCCGCTTCAACAGCATCTATAGCGCAAGCTCCGGTATCCGCGTTTACGCCAGAAGGAACATCCAAAGCAAAGACCGGCATCCAGCTTTGATTTATGGCGCGACAGGCTTGTAGAACAGCGCCTCGAAGCTCTCCGCTAAAACCTATACCCAGCAACGCATCCACGACAATGCCAAAGGCATTACTCAGGTCCGGTACTTCTGTCACAACAGAGTTGGTCCTCTGTAAAGCGAATTCTCTCGCTGAAGCTGCCTCATCAGACATTTTGCTTGGATCGGACAGGTCGACAATGCGCACATCCCAACCTGAATCCACCGCCAATCCGGCGACAATAAAGCCGTCACCGCCGTTATTCCCGCCACCACAAAATATGTGCAGTGTTTCTGGTTCCGGCCAGCGCTCTTTGATTTCATCAAAAGCTGCCCTTCCAGCATTTTTCATCAGCTGGATTGCAGGAACTCCCTGTTTCTCAATGGCATAAGCTTCCAATGCGCGAATATCGGCAATGGAGTAGCAGTTGAGCGTTTCTGAAAGTTCAATTTGAGACATCGGACACCAAGATGGGAGATAAGATCTAACAAAGCTTTTGCAAAGTCCGGCATTATAGAGAAATGAACAACCAAGAGCTTCTAAAGTGAAAACTCTTAGCGACCTTAGAGTAGAAATAAATAACTGGGCTGTCGATGAAGGTTTCGCCAAAGTGGGTGTGACTGATCTAGAGCTTGGCGAAGCGAGCGACAACCTGCGCGACTGGCTGGCAAATAACTATCAGGGCGAAATGAACTGGATTGGCGACCGGCTAGAACTGCGTGAAAATCCGCAATCTCTCTTGCCGGGCGCTGCACGAGCTATTTGCTTTCGTATGAACTATTTTCAGGATCACACCCAACCCCTAAAGATTCTCGAGGACGGCGACAAAGCCTATATTTCTCGCTACGCGCTGGGCCGCGACTACCACAAGCTCATTCGCAGAAAACTGGCAAAGATTGCTAGAAAAATCCAAGACTGGTCTGAGCAAGAGTTACAACAACGACCCTTCGTTGACAGCGCGCCCGTATTGGAAAAACCTCTAGGCCACAAAGCCGGCCTCGGCTGGGTAGGAAAAAATACTCTCCTCCTGACACGCGAAGGCGGATCCTGGTTTTTCCTTGGCGAGATTCTCACTTCACTGGAACTCCCCGTTGATGAAAACAGGGAATCCGACGAATGCGGCAAATGTAAGGCCTGTATGACCTGCTGCCCCACTGATGCATTTCCAGAGCCTTATGTTCTCGATGCGCGAAAATGTATTTCCTACCTCACCATTGAATACGATGGATCAATTCCCCTGGAACTGAGAAAACCCATGGGTAATCGTGTATTTGGATGTGACGATTGCCAACTGGTATGCCCATGGAACCGTGACGCGGCCATATCCCGGGAGGATCATTTCAGCCCTCGACATCAGCTCGAAGATTCAGAGCTAATAGAAATTTTTAAGTGGAGCAAAGCTGAATTCGAAGAAAAAACTGCCGGTTCGCCTATACGCAGGGCTGGATACGAGCAGTGGCAGAGAAATCTGGCGATTGGACTGGGAAATGGATCACCAACTTCTGAGGCAATAAACACTCTAAAAAATTACCAAGGCT
>JABJGI010000091.1 GCA_018662305.1 Porticoccaceae bacterium | reverse complement strand
CCACCAAATAGAAAGCTCACTCCGAAAGGGGTGGGCTTTTTTATTTGTTCTCTGGTCGATCTTTCCCAAATACCAACCTCTATTAAAAAGTACTTTTTCCTCAATATTCAGTAACATTAATCACATATTTATGTGTCTACAAAAAAGACCTTTTATGTTTAAAGCGCTTCGAGCCAATGCGAATTCGCTTCGCCTTAAAATTGTTATCTCTCTGATTGGAATGAGTATCTTTTCGATCGCTCTGGGAGGGTTGTTTTCTCGTGTAGTGCTTATAGAAGAATTTGAAGACGTTGTGGTAACGCGAAGCGCAAATGGTTTTCAGCGCGACATTTTGTCCTACTACAATCTATACGGTTCTTTTGCAGAGGCAAACGCGGCCGAATCCTGGAATGAATACAGATCACGATTTCGCGAGCTTCGACCAGCAAGAGATGAACCACCCAATCCTGATATCGCGCGCTTTATTGGAACCGATCTAAAGGGCTATGTATGGGCTCCAGCTGGAAGCTATGAGCTGGGCGACATTGTCCCGGCATCGGAATTGGACGATGCCATTCCCCTTGTGAACGTTGAGGCAGTAACGGATGACGAAGTGATCGGTTATATCCTGGTTGAGGGGCGTCTGACACTCTCGGGAACCGAAGCCCAGTATTTGCGAGCGTTAACTAACTCCTGGTGGGTCTCCTTGCTGATTGTTGCTTTAGTCGCTGCGCCAATAGGAATTCTATTGGGACGGCATCTAACTGATCCCATCAATAAACTCAAAGATGCTATTGAGGCCATGAGGCCTAAATCCGTGTATCAAAAAGTGCCCATCACCTCCAAGGATGAAATCGGGCTTCTCTCCCAGAGCTTTAATGAAATGAGTCAGGAACTGGCAACCTTTATTGAAGTGATTCAGCACCAAAAAGAAAAGATTGTTGATACGGAGACCATGAGAAAGCAGGCGCTTGTCAGTATCTCTCATGAATTGAGAACGCCTCTCTATAGTCTAGTGGCACAGGCTTACGGCATGCTTGATGGCGTATTGGAAATCGACAGGAAAGAAGTGGCCAGCCTAGCCGAGTCGCTCGATCATCTAAGTGAATTGGTGGACGACCTTCATCATCTGTCCCTCGCTGACGTACATCGACTGGAATGTGATATCAAACCCACTGACTTTGTACAGGTGGTTCGTGAGGCGGCGGAAGCCAAAGAAGATGATTTGGCATCGAAGCAATTCAAGCTAAACCTGAGCCTGCCTGATGAACTAATGGTGGAGGGTGACTCTACGCGCCTGCGCCAGATTCTTGATAACTTGCTGATCAATTGCATCCGCTACGCAGATGAAGGTGGAGAAATTTCTATTCAACTATCGGTTACCGATGAAGTAGCTGAGCTGGTGGTGCTGGATAGCGGTCCCGGAGTCCCGCCAAAAAGTCTGCATTCCCTTTTTGATCGATTTTATCGAGTTGAGCAGTCACGAAGTCGAGCCACCGGCGGCACCGGCATAGGTTTATCCCTGGTAAAAACCTACGCCGAACTTCACTCGGGAGATGCCGAAGCATTTTTGTCCGATGAAGGCGGGCTAGGGATTCGAGTCAGTATTCCACTCACCACCGAAACAACCCAAGGCTAATTGCGAGATCATATGTCCGGCGAAGTTAAACACATTCTATTTGTTGAAGATGAAGTTAAAGCCGCGGATATCATCACGCGCTACTTACTTAAAGCTGGATATTCGGTTGACACAACTCACACCGGCGAGGGAGTGATAGAGAGTGTTCGAGAGTCCGAGCCAGACTTAATTCTACTGGACATTATGCTGCCAGAAGTGGACGGCATAACCATTTGTCGGAAGATACGAAGCTTCTCTGATGTGCCAATAATTTTGCTGACAGCGCGGGTTGATGAGCTTGATCGAATACTGGGATTCGACACCGGGGCGGACGACTACATTTGTAAACCCGTTAATCCACGCGAGATATTGGCCCGCGTCAAAGCAGCATTGCGACGCTCTGGGCCGAGCCTGCCGAAGAGTAGAACAATTTTGGAATTTGACGACTCAAGGCTGCTAGCTACGTATAAGGGGCAACGGCTGGACCTAACGCTGAAGGAATTCCAGCTCTTGAAAATGCTTCATTCGGGAGACGGAAAGATCTTTACCCGCGAGCAAATACGGAAAAAGATTTATGGTACTTCCCGAGGAAACAACTCCCGCACTGTGGACGCTGCTATCAAGAAGCTGAGGGACAAAATCAGCAGCGTTGTCGAGGGAGAAAGTCCTATTCGCTCAGTTTACGGTGCGGGCTATAGCTTTGAGCTGCCTGAATCCTCTATCTAAAAGCTCAACCTACTCCGCTGATAGGCTGTAACTGTGCGCAATCTCTCCACAGGGAACCTCATTAGCAAGATCGCAATCATCTAGCGTACGAATGTAATCTACTCTGACTTCGTCTTCTGCAACGGTTACGTTTAGAAAACCGCCGCCGGAAAGCACCAAACCCTCTTCGTAGTCGTAGCTTTGATTTGCCGCCTGCCGCAACAATCCGTCCCCCGAAGGTGCTGATCGAGAGGGCTGCGGAACTTCCTGATAGAGGATGCATTGGCGTGCTCCTCTTTCACAAAGAGATGATCATGTCCGTGGAAAACGATTTGAACATTATTCTCTAACAAAAGATCTTGAATAGGTTGTCCTCCCCAACCGGGGCGTTGCGCTTCGAAATCAAAAGACTCAGTAGAGGAATCCACTCGCCGTACAGCGGGAATCGCGTTGGGGTCGGTTTGGGGCAAATTGTCGTTCGCAGTGATGCCCAGCCATCTGGACTCATAGTCGAATGGAGTACGGCCACCCCATTCAAAATAATCTGAGCAAAGCGTGCCTCCTCGAGAAGACCCAAAGGAATTGTCACACCCGCCGACTAGGTGGTGGATAAAGACAAACTTAAATTTGGCATCGCTGGATTCCAGAGTTTCCTTCAACCAATTGAACTGAGTGCGTCCAAGTGAACGACCCCAGGCACCTTGACCAAGGTTTCGCTCCCAGAAAGGATCTAGGGCCACAAAAAGCGCATTACCCCATTCCCAAGCGTAGTAACCGTCCTGACGACCAATAAATTCGTATTCCTCAGTCGGACCAGTGTAAAACTCGTTATCTGTGGGAGAAGGAAAGTATTTTTTGCGCGCATTCACAGCCCAGACTGCCATGTTATCTGGAGTGCCATTTAGTCTGGCGCTGTCCTCAGCCTCGTGATTTCCTTGTACCAGGAAAAAGGGAATGGAAGGTCCACCATAGGTATAAAGCGAACGCACATACTGCGTGTCGGCGACAACTTCTGCCTCAGTGATGGGTGCTCCGCCCTCTCTTTCCTGTATTGGGAATAGACCATTTTGATGGTTTTGGGCGGTCATAAAAAAATCGCCCAGATCCACAAGAAAATCCGGATCGTAAGCGAGCATGTTCTCTACTGTACGAACGTAGATTTCATCGTCCGCCGCTTCTCGTTCACAACGTGGGCCGCACCATTTTTCAAAACGCGTGCGAGCACCTAGATGCGGATCAGCTTCCACTGCAAAGCTGAAACTGGTCCCGGCTGGCTTTGCCGTATTGAAACTGTATTCCTCCGTGTGGGCGTAGTCTTGCTCGATTTGAGAGGTATTGGATTGATAGCGCAGCCGATAAAAATATTCAGAATTACCCTCCAAGCCATCCAGCTCAAATACCTGGACATCGTCCGCAGCTAGTTGCTGAGTCGGGGTAGTTTGGCTGTAATTTTGTGATTCTTGGCCGTACTCAAGATAAATTTGCGCATCTCTAAAAGCCATGACGCTAACGGCAATGGAATTGTCCGTTGGGCGCCCAAGAAGGATGTCACCAGGGAATTGCGTTTGCGCAACTGCAGCCACCGAGACCAACCAGACGGATACGGTCACAAAGATAAATTCTTTCACTGGTTTTCTCACTTCAATCCCCTCTTTTTACTCTGCCTGAATGCTATATCTGTGACCAATCATGCCGTCATAGAGGTCTTCGTTTTCCTCTTCTGGAAGGAATGTTCGAACGTATTCCACCTCGACCTGCTCCGATGACACGTTGACTCGAAGGTAGCCTCCGCCGTTTACAACGGTTCCGTGGTTGTAGTTGAAGTTGACGGCAGAATTGCGAACATCGAGCAGCCCACGCGTGGCGGGCACCGGAGTGGTCTGATAGACAATGCCATCCTGTTCCTGATGAACGTAGAGATGATCATGTCCAGTGAAAAATATCGTTGCCTCTTTCTTGTTCGCCACCAATAGTTGATGAATGGGTATTCCCCAGCCTGGTCTCTCATCGTCAAAACCCCAGGTACCATCCAGATTGTGGCCACCCATTTCTTTGTACTTCGTTGTTTCGATACCGCCGCGCATCTGCCCTCTCATATTCAGACCGCCGATTAAATTATGGGCAAATACAAAGGTATATTTGGCGTCGCTGTTTTCCAGCGTTTGCCTAAACCACCAATATTGTTGCTCTCCGAGGGTGACCGCCCAATCATTCCTACCGAAATCAGATGCAGTATTCCAGTAGGGGTCAAGAGCAATAAAGAGTGCATCCCCCCACTCCCAGGCATAGTTCGCCTGCCGCAAGCCGATAAACTCTTCTTTCTCTGTTCCGCCTGTATAGAAATCATTGGGTTCAGGGTTGGGGAAGTATTCTTTTCGACCGAGGGTACCCAAAACCGCCATATTGTTTGCGGTTCCATCGAGGAACCTTCCCCATTCGCCTTCATGATTTCCATTAACCAAGAAAAGCGGTACTGAGTGATTAATCAAATCAAAATAGGAACGCATCAACTGGACGCGCCCCATAACCAGATCTCGCGTGAGCGGTCCCGTTCGAAGATAGCGGTCTATGAAAAATGTGTCGCCCAGGTCTAGCATGAAATCTGGTTGATCTGCGAGCATCTTGTTTAAGCTGAGCTCATAAGCCTCTGCGCTATTGTTTGACAGCATGTGCGGATCGGCCTGAATAACAAAACTAAAGTCGCTGCCCGGTGGACGCTGAGTATGAAAACTTCGCTCCTCACGAGCACTAAAATCAGCATCTCCTGGCTCACGATATCGCATGCGATAGTAGTACTGCGTATTGGGCTCCAAGCCTTCTATCAGCTGATGCATTGATTCTTCGGCAAGAAAATTGATGCGGCCGGTGCGATCTGTGTAGTGCCCGGAATCAGTTCCGTACTCGTAATAAGCCTCAAGATCACGCCGAGCAACCGCATTAACGGTGATCTCGGTATCCGTAGGACGGCCCAACAATTCCTGAGCGATAAATAGTGGATCATTCGTTGCTCGTGGGTGGTTTCCATAGGTAACCGTCGACTGCTGTGACTGTATGACTCGCGCTGGTTCTTCCACAGCCTCTTCAAAAGCAAAACTACTTGGGTCCGGGTAATCGATCTGATCCACTGACTCGGTGGCCTCTGCCGCCCAATTATTCTGAAAAACCAGAACTGTTGCGAAAAACAAAATCCATCGCACTTGCAAGGCTAAACTTTTAACGACCATTCTTTTCCCTCTTCAACAGCGATCTACGCATTGTGAAATCTTAAGGTTTTTTACGCCTTTTGATTTATTTAATACATTATTTAATAACATTTTAGTCATATTTGGAAGAGCGATAAAAATAAGATCTAGTAATTCGGCAGAAAGAGGTAAGGGCTCAATCCACTCACTCACCCAGAATATATACTTTCACCAATATTGAATCGCCTTGCATAATAGGGGGCAAATTTAGGGGGAATAATGAATCGCAAATTCAGTCTTGCCGGTCTTAGAAGTGTTTTTCAGGCTTCGATATACACATTTTTACTTTGCAGTATTGGTGCTGTTGCACAGTCTGCGGATGAGCTGGAAGAAATGCTGGCCGAGCCTTTTCCTTTGGCTTCATCCGCACTTGGAAGTTATTCCTTCCCTATTACTACGGATTCTTCTCAAGCTCAGGCGTTCTTTGATCAAGGCATGCAACTGATGTTTGCCTATGGCAAATATGAAGCAGTTCGGTCATTTCGTGAAGCACAACGAGAAGATCAGGATTGCGCTATGTGTTACTGGGGAGAAGCTTGGGCCTGGGGCTCCTATCTAAAT
>JABJGI010000019.1 GCA_018662305.1 Porticoccaceae bacterium | reverse complement strand
TGGTGGAGCGGGTTCTCAGCAGCACATACACTGAAGAAGCTGCCACAGATGAAACCATTCGATTCTTAGAAGATTATGTCGGCGCAGGAAAGTCTCCCATGTGCGGAAATTCCATCTGCCAAGATCGCCGCTTTATGGCAAAACATATGCCGCGTTTGGAAGCTTATTTTCACTACAGAAATCTAGATGTAAGCACTATCAAAGAGCTAGTGGCGAGATGGAAACCTGAATTGCAGGGCGGTTTTAAGAAAAAGGGCGCGCATCTGGCTATGGATGATATTAAAGACTCTATCGCTGAACTGGTTTACTACAGAGAACACTGCCTGACCATCTAACCAGAGAACTTTCCTCTGCCAGCGCCTGCCGCACTAAAAAATGGAAAGTTGTCCCGAGACAGAAAACTCGAAAGTTCGTATAAAATAGATCTTGTCGTACTTTGCACTCAGCTCAGAGGGGAAAGGATCAAATGGCGCGGATGCGCGGGCAATATCTACAGCGGTTTTATCCAGAAATGGAACGCCAGAACTCTGGGACACTTCTATCGACTCAATTCGGCCAGAAGGTAGCAAACTAAGGACCAGCCGTGAGCTTCCCGTCATCCCCTGCTCAATCTCTCTGGCTGGAATCATTGATTTACCTACCAGCGTGATCCGCTCCTGCAGCATCACCTGATACTCCGCGTCTTCCCGCGCTCTCGCTGCAACAGATGTCAAAGTTCCGATTCTTGGTCGTTTCGCCAGCTCCTGCTTCAAGGTATCCAGCCGCGCTAGCAACGCAGATGTTTCAGTATTTAACTGTGCGTCGCTTGGGGCATCTCCAGCTTGCTCAGAATCGGGCAGCGGAATCTCACTCTCCTGCTGAACCAAAGTATTTTCCGTTTGCGTATTCGACGCCCCTGCCGTGGCTTCATAAGGGCTAAATTCACCGCTATCAGCTCCGGCAAAGGCGCTCAATCGATCTGTGGTAGGCGCGATGGCACGATTTTCGGTGCCGCTGGCTTCTTGATTTGCCTGCGCAATAAAGTCGGCTTCGTCGGGCGCGCTATCCGATTGATGAGTAACAATGGTGACATCTATCTCAGGGGCCGGCTGAGGCTTGCCGCTCCAGTCAAAAGTCAGGCCAAAAACAATAACCGCATGGGCGGCGGCAGCAACAAAAATACCAAATCCGAATTTATCGCCGCTGAGATAGTTTATATCGGTGCTAGCTACCGGTTGAACCACTGGCCCGCCTATCTTCAATTGCTTGCATTAGTTGATCACCAATTCTGCCGCCGGTAACCGCATCAATCTCCCTCACACAGGTCGGGCTGGTAACATTTATCTCAGTCAAATAGTCTCCAATCACATCGAGACCAACAAATATTAGCCCGCGCTTCTTCAATTCGGGCCCGACTTCGTTTGCGATCCAGAGATCTCTTTCAGAGAGTTCCTGAACCACTCCGCTTCCGCCGGCAGCAAGATTGCCTCTGGTTTCCCCGCTCAATGGAACCCGAGCTAGTGCGTGAGAAACTGGCTTCCCATCCACCATCAATATTCGCTTGTCGCCTTCTTTTATTTCCGGCAAATAGCGTTGTGCCATGACCGGAATACTCCCGGACTCTGTAATGGTTTCAATAATCACCGAAGTGTTCGCTTCGTCAGGTTTTAGATGGAAAATCGATTTTCCTCCCATGCCATCCAGAGGTTTGATAATGATATCGCCCTGTTCGCGGTGAAATTTCTTCAAAACCTCACTACGTGCACTGATGACCAACTCCGGACAACATTGAGGAAAATTGGTCGCGAAGATCTTCTCATTGCAGTCTCGAATTGACTTCGGCGAGTTGACGACCATCACACCTTCTCGCTCTGCCATCTCGAGAAAATAGGTGCTGTATATGTAATTCATGTCAAAAGGCGGGTCTTTGCGCATCAGCAGGCAATCAAATTCGGAAGCTTCACGCTCCCTAAACTCACCCCCTTCAAACCAATTATCCTTTTCCAGGTCTACCTTTAAGGGTGCAGAGCGAATTTTTGGAGCGCCTTTATCAAACCAGATATCCATCTGCGTAAAGTACTCAACAGACCAACCGAAATCCTGCGCGGCCTGCGCTAGTGCCAGAGTCGTATCTTTATATGGAACGATGGTTTCGAGGGGGTCCATCAGGACGCCCATCCGAGAGGCGGGAGATGCCATTGAGGAAATTGCTCCAATTCGGTGAATTGGGGCTAAATGTTAGCACGTACTGACTTGTTTTCGTGAGAAAGCATTTCGCGCGGAAAGCCGCAGATTACTTCGCACTTTGACACCAATAGGATTGTTTTTGACCGACCTATGCGCCAATATAAGATGGATTTTCAAGTCGTTACTTAACTGGGTAGTACCTTTGACAAAAAATTTCCCCAAGGCTCGGTCGCAATGAAGGTGATGGTCGTTGACGATAGCAACACGATTCGTCGAACTGTGGAAACCATTCTTTCCAAAGAAGGCTGTGAGGTTGTGACCGCCACTGACGGCTATGACGCACTGGCTAAAATCGCTGCGAACAAGCCAGATTTGATACTGATCGACATCATGATGCCCCGCCTGGATGGCTATCAAACCTGCGCGCTAGTGAAAAATAACGCTATGTTTAAGGAAACACCTGTCGTCATGCTTTCAAGCAAGGATGGCCTGTTTGATAAGGCCAAGGGTCGTATAGTTGGCTCTGATCGGTACTTGACCAAACCTTTCAGCAGGGATGAGCTTATAGAGGTGTACCAATGCTACAAAAAATAGTTACCGATTCGTTGGAGATCCTATAGATGGCTAGAGTGCTAATCGTCGACGACTCCATGACGGAAACAAAACGTTTCACCCAGCTGCTAAAAAAGGGTGGGCACGAAGTCATCACTGCTACCTGCGGCGAAGATGGCGTGCGTATCGCCAAAGAACAAATGCCGGATTTGGTATTGATGGATGTGGTTATGCCGGGATTGAACGGCTTCCAGGCAACACGTCAGCTCTCAAAAAACGAAAGCACAAAAGATATCCCCATCGTCATGATCACAACCAAGGATCAGGAAACAGACAAGGTTTGGGGAAAGCGCCAGGGAGCCAAAGCATATTTGACCAAACCCGTGCCAGAAACTCTTCTCGCTAGCACTATTAGTGATCTGACGGCCTAACTTCAGTATGACTTCCGCCAGCGAACTACTTCTGCAACTACAAAACCGAGTCGAAAAAAATTCGGTCGCTCCACCCCAGCAGGTTGGCGAAGACTCCTGGCAAGGAGTCGCTTTTCTTGTGTCCAATGAGCGTTTGTTAGTGAACATGAAGGAGATTTCTGAGGTTATTGAACTACCAGCTATTACGAGCATTCCTGGCGTCCAACCTTGGATTGCTGGTCTAGCAAATATAAGAGGCGTAGCCCTTCCCTTGGTTGACCTCGGGCTATTCCTTGGACGTGAGCCGTCGAAAAATCAGGCTAGATGTCACGTCATCAGTCTGGATAGGCCAGACGCTAGATTTGGATTGATTGTCGATCAGATTGTTGGAATGCGCCAGGTAAGCAACGAGGATCTTGAATCCATAGATGAAGGCGTAGCATTCGAAAGCTATCTTTCCGGGAAGGTAAAAATCGCCGAAGAGTTATGGCAGACATTTGACACGGATCAGCTGATCTTTAGTGACAAATTCCGCCAGGTAGCAGCGGCCTAACAAAACTAAGTGAACTCATAATGGCTATTAGCGTTAGAACTCATCAGATCATAATTTTCATTCTTTCTCTGCTTATGGGTGCCGCGATCCTGCTGGCGATTTACAGCATGACGCTCACCGCTAACAATGACCGTTCTGACCGAGCACTACAGAATTTACTCACCTCAATACAGTCAGAAATATACGACTTAATGATTGTGTCTCAGGAAGCCGCCATCGGCGATGCGGAGGCCGTGGTTAGCCTTCCCGCAATTGAGCAGTCCATTTCTGATCGGCAGCGTCGCTTTGATGCTGACGCCGGAGAATTGCAACCTAATAACGTGAGACGCTTTGTCGACCAGCTCGACCGGATCATCTCAGACATTCAAACCATAAGGGGACAGACAGAAAACGTACAATTTCTGCGAACGCAACTTTCCGCTCTTGAGCAGAACATCCCTCGCATACAGCAAGCCTACACAACCGTTGTTGACACCATGCTCCGAACTGGAGCTCCAGCGGATCAAGTAGCTGAAGCACAGGCTCAGGTATGGAGATCTGAGCGCGCACTCGCCAGCCTGCGCTCCATTCTTGGAGGCAATTCCCTTTCCGGGAATTATGACGCCATAGCGGCTGCCGAACAGTTCCGGAATGATGTATTGCTGTTTTCAGAAGTTCTAGTCGGCATGCGCGACGGCAATAGATTGCTGGGAATTACCCGAGTTGTCTCGCCGGAAGCCAGAGCACTGCTTGAGCAAGTCGAGGCGCAATTCGAAGGAATTAATACATCGGTTGAATCCTTGATTGAAGCTTCGCCTTCCCTCTCAGTAACCTCGGATGCAGCGACGGCTATTATCCGTACAGGGGCTGACCTGCTTTCTGGAGCTCAGATTCTATCTCTGGAAATTGCCAGCCTGCCGGAACGCTTTGATATTCGCCCCTTTAGTACACCCATGGTTTTCTTTGCGGCAACTACAGCCGCCATTCTTGCCTTCCTCATTGGGTTGCTGGTGGTTAGAAATACTCGTTCAAGCCTAAGGTATCAAGAAGTTGCGAATGAAGGGAACCAAGAAGCAATCCTCCGATTGCTCGACGAAATTGCTGATCTGGCTGAAGGTGATCTCACAGTAAAAGCTACCGTAAGTGAAGATTTCACAGGCGCAATCGCAGACTCGATTAACTACGCTATCGAACAGTTAAGAGATCTTGTGACGAATGTGGTAGCCACAGCTGAAAACGTTGCCGGGGCTTCAAATGAAACCCGGGCAATTGCACTAAGACTTAATGAAGCCTCTGAACATCAATCGTCACAGATTAGTGAAACCACAAGGGCGATCGGCTCAATCGCCGACAACCTGAATTCTGTATCGAGCGACGCAGAAGAGCTA